>DATAVM010000179.1:0-10591 GCA_036267775.1 Gemmatimonadales bacterium
GCAAGCCCGCGAAGGTGGCGCTCGTGGCGTGCATGCGCAAGCTGCTGACGATTCTCAATGCGATGCTGTCCGCCGGGACGCCGTGGCGCCCCGCGACCGCTTGATTTTTCAGACAGTTGCTGAGGGCAGCGAAGGATATCGGCGCGGGCGTGACCATGGGACAGTGGTGCTGCGCGCCTGCAGTGCGATCCCTGCACCCCGACCCGCCCCGATGGCGCACTGACGCCGCTTCGCACACACCGTCCGATGGTCCGCCCCGTGATTCGTGCCACGGGGTGGTGCCGGCGGAGCTTCGCGGGGCGAGCACGACAGCCGACCAGAGGAAGGCGCGGGTTTCCGCGCCGACGCGTGGGCGGTCTGGCGTGGTCGCCCCCGGCCCAGTGATCTGCTTTCCTGGCAAATACGCCAACGGCAGGCTTGACGTCGCATTGAGCGCGAGATCCTTCGCTCCGCTCGGGATGACAAAGGGCTCAAGGCTCGGGATGACAAAAGACTCAGGTCTCAAGACCCAGGTCTTAACAACAGATCCAGCGCCAGATACAATGTCTTCGTCAGCGGAAAGAGCGCAAACGGCAACACCACCATCAGCGCCGGAGCGGCATACTCCAGCACATCCCAAGGCGGCGACGGCCAGCTGCGCGCAAGGATCACGATCAGCACGACCGCGAACACCAGCTCGGCGAGAATGATGTTGAACATGTACGAGCCCACCTGGTACCCCTCTTCCCCGCGATCGAAGGCCAGGCCGCAGGTGGGGCACGCCGTTTTCATGCGGAACCACGAATCGAAGATGGCGCCGCCACCGCAGTTGGGGCAGCGGACCCGGCAGGCCCGGCCAAAGAGACGGGCCGCGCGCGACAAATGTTCAAGCATTGCGAGTAACTTATCCGGGTAAGCGGAGACAGCGCCCTTGCCGGCGATACGCTCCGATCTCCCATGGCGAGGTCCCGATGGCCCGACGTCGCATCCTGCTGGTGCTCCTGCTGGTTGTCGTGCTGCTCTTCCTTGCGTGGCCCTCGCTCAGCACCACACTCTCCAACTGGTGGTGGTTCAAGGAGATCGGCTACGAGGTGGTATTCGCGCGGCAGTTCACCACGCGCCTGTCACTCTTCATGGGCGTGGGCACCGCAGTCTCACTCTTTCTGTACGCGAACTTCCGCCTCGCCCTGCGCGGCGCCGCCGTGCTCCCCTACCCGGTTCACCTCGGCCCGAACCTGCCGGCCGTCAACCTCACCGGTGTCGTCCGCAGTCTGAGTCTGCCCGCCGCGATCATTCTCGGCATCTTCTTTGGTCTTGCGGGGGGCGGGGCATGGGACACGGTACTGCTCGCATTGCACGGTGTCGCGTTCGGCACGACCGATCCGGCCTTCGGCAGGGATGTGAGTTACTACATCTTCACGTTGCCGCTCATCGATGGCACGCTCACCATGCTCGCCACCATGCTGGTGCTCACGCTGATCATGCTCTTTCCGATCTATCTCGCGCGCGGTTCGTTCGTCGTCACGCCGCCGCGGCACATTCATCTGGATCGCCGCGCTTCGATTCACGCGGGCGTGGTACTCGGCGCCCTCTTTGTGATCATTGCGCTCCAGCTCTGGCTCGTTGACGCGCCATCACTCGTCTATTCAACCACCGGGCCGCTCGTCGGCGCGAGCTACACCGATCTGCACGCCACGTTGCCTGCGCTGTACATCTCGGCGCTCGCCGCACTCGCGGCGGCGGGGATGATTGTTGCCGGCGGTGTGCGCGGCCACCTGACGCGATCCGCCTTGCAGGCCATTGTCGGATATGTCGCCGTCGCGCTGGTCGGGCGCGGCGTGATTCCGCTGATCATGCAGAAGGTGTTTGTGGCGCCGACGGAGCTGACGCGCGAGACGCCGTATCTGCAGGACCACATCGTCGCAACGCGCCGCGCATGGGGACTCGACAGCGTCGATGTGAAAGAGCTCGGCGACGCCGGCAGCCTGTCGCTCACGGATATCCAGAACAACGGTCCCACGATCGACAACGTGCGGCTCTGGGACCGCGACCCGCTGCTGCAGACCTTTGGTCAGTTGCAGGAGCTGCGCACGTTCTATGACTTCGTGTCGATCGACGACGATCGCTACTGGATCGACGGCAAGTATCGCCAGGTGCTGCTCTCCCCGCGCGAACTGAACGCGGCCTCGCTTCCCACGCGCACGTTCATCAACGAGCATCTGACTTTCACGCACGGCATGGGCCTGACACTGGGTCCCGTCAATCAGGTCACAAGCGACGGCCTGCCCGTGCTCTTCATCAAGGACCTGCCGCCGGTATCGAGCGTGTCGCTCAAGGTGACGCGTCCGCAGATCTACTACGGTGAAATCGCCAACGACTATGTCGTGGTTGGTACCAAGCAGCGGGAGTTCGATCACCCGGCCGGCGAGCAGGACGTCTACGCGGCCTACGACGGCACCGGTGGCGTGCGCGTGGGCAACGCGCTCCGCCGACTGATTCTCGCCACCCGATTCTCCGCGTCCAACCTGCTCTTCTCGGCCGACATCGGCGACGACTCGCGCGTGCTCTACAATCGGAACGTGGTGGCGCGAGTCAAGCAGGCGCTGCCTTTCCTGCGCTTTGACCGGGATCCGTATCTGGTCGTCACCGCCGATGGCAAGCTCAAATGGATTCTCGACGGCTACACCACGTCCGACGCCTATCCGTACGCGGAGCCTGTCGACGATGGCACGACCTACATGCGCAACAGCGTCAAGGTGATCGTCGATGCGTACGACGGCTCGATCACGTCGTATATCAGCACGCCGAACGATCCGCTGATCCGCACGTGGTCGGCCATTTTTCCCGGGATCTTCCATCCGCTCGCGAGTCTTCCGGCGGATCTGCGCGCGCATCTGCGCTACCCCGACGATCTCTACCGCACCCAGGCCGCGCTCTACGCCACCTACCACATGGATTCACCGGTGGATTTCTATCACCGTGCCGACCAGTGGCAGATTCCGTCGGTGGGGAGTTCGGACGCATCCGTGCCGTTCATGCGTCACATCATCATGCGCCTGCCGGGCGAGGCGAGCGCCGAGTACGTGTACATGGTGCCGTTCACGCCGCGCGGCAAGGACAACCTTGCAGCGTGGATGGTGGCGCGAAACGATGGGGCCGAATACGGGCGCCTGCGCGTCTACAAATTTCCGGAGCAGAGTCTCGTCTTCGGACCGACGCAGGTGGAGAATCTGATCAATCAGAACACCGAGATCTCCCAGCAGGTCTCGCTCTGGGATCAGCGCGGCTCCAAGGTCATCCGCGGCGATCTGCTCGTCATCCCGATCGAGCAGGCGCTGCTTTATGTGCAGCCGCTCTACCTGCAGGCCGAAGGCGGCCGCATCCCGGAGCTCAAGCGCGTGGTGGTCGCCTATCAGAACACGGTCGTGATGGAAGAAACGCTCGACGGCGCGCTCAACGACATCTTCGGCGCGAGCACCCGACCCCGGAATCCTACATCGGGCACGTCGTCATCGGCCGTCGCGCCGGCCGGCGGGGACACGCAGTCGCTCATCACCGAGGCGCAGCAGCACTATGACAATGCGCTGCAGGCGCAGCGCAACGGCGACTGGGCCAAGTACGGCGACGAGATCAAGACGCTGGGCGAGCTCCTCACCCGGCTGCGCAACGCACCGGGAACAAAGAAGCCATGAAGCGGCGATCGGCACCGGGCATCATCTGGCACGCCACCACGGACGGTCTGCGCATGTACTGGCGCGGCGTCGCGGTCACCGCGGTCGCGGGAATGGCTGCGGTGGCGGCCACCACAGTGGTGGCGGCCACCTTGACCGGCGCCGCAACCACGCGCCTCGCGCTGTCCACCATGCGCGGCGGCGATCTGGGACTCGCGTGGAATGACGTGCTGACTACGACGGTCACGAGCCTTCAGCAGACGGCGCTGGCTGGTCTCAGCGGAATCCTCGTGGCAATCACCGTCGGTGTACTGATCGTGGCCGCGGTCACCGTCCTCGCTGTTGCCAGCGCACGGGCAGCACAGCGCGCGGTGGAAGTCCAGGTCCGTCGCGCCGTGGGAGCATCACGGCGCCAACTCCTCGGGGCTGCACTGGCAGAGGGCGGCGTCATCGCGGCCGCGACCGTGGTGATCGGCGGCAGCGTCGGGGGGATCGCGGCGCGCGCCGCGCTGCGGGCGTGGCCCGGGCAGCTCCAGCCGTGGAGTGCCGTGCCGCTGTTTGTGCTGGCCGGTGCGACCGCCAGCGTGATCGTCGCCGGCGCCCTCTTCACGCTCATTCCCGCTCGCGGGCGCGCGGTGCGCGAGACATCCGGCCGCACGCCGGCGCTGCATGCGATCGCACTGCAGCTGGGTTTGAGCGTGCTCGTGCTCACCATGGGCTCCCTGCTCATCCGTCACGCCGGTGCGATGGCGACACCGCGAGGCACCGGTCCGGGCGACGCCACCGTGCTCGAGATCGACAGCTCCGGCACGCCGATGGCCGAACGCGCTGCACGATACGCGGCGCTGCTCGACGCGACGCGTCGATCCGGCCTCTACGACGTTGTCAGCCTGGCCTCGCCCGGAACCGCGGCGGGCCTGGGTCCCGCGAGCAAGATCACCACCGATTGCGGCGAATGCATGCTGGGCACCTTCACGGTGCGCTGGCAGGTGACTACGGCGGTCTATCACTTTGTCAGCGCGGACACATTCCGTGCGGTCAGCGCGCCGCTGACGGCGGGGCGCGGCATTCTTGACACGGACCGCTGGGACGCACCGCGCGTGGTCGTGGTGAATCGCGCCCTGGCCAGAGAGCACTTTCAGCACGGCGACGCGGTTGGACGCAGACTCCAGCTGGGGACGGGACAGCAGTGGTACACGGTGGTGGGGATTGTCGATGATCCCGCGCGCAGCGGCTTTGGCGCTGTGCTCGAGCCGCGCGGGGCCGTCTATCTCAGTGTTCTGCAGGTTCCGCCGGCGGCGGTCGATCTGACTCTTCGGCCCGTGCACGGCGCCGCGGTCGATGGCGAGATCGCGCGCCGCGCCGCTGACATCCTCCAGCTTCCCGACCACCGCGTCGCCCGTACGACCGCCGCGGCACTCGCGACAGCCGAACTGGCGCCGTTGGCCTGGTTCGGGCGGTGGATCGGTGCGGAAGGCTGGGCGATGCTCCTCATCGCGATCACCGGCACCTTTGCGCTGATGCAGCTCTGGGTTGCCTCGCTCCGCCGGGAGATTGGCGTGCGGCGCGCGGCGGGTGCACGCCGCGGTGCCATTCTGCGGCTGGTTCTCCGGCGCGGCTGTGGCGCCGCGGCCGGCGGGATGGCGCTGGCACTCTGGTTTGGTCCCGCCGCGCGTGACGCGCTCGCGACCGCGGTCGCCGGCCTCCCGGACGCCGATCCGCTCGCTCTGTTGCGTTACGGAGCGCTGTTGTCCGCGATCGCATTGGTCGGCGCCCTTCTTCCCGCGTGGCACGCCGCGCACGCCGCTCCCGCGGAACTGGTGGCTGCCGTCGATTCATGACGCCACGCGTGCGCCACGTCGCCGCACGCGCGTCTCCCCGGATGGCACGTCCATCACCTTTGGGGGGCAGATCATGAACAGCATCACCAAGTCCGCTGCGAACGCGGTCAAGGAAGCCGCCATCGCGGCGGCGGAGCTCCGCAGCGCCACCAAGCACGCCAGGACCAGCATCAAGGAATCGCGCGCCGCCGCCATGAAGGGCGCATCGCGCGCCAAGGCCGCCGTCCAGAAGGCCGTCGACGAAGTGTCGGGGAAGGCTGCCAAGCGGCGCCGCGTCAAGATTGCGGCGGCAGGCGTAACGGCCGCCGCACTGGTGGGCGGCGCCGCGCTGGTCCGCAGCCGGAACAAAAAGAAGACGACCAGGAGGGGATGATGATCCGCAAACTTGCTAGCGGCGGCTACCGCCTCTACTCGCGCAAGACGGATCGGGGCACGGGACGCCGCAAGAACCTCGGCACGTTCACGACTCGGGCCGCGGCAGAAAAGCACGAGCGGGAAGTCCAGTACTTCAAGCGGCACTAGCGCGACGGACCGGCCCGCTGAGACATCTCTCGCAGAGTCATCGCGCCCAACTCGCGCGATTCCTCTGAGAGTGGGGTAATACGTGCCACCAATGTCCAGGCCGAGCCGCCGCGTGGCGAGTGTGGTGCTGCTGCTCCTCGTTCCATCCGCCGCGGCTGCGCAGACGGCAGCGCTCCCGGACTCGACACCGCCGACACACATCGTCCTGCCGGGGGTCGTCACCGTTCCGCTCCTGCGTGGCCGCGACAGCTCGTCGCGGCCGCTGGTGGCGGTGATGGTCAACGGCCACGGACCGTTCAACTTCCTGATCGAGACCGGCGCCCGGGAAATTGATCTGTCGCCGGGGCTGATCGACACGCTTGGACTCAAGCGCATCGGCGGCTCGGATGAGCAGCCGGAGTACCGTCTCGACTCGATCAATGTCGGCGCCGCCGCGTTTCATGGCGTGAACGTGGCGGCGGAACCGGCCGGCGTGGCGGCACTGGGCATCGCCGGCGTGCTGGGTCTGCCGTTCTATCAGAATGTTCTGCTGACCATCGACTATCCGGCGCGCGAGGTGCGGTTTGCCAACGACTCGCTGCCCGCCGCCAATGGCGCGGATATCCTGGCGCTCAGCCGCGTCGATGCGTTCTGGGGCATGCCGATCACGATCGCCGGACGGCCGTTCACCGGCGTCCTCGACACGCAATCATCAGGGGGCATCAATATCCCGCCCGCACTGGGCGATTCGCTGCCGTTCAAGGGCGGCCTCGTGGCAGTGGGTCGCGCGCGCGGAGCGTTCGGTACGGTCGACATCAAGGGCGGCATCCTCGACGGCGACATTGCGATCGGCCGCTACACCTTTCCGACCCCCTTTCTGATCGGCGTCCCCCTGCCTCCGGATTTTCCGGGCCGCCCCAACATCGGCACGCGAGTGTTCGAGAACTTTGTCGTCACACTCGATCAGCGCCACGGCCGGCTCCGGCTGGCACGCGAGGGCTCAACCACGATCGCGTTGCCGGTCCCGCGCCGGAGTGGTGGCAGCGGCGGCCTCTGACGCTGATCCGGCGCGGTATATATCAAGGGCAGCGCCAACCCCATCGACGAGAGCCAAATGCCGCAAACCGAAGAGATCAAGATCGCCGGCGAAAAGCTGGTGGAGCGCGTCAAGGAGCTGGTGAAGGAAGGCAACGCCCGCCGCATCATCGTCAAGAACGACCAGGGCCACGCGATCTTCGAGATCCCGCTCACCGTTGGCGCCGTCGGCGCCTTCTTCCTGCCGGTGTGGGTGGCTCTGGGCAGCATCGCCGCCCTCGCCTCGCACTATACGCTGGTGGTCGAGCGGCGGGACGGCGGCAGCACGAGCGTCACGCCCGGCTGACCGGCGCCGCTGGCGCGAACGGTGCGACGCCGGTATTCTCCTGAGAATCTAGGGGTAAGATTCTCAGAGGAGAACCGGTCATGCTGCTCCGCGGCACTCTCGACATTCTCGTGCTCAAGGCCCTGTCATGGAACGCCATGCATGGCTTCGAGATCACCACCTGGCTCGAAGACCGTTCCGGCGGCCAGCTCGACATCGAAGACGGCGCGCTCTATCAGGCGCTGCACCGCATGGAAGAGCGCGGCCTCATTGCCAGCGAGTGGGGCGTCACCGACCACAACCGCCGCGCCCGCTACTACCGGATGACGCCGGCGGGGCGGACGCACCTGCGCACCGAGTCGGCCGGACTGGTGCGCTACGCCCGCATGGTCATGACCATCCTCGCTGAACGCCGAGCCTGATCCGGTGCCGTCGCGGATTCGCGCCGGAGTGCGCCGCGCCTTCCGGCTGGCCGTGGGCCGTGCCGACGAAGTTCGCGCGGAAATCGACGACGAAATCGCCTTTCATCTCGAGCAGCGCACCGCACAGCTGGTGCGCCGGGGCTGGCCCGAAGAGGCCGCGCGCACCGAAGCGCTGCGCCGGCTGGGCCCGCCCTTCTCTACCACTCGGGCCGCGCTGCGTCGCTCGGCCGTCCGCAAGGAACACCGCATGCAACTCCACGACTGGCTGGCCGGCACGAGCCAGGACTTCCGCTACGCCTGGCGCGGGCTGACCCAGCGCCCGATGTTCACCGCCATCGCCGTGCTCACGCTCGCCATCGGCATTGGCGCCAACACGGCCATCTTCTCCATGTTCGATGCGTTGCTGCTACGCGCCCTGCCGTTTCACGATCCCGCGCGCCTCGTCGATATCGTGCAGCGTTCACCATTCGACCCACGCAATGGCGGCTCGAACGACGAGCCGTGGTCCTACCCCAAGTTCATGGTCGTGCGGGACGCCCAGCAGAGCTACAGCGCCGTGGCGCTCTACGCGAACGAGAACTACATCCTCACGGGCGACGCGCCCGAGCGGATCAGCGGCGAACGGGTGAGCGCCGCCTACCTCGGCACGCTCGGCGTGCATCCGGTCGTGGGCCACGATTTTCCGCTGGACGAAGACGCGCATGCGGACGCGCCAAAGTATGTGCTGATCAGCACCAGTCTCTGGCAGCGCCGCTTCAATGCGGATCGGCGTGCCGTGGGGCAGATCCTCCACATCGACGGCGATTCGTACGAGATCCTTGGCGTACTGCCGGCGGCCTTTCGCGGCATCACCGGCAAGGCCGACCTGCTGGTACCGGTCACCGCCAACCCGGCCGATGAACTCAACGCCTGGAACCATTCCTACTCAATGGTCGGCCGTCTCAAGCCGGGAGTAACCGCGCGTGCGGCGGCGGCCGAAGCGGTGCGATTGGGCGCTCTGGTCGCGCGCGTCATTCCCCTGCCCAAGGGATTCATCAGCAGCGGCCCCGGCGGCCCGTGGAGTGCGGCGGCGCGGCCTCTCGACGACGTGCGCGTGGGCTCGACCCTGCGCCAATCGGTGATGGTCCTCGCCGGAGCGGTCGGCCTGGTTCTGCTCATCGCGTGCGTGAATCTCGCTTCGCTGCTGTTGGGACGCGCGCTGGCGCGCCGCGATGAAATCGCCGTGCGGCTCGCGATCGGCGCGGGGCGTGCCCGGCTGGTGCGCATGCTGCTCTCCGAGAGCCTGCTGCTCGCGGCCCTCGGTGGCCTTGCAAGTATTGCCATCGCGTGGTGGGGTACCGCACTTCTCAGCAGACTCGATTCCCAGGATGCGTTGGTGGCGCAGGGTCTGGGCGGTGCCGTGGGCGCCGCCGGATTCGAAGCCATTCACCTGGACGTACGTGCGCTCGCCTTCGCCTTCTGTGTCACGCTCGTGGTGGGTGTTCTCTTTGGTCTGGTGCCGGCGTTACAGGCGACGCGGCCGGAAGTCGTGGAAGGCCTCCGGCATGGCAGTGCTCGCGGCGGTGCGCGCATCGGCACCAGCCGGCGCGTGCTGGTCATCGTCGAGTTGGCCCTCGCGATGGTCCTGCTCGCGGGCTCGGGCCTGATGCTGCGCAGCCTTGCCAAGCTGCTCGCAATCGACCCCGGCTTTGAAGCGAGCCATGTGCTGACCTTGCGTCTCACCGTGCCTGGTGGCGGCATGCCGGTCGATTCGGAGCCGGGATTCTATCGCGAGCTGCAAACGCGGCTCGCGGCACTTCCCGGCGTGCGGCGGGTTGCGCTCGGCGACTGTCCGCCACTCAACGGCGGCTGCAATGGCACGCTCATGACCTTTCCCGATCGCCCGAAAACGACGAGCGGGAACGCGGAGGTCGGCGTCCACTGGGTAACGCCAAGCTGGTTTGCCACACTCCAGGTACCACTCCGGCGCGGGCGGCTCTTTACCGAAGACGATCGCGAAGGCGGCCCCAGAGTGGTCCTCCTGAGTGAAGCGGCGGTCCACAAGTTCTGGCCGCACGGCGAAGATCCGATCGGCAAACGCGTGGCTGTGTGGCAGGGCGGCTTCGACGCCGGTGCCACCGTGGTCGGCATCGTCGGCGACGTGCGATACGGCACGCTCGATTCCACACCCGCGCCCGACAGCTACATCTCCTACAGCCAGTCGCCCCGGCCGTACATGATGATCTTTCTCAAAACGACGGGAGACCCTGCCGCACTGGCGCCGTTGGCGCGCCGGACCATTCGCGCCCTCGCGCCGCGCGACCCGGTGTACGATGTGGCCACCATGACGGACCGCATCGGGACATCGACCAGCACCGCGCGATTGAGCGCCACGCTGCTGGCGCTCTTTGCCGCCGTCGCGCTGGCACTCGCGATCATGGGGATCTATGGCGTGGTATCGTTTGGCGTGACACAACGCACTCGCGAAATCGGCATCCGCATGGCACTCGGAGCCGATCCCGCGAGCGTAGTCGCGTTAGTGGTGCGCGAGGGTGTGGTACTCGCCATGGCTGGTGGCGCGGTCGGCTTGGTAGCGGCGCTGGTGCTGACCAAGGCCATGCGCTCGCTCCTCTATGGCGTCGAGCCCGGCGACCTGACCACTTACGTCGGGATCTCGCTCGTGCTGGCCTTGGCGGCATTGCTCGCCAGCTGGCTGCCGGCTCGCGTTGCGGCGTCGGTCGATCCGGTGGACGCACTGCGCGAGGGATAGCCGCCGCGCCGGGCCACCACCAGAGGTGGCGCGTCTCCCGGCGCATCCGTCACGCGATCGCTCGTGAA
>DATAVM010000180.1:0-41292 GCA_036267775.1 Gemmatimonadales bacterium
GGTCGAAGTCTCGGGCTCGGGACAGCGCTAAACTAACTGTCGGCGGCGGAGACCGGCAAGAAAAACCCCTGCATGGCTTACGTTTCGACCCCATGGATACCACTCAAACCCTGCTCGATCTGACGCCCAAGACGGCCGCCAAACGGCTCGACGCCTGGGTGGCCGCGGCGGGCCTCCCCAAATGGCGGAGCGCCCAGCTGCTGCGCCGGCTCTGGGTGTCACCTGTGCCGAGCTGGCAGGAAGCCACCGAGCTCCCGAAGAGCCTCAGGGATCAGCTGGACCGCGAGCTGCCGCTCCTGCGGCTGGAGGCGGAAGTCGTTCAGCAGTCGGCAGATGGGACCAGGAAGTTCCTGTGGAACTTGAGGGATGGCGAGAAGGTCGAATCGGTGCTGATCCCCACGGCCACGCGCCGGACCCTATGCATTTCCTCGCAGGCGGGCTGCGCTCTGGGCTGCGTCTTCTGCGCCACCGGGCGCATGGGTTTCCGACGCGACCTGACGGCGGCGGAGATCGCCGGGCAGGTCCGGGAGGTCGTCCTGGCGGACCCGTCGGACAAGCCGACCAACGTGGTCTTCATGGGCATGGGGGAACCGCTCCTCAACTGGCCGGCGGTCGACGCGACCCTCTCGATCCTCAATGACCCGGACGGCTTCGGGATCGGCGCCCGGCATATCACCGTGTCGACGGTGGGGATCCTGCCCGGAATGAAGGCGCTCGCAGCCCGGCCGGAGCAATTCCGGCTGGCGATCTCGCTCCATTCGCCGCACGCCAAGGACCGGATTCGCTTGATGCCGATCGAGAAGAAGTACCATCTCAACGACGTGCTCGAGGCGGCCGGGGCGTTCAAGCAGCGGATCACCTTCGAGTACGTGATGATTGCCGGTCGCAACGATCGCGAGACCGATGCGATCGCGCTCGGCTCGCTGGCGCGGCGTTTTGGGGCGCACGTGAACCTCTTGCCGCTGCATCCTGGCGGCAATCCCGATCTCACGCCGACGCCTACTGCCGCGATCCGGGCGTTCCGGGATCAGCTCATAGTGCGCGGTGTGGAAGCGGTAGTGCGGCGGTCCCGTGGACTCGACATCGACGCGGCGTGCGGACAGCTGCGCGTGGCAACCGAGCGGAAGCGGAACTTGCGAAGCCGGACGGCGGCCTCGTAGAATCCGGCGCGCCTGGGTGATGGAGCTCACCCCAAACCGCCGTGTCATGGCTGATGGCTCCTACGGGATCGATGCACTGCCGAGGTCACCCGTGCCCCAGACGTCCTCCACACCTGTTCTGCTCGTCTCGATCGCCCTTGGGAGCGCCATGGGCGGCGTCGCGCGCTACCTGCTGACCGTGTTCGTGCAGGACCGCACCGCAACGGCATTCCCGTTCGGCACGCTCGCCGTCAACATCGCCGGCTGTCTTATCCTCGGCTTCCTGGTGCAACTGCTCGCCGATCGCGGGACCTATTCGCACGCCACGCAGGCGCTGCTCACCACGGGATTCTGCGGCGGTTTCACCACCTTCTCGACCTTCTCGTGGGAGACGGTGCGGCTGCTGCAGGAAGGTGCCGTCTCCCGCGCGATCGCCTACGTGAGCGTGAGTCTGGTGGCCGGGCTCGCGGCGCTCTGGTTCGGCATGAGCGCCGCGCGGTTCACTAGTGCGCCTTGATCCAGGCGGCCACGTCGTCGATCACCTGCTGCGCCACATGTCCGGGCGTGCTGTAGTCTGCGCCTGACGGCGGATTGCCGGCGGGCGTGTAAATGTGGCTGAGCCCGGGGTAGCGCTTGACGGTGATGTCCTTGCGCGGTCCAACTTCCTTGAGCCAATCGTCGAGTTGATCGGGCGGCACCTGATAGTCGCCAAGTCCCTGCGTCACCAGCGCGGGAATCTTGAGATCGCGCATCACGACGGCGGGATCGTAGGCGTGCAGGTCGAGCCAGTAGCGGGCTCCCGTGCCGCCCAGGCCCGGAATCGGCGCGGGATTGGCGGTGTCTGCCGGCGTGAGCCCCCGCACCTTGGCAAGAATCGGCGCCAGTTGCGCACGCGCCGCCTTGATCTGCATGGAATCGGCGCCGGCGATGGACTGCAGATACGCGTATTGCCGATCGATCTGATCGATCAACTGCATGCGGGTTGCACCCGACATGATGATGATGCCGGCCACCTTGCCATCGGCCTTGGCAATGCGCGGCGCAAGCATCCCGCCGAGTGACAGCCCCAGCTGGAAGGTGCGGCGCGGATTCACCTCGGGTTGCTGGCGCAGCAGCGTGAGCGCGCTCAGCGCGTCCTGAATCACTTCGTCATCGACGGTGAACGGGTGCGCCGCAAACCACTGCGGATTGACCTTGGAGCGTTTGTCGTAACGCAGGACGACGACGCCTTGCGCGGCGAGTCCCCAGGCCAGGTCGCGAAAGGGCTTGTTGCCGAGAATGGTTTCGTCCCGATCGCCGGAACCGGAGCCATGGACCAGGATCACGCCGGGAAATGGCCCCTTGCCCGCGGGAACACTGAGTGTTCCGGGCAACGCGACCGGACCGGAGACCGTGATGTCGCGTTCAGTGACACCGGCGGGGAGGGATTGCGCGGTGGCTACCACTGGCAGTGCCAGGGCCGCCACGAGAGCGGGAAACAGCATGCGGATCGTCATACACTCCGTCCTTGCGCGTTGGGATCGCGCTTCCATGCGAGATAACTCCAGACAATCGAGACGAGTGCAACCACCAGCATGCCACCCAGCAGCACGTGAAAGAGTGCGTGCGGGTAGACGAACGCCGTCAGCAGCACCGCGATCCCATCGAGCACAAAGCCATAGCCCGCGAGCCGGTGGGTTTCGCGCCACGACAGATCGCTCGACAACGTCCAGGGCGTGCGCACGCCAAAGATCCAGTTGGGACGGACCCGCGTGAGCACGTTGCCGAGCACCACAAAGAGCAGCGCGACGCCGACGCCAACGACCTGATCGATCGGGATTTTCCAGCCCAGGCCATGGCCCAACGCAAAGATCTGGATGATCGCCTGGAGCGCGAGGATGGCGTTGACCACGATCCAGTAGGCGCCGGAGTGCAGCGGAAAATTGGCGCGCTTGGGATCGAGCCGCGGCGCCCACACCATCACGACCGCCACGACGAGCGCCAGCAATGGCACGAAGAGTACGAACATCGTGCGCGGCATGGTGCCGTTGACGTTGCCATTCATGTCCCAGTGCGACGCCACGCGCGCGGGAAGGCGGCTCCAGACCGCAAAGCCGAAGACGGCGGCCGCCAGGTTGAGGAGGAGACCGGGCCAGATCTTACGCATCGGACTTCCCTTCTGATCGACGGCGTGATTTGCGGGCACCCGGGCCGGGCGCGATATCGAGCAGATGCTGGAGTGCGTCCTGAAAAACGGTGGTATTGAGCGAATAGATCACCCGCTGTCCGTCGCGCCGGGTGAGGACCAGGTCGGCGTCGCGGAGCACCTGGAGGTGATGCGACACCGACGCGAAGGTCATGTCGAAATGCGCCGCAAGATCGCCGGCGGCGCGGTCTTCACTGCGCAGGAGCGCGAGAATCTGCCGGCGCGTGGGGTCGGCGAGGGCGCGGAAGGTGCGATCGAGCATCATTTAGACAGTTATCTAATTGTCTAAATACTCCGGCGCAAGTTACCCCACGCGATCCGGAATCGGCTTCCCCTCAAAGCACGCCGTCAGATTCGCGATCGCTCGGAACCCCATCGCCTCCCGCGTTTCGTGCGTCGCCGATCCCAGATGCGGCAGCAGCACCACGTTCTCCATGCCCAGGTAGCGGCGATCGAGATGCGGCTCGTTGCGAAAGACATCGAGCCCCGCGCCGGCCAGATGGCCCGACATGAGGGCCGTGATCAGTGCATCGTCGTCGACGATATCGCCACGCGCGGTATTGATCAACCACGATCCCGGCTGCATCTGCGCCAATGTCAGCGCGTTGATCATGCCGCGCGTCTCCGGCGTGCTGCGACAATGCAGTGAGACGACGTTTGCATCGGCCAGGAGCGCTTCGAGCGTAGGACGCGCCTCGACGCCCATCGCGGCGAGTTCCGCCACCGCGGGCGGATGCGGTGTGTAGCAGAGCACGCGCATGCCAAAGCCCTGATGCGCTCGCCGTGCGACCGCTCGCCCGATCCGGCCAAAGCCCACCAATCCGAGCGTGCGACCAGTGACGCGCCGTCCCATCAATTGCGTCGGCGCCCAACCACGCCAGCGTCCGCCGCGCACGTCGCGCTCGCCTTCCCCGGCGCGTCGCATGGTCATCAGGATGAGCGCCATGGTAAGATCGGCGGTACAGTCCGTGAGCACATCAGGCGTGTTGCTCACCGCGATCTCGTGCGCGCGCGCCGCGGCGATATCGATGTTGTCGTAGCCGACGCCAAAGTTGGCGATGATGCGTGTCCGCAGCGGATACGCCGCCAGCACCTCGGCGGTGAACCGATCGGTGACGGTGGCAAGAATGCCGTCGGCCTCGCCCAGCGCGCGCTGGAGATCGGCGGGCGAGAAGGGTCGGTCGTTGGTCGAGCAGACGGCGTCAAAGCGATCGCGCGCAGCCGCTTCCACCGGCTGCGGCAGGCGACGCGTGAGAATCACTCTGGGACGCGAGCTCATGACGCATCTCCGTGCCAGACCGCGGCAGCCGCGGCGCACGCGTCCGCGGCGGAAGCAGGCACGCCACAATCGGTCAGCGCCATGGCCGTAAGACCGAGCGCCCCAAAGAGCATGCCCTCATTGAGCCATCCCATGTGGCCAATACGGAAGGCCTTTCCCGCGAGCGGCCCGAGCCCGCCGCCGAGGGACAGGTCGTACTTGGTGAACGCATGCGAGACGATCTTGCGCGCGTCGATCCCGGCCGGCGTCATGATGGTCGTCACGGTGTTCGACGTGCTCGCGGCATTGCGGCAGCAAATCGGCAGTCGCCACGCAGCAACGGCGGCGCGCACGCCGCGCGCGAGCCTGGCATGGCGTTGCGCCACCTGATCGAGGCCCTCGTCGAGCAGCATGCCCACCGACTCGCGCAAACCGTACAGCATGGGAATCGATGGCGTGTAGGGGAAGTAGCCGTCCGCGTTCTGCGCGAGCATGGGCCGGAGATCGAAATAGGCCCGCGGCCCGGTGACTGTATTGGCTGCGGCGAGCGCCCGCTCGGAGAATGCGACAATGGCGAGTCCAGCCGGAAGCATCAGGCCCTTTTGCGAGCCGGTGATCGCGACGTCGACGCGCCAGTCATCGTGCCGGTATTCCAGCGAGCCAATCGAGGATACGCCATCGATCATCAACAGCGCGGGATGCCCAGCCTTGTCGATGGCCGCGCGAATGGCCGGGAGATCGGCGGTTACACCGGTCGAGGTCTCGTTGTGGACCACGAGGATCGCGGCAAAGCGATGGTGCGTGTCGGCCGCGAGGATTGATGCGATGCGTTCGGGCGACGGCGCGTCACCCCATTCCATCTCCGGCACGGTCTCGACGGCAAATCCCAAGCGGCGCGCGGAATCGCCCCAGAGATTGGCGAAGTGGCCCGCGCAGGGCAGGAGCACCTGTGCGCCGGGCGGCAGCGTGTTGGTGAGGGCCACTTCCCAGCCGCCGGTACCGCTCGCCATGAAGAGCGCCACGCGGTCGGGTTCCGCGCCGAGCAAGCGCGCGGTGTCGCGCAGCAGCGGCAGGACAAGATGGGGAAAGGCAACGGAGCGATGGTCCTCCGAGGCGCGGTGCATGGCGCGCAGCACGCGATCGGGAATGTTGCTGGGACCGGGAACAAAGAGATGGTGGCGTCCGGACATGGCTCAGGCCGATGGAGGAAGGGGTAATATTGGCGGGAATCCCTCTGGAGTCACTCTGCCGCCGCTGCTGCCCCCGACCCCCCTCCTCCGCCACTGCTTCGACGCTGCCATCGCTGCGGTCGACGCGGAGCGCGCGCTGGCGCGGCATCTGGCCGCAGCGCCCGCACCCGAGGGACCGGTCGCGATCATCAGCGTCGGCAAGGCGGCGCCGGGAATGGCGACGGCACTGGTGGAGTGGCTCGCCACGCATGGCCAGGCACCGGTCGGCGGAATGGTGATTGCCGCGGACGACGGTCGCCCCGTGCACCCGTCGCTTCGTTCGGCCGTGGGTGACCATCCCATGCCGGGGGCGCGCTCCTTTGCCGCCGCGGACGCGCTGGCCGAGTGCATTCGGGCGCTGCCGCGCACCGCGACCGTGCATGTCGCGATCTCTGGCGGGGCCAGCGCGCTGATGGCGTCGCCGCTGCCGGGATTGATGCACGAAGACGTGACCAGCACCTTTGCGGCGCTGAGTGCGGCAGGCCTCGACATCGATGCGATGAACGCGGTGCGCAAGCGCATCACGCGCTGGAGTGCCGGGCGACTTGCACTCGCCCTGGCACCGCGACCGATCCGCCTCTGGCTCATCTCGGATGTGCCCGGCGACGATCCGGGCACCATCGGCTCGGGCCCCTGCACCGGCGATCGTTGGCGACCACCGGACATTGCGGCACTCATCGAACGCAGCGGGCTCGAAGCCAGGCTCTCAGCGCCAGTGCTGACGGCACTCGCGACGGTCACGCCGCGGCCCGAGGATCGCCGCCTCATTGACATCATCCCGGTGATCGTCGCCAACAGTCATCTCGCGCAACTGGCGGCGCAGCAGGCTGCCCAGGCGCTGGGCGTATCCGCGCGTCTGATGACTGAGCCGCTCACGGGCGAAGCACGAGAGATGGGTGAAGCGATTGCCGCGATGCTCCTGGAAGCAGCGGCAGCGGGCGAGCGCGGTGTGTGGATCTGGGGAGGCGAAACGACGGTCGCCACCGGCGGCGTGCATGGCGTTGGCGGCAGGGCGCAGGAGCTGGCACTCGCGGCCGCGAACGTGCTTGCCGGCGCGAGGCAGTCCATCACATTACTCGCCGCGGGCACCGACGGCCGGGACGGACCGACCGATGCCGCTGGAGCGATTGTGGCAGCGACGACACGACGTGCGATTGCCGCGAACGGAGGCGATCCCGCGGATGCGCTCGCGAAGCACGACGCCTATTCAGCGCTCGATCTGGCGGGTGCCCTGCTGCGCACCGGCCCGAGCGGTACGAATGTGATGGATCTGGTGATCGCCGCCATCGGCGACGATCACCGGGAATGAATCAGACCGCGTCGCGGAGCTTGCGGGACACGTCGCCATGCGCGACCGCAACATCGGGCGAGCGCTGGATGAAGTCGAAGTAGCGCTGCTGGAAGTCGCTGCCGTCTTCGTCGGGATGCAGGAGGGTCCGCGTGGCCGCGAGGAGTTCGGGAACGCGAGCCTCCGCCTCGGGGTCACCGTCGGCGATCGCTTCGTCCATCGCGGCAATCACCGTGGTCAGCGGCCGCAACCACGCAAACCAGGGATCGTGAATCGCAAGCTGCAACAACTCGGCGCTATTGACGACCTGGCCGTTGATCTGCTGCCACGCGATGCGCTCAGTCTCGAACAGGACGCGATGCAGCGCCAGCACCGCGTCGCGCACGGGGCCGATTCTGGACATGATGGTCTGGGATGACATACCGGTGCAGCTCCTCTGTAGACACAAAGACTCTGGATCCATACGCGTCGGCGGCCGCGAGAGTTCCCGCCTAGGGACGGCCCGGGGGCGCCCGAAAGCGGCTGCCAAGCAGAACGGACAGGTCGACCAGCCGGTTGGTATCGGGCTGGTCGACAATCTCGACGTCGCCCAGCACGGCGATGACTCTTCCCGCGCCGGTGGTATCACCCCGACGCACGAGAACGCGGTTGCGGTCGCCATCGCGCGGCGGCGGAGCGTTGCCGGAGTTGACCACGTCGAGTCCGGCATTCCGCAGAAGAGGCACGGCAATCGTCGTCGAACCGCGCATCGCCCCGTTGTTGAGCACCTCGATGATGACCCGCCGCGGCAAGGGCGACCAGACAATGGCCGGCGGACCGGCGTGTTGGGTGCGCACGGGACGGAAACGCCACGCAATCACGCCGGCGACCACCACGAGCACGCCGCCAGCGACCCCTGCCGCAACCCAGCGGCTCCGTGTCATTCAGTGACCGCAGTACGGAAGGCGATGCTCTCGGGCGGCAGCGTCCAGCCCATCCGTTCCGCGTACGCCAGGCGCTGCGTGACGACCGTACGAAGCGCTGCAGTCGGATCGTCTGGAAAAGCGAGCGCGAGCGCTGCACGGCCCGGCTGGTCAAACGCGCGGCCCGGTTCGAGATAGTCCGCGCAATAGAGCGCACGGCCAATCGCTCCCCAACCGCTCCATCCCACGGAATGCCAGCGCACAGCACTCAGGATATCGGCGTCGCGCTCGCCCTCGAGTTCGGCGCGCGCCGCCGCAGCCGGACCGTGCCGCAGTTCGACCGGACCCTCCACGGCGGGCGCCCAGCGCCGCATCTCTCCCTCCGGCGCGTCGCGCAAGGCGTCATGCAGCCACGCGGCCTTGAGCCAGCGACGCGTCTCGGCGGGCGACAGGCGCAGAGCCACCGTCCAATGACGCATCAGCGCCGCCACGCGCTCGATATGCGCGCGCCGAAGCGGCACCACGATGGCCCATGGCGGCAAGCCTTCCTCGTCATCCGGCACGCCGGTGGTCATCCGTGCTGGGGCGTCGGGACAATGCGGTTGGCATCGTCAACATGCACCACGGCGGGCCGGAAGCCGGGAACTTCGCTTTCGTCCACGTCAGCGTACGCGATAACGATCACCAAGTCGCCGGGCATGCCGTGCCGTGCTGCAGCACCGTTGAGCTGAATCACGCCGCTGCCCGCCGGGCCGGGAATCACATAGGTCACCAGCCGGGAGCCGTTGTTGATGTTCACCACCTGCACTTCTTCGTTCTCCACCAGGTCCGCGGCCGCCATCAGGTCCACGGCCACGGTGAGCGAGCCGGGATAGTGCAGCTCGGTCGCGGTGAGGGTTGCGCGATGAATCTTGGACTTCATGAGACGGCGCCGCATCTATGCGCGCTCCATTCCGAGAATGATGTTGTCGATGAGACGCGTGGATCCAACACGGACCGCCAGAGCGATGATGGTGCCGGCCGGCGCATCGGCCACTTCCTTGAGCGTGTCGGGCTCCACGATGGCCACATAGTCGGCCGCGAGCCCCTCCGCCGAGAGCGCTGATTCCATGACGGCGGCAAGCCGTGCCGCGCGGCGCTCACCGCCGGCCCAGGCCGCATCCGCTCCGCGAAGTGCGCGGCTCAACGCCAGTGCCCGCGCACGGTCGTCGGGCGCGAGATACGTATTGCGCGAGCTCATCGCCAGGCCATCGGCATCGCGAAGCGTCGGCACGACGCGCAACGTGAGCGGAAAGCCAAGCTGCGCGATCATCCGGCGAATGAGCGTGACCTGCTGGATGTCCTTCTGGCCAAAACACGCTACGTCGGGCTGGACCAGGTTGAAGAGCCTGGCAACGACGGTGAGCACCCCGTCGAAATGTCCGGGCCGCACACCACCTTCCCAGCGATCACCGATCGCGCCGGCGTTGACCCGGATGTCGCGTCCCGCTGCGTACATCTCCTCCGCCGAGGGCACAAAGAGGAGATCGACGTCGCGGCTTGCGGCGAGCGCGCGATCGCGGATCAGGTCGCGCGGGTAGCGGGCAAAATCTTCGCCTGGCGCGAACTGCAGCGGATTGACAAAGATGCTCGTCACCACGCAGTCACTGTGCGCGCGGGCGTCGTCGACAAGGGCGAGATGACCTTCGTGCAGAAATCCCATCGTCGGCACGAAGCCGATGCGCCGGCCCTGTGCCCGCGCCGCTGCGAGTCGCTCGCGGAGCGCCGGAATGGTGGTGATTTCGTCCATGGTTCAGTCGAAGGAGTGCGATGCGTCGGGATACGCCCCGGAGCGCACCTCTGCGCCGTACTGCGCCACGGCCTCGCGCACGGCAACGCCAAGCGACCCAAAATGCTTGAGGAATTTGGGCGTGAACTCCTCGTTCAAGCCCAGCATGTCATGCAGTACAAGGACCTGGCCGTCGCAGCCATTGCCCGCGCCAATGCCAATGGTGGGAATAGCGAGTGCCGCGGAAATGTCGGCCGCGAGTGTGCGCGGCAGCAGCTCGAGCACAATGGCGCTCGCCCCCGCATCCTGCAGCGCACGGGCGTCGGACAGGAGGCGCTTGGCGGTGGGATCGTCGCGCCCCTGCACGCGATAGCCGCCGAGCACATTGATCGACTGCGGTGTGAGGCCAAGATGTCCGACGACCGGAATGCCGCGATCGACCAGTGCGCGCACCGTCGCCGCCATCGGTTCGCCGCCTTCGAGCTTGACGGCATGACAATCGGTCTCGGCGAGTACTCGCCCGGCGTTGCGAATCGCTTCCTCGATGCTCACCTGATACGACAGGAACGGCAGGTCCACCATGATCGGCGTGCGTGCCGCGCCACGGCGAACGCTGCCGGCATGGTAGATCATCTGATCGAGCGTCGCACTCAGCGTCGAAGGGCGGCCGCCGAGCACCTGGTTGAGCGAATCGCCCACGAGCAGGAGATCCACGCCGGCGGCTTCGAGCAGGCGCGCAAAGAGCGCGTCGTAGCAGGTGAGCACGACGAGCTTCTGGCCGGCGCGCTTGCGCTGTGCGAGGTCGGCAATGGACAGCGGGCGTTCAGCCATGGGTCTCCAGTTCGGCGATCTGTTCCATCCAGAATACCCGGTCGCGGAGTCCGGCGTGAGGCAGCGTGAGATCCGGCAGGTCGCAGAGCAAGTCGTCGTAGCGCACGAGATCCAGGTCCAGCGTGCGGGAAGACCACTTGGCGCGCCGTTCGCGGCCCGCGGCGCGTTCCACCGCGTGGCATGCGGCAAGAAGTTCACGCGCGCCGAGAACGGTGTTGACGCGGGCCATCTGGTTGAGGTAGTGCGGTTGATCGAGTCCACCCAATGGCGCGGTCTCGCTCACGGTACTCACGGCCTCGATGACGACGCCGGGCGTGGCGGCGAGCCCTTCGCGCGCCTGACCGAGCCGCGCGGCGCGATCGCCGAGATTGCTGCCGAGGGCCACAAAGGCGCGCGTCGGCGTCATCGACTGCTGAGTGCGTCGCGCAACCCGCTGACAAAGTGCTCCGCGGCGCCGACTCCCTGCTGGCCCAGCACATCGATCAAGGCACTCCCGACCACGACACCATCGGCGAGTCCGGCAACCTGCTGCGCCTGTGCCGGCGTCGAAATGCCAAAGCCCACTGCCACCGGCAACGCCGTATGCCGCTTGACGCGTGCGACCGAATCGCCAAGACCCGCGGCGAGCGAGGTACTGGCACCCGTCACACCTAGACGGGCGACCAGATAGATGAATCCTTCCGCGCCGGCGACCGCGCGCGCGAGCCGCTCCTCATGCGTAGTCGGCGCGATGAGGCGAATCAGATCGAGCGGCGAATCCTGCACGGCGCGCTCGACCGCCGGATCGGCGCCGGCGGGAAGATCGGTGAGGAGGAGTCCGGCGACGCCGAGTGCCGCGGCATCCGCCAGCAGACGCTCGACACCGTACTGCAGGATCGGATTGAGATATGAGAAGAGGACGATCGGCACATCGACGTCGGCCTTGGCGATCAGGTCGAGCGTGCCGTGGAGCGTCATGCCGTTGGCGAGCGCGCGAAACGTCGAGGCCTGGATGGTGGGCCCGTCCGCCAGCGGATCGCTGAACGGCACGCCGACTTCCAGCACGTCGCAATGGCGGGCGACGGCGCGCACGGCATCGAGCGATTCGGGTATCGTCGGAAAACCGGCGGTCAGATACGGCACCAGCCCCGGGCGCCTGGCCGCACGCAACGCACTCCAGCAGCGATCGAGCCGCGATTCAGACAAAGTAGTCGCCGGTGACAAGGCCATACCGTTCGGAGGAAGTGACTTTGACGATCGTGCGCGGATACGATCCGTCCGCGCTCGGCGTGGACAGATCGATGAGCAGTCCGGGTGCCGGAACCCGGCCGCCATCGGCGTC
Organism: Gemmatimonadales bacterium; assembly: GCA_036267775.1. Taxonomy (GTDB): domain Bacteria; phylum Gemmatimonadota; class Gemmatimonadetes; order Gemmatimonadales; family GWC2-71-9; genus Palsa-1233. Next base: position 11,922 of record DATAVM010000180.1, read on the forward strand.
GATCGCAATGCGCACCAGCGGCCGGTGCAACTGGTCCGGGTCGGGACTGGAGCCCGCGACCACGGCGACCTCGAACGTGTCGAGAATGACGCAGGTGCCCACGGGATAGATGCCCAGCAGGTTGATGAGCGCCTTGACCAGGGTGCGATCGTAGCCGCGTCCGGGATTGAGCCACATCTCCTTGAGCACCGCGTCGGGCTCCCACGGCGCCGCCTGATAGGCACGTCGCGTGGTGGCGGCGTCGTAGCCGTCCGCCACCGCCACGAGCCGGGTAAAGAGTCCGAGGGCGCGCGGCCGCACGGGCCGCGGGTAGCCGGTGAGATCCACCTTCATGTGGTGTTCGTGCGCGGCAAGAATCGCACGATACGGCAGATCTTCGCCTTCGCGCATCTTGAAGAGTGTGAGTGTCCCGAGCCACGGATGCGACTGCATCGCGCGCCACTCGATGTCGGTGAGTGCGGCGTCCTTGTTGAGCAGGTCGTGTTCCAGGCGCGCCTTGCCAATATCGTGCAGCAGTGCTGCGAGGCCCAGGTCGTAGAGCTGCAGCCGTTCAAAGCCCAGCCGCTTGCCAAGCGCCACGGCAAAGATGCAGACGTTGACGGAATGCGTGAACGTATACTCGTCGTACTCGCGCATCGTGGTGAGACCGGTGATGGACAATTCGTTCTCCATCACCTGATCGACGATCAGTTGAATGGCGCGCTTGAGCCGCCGCGTACTTGGCGCGCGTCCCATGCGGACACCCTGCACCACATCGCGCGAGATCGCGACGCCGCGCGCATAGGTGCGCTTGGCGCGCTCGAGACCTTCGTCGCGATCCGTGCCGTCGATCGCGTTGGCACCGTCGCCGCCGGCATCGACGGAGATCCGGATGATGTCCGCCTGCTGCATCCGCTGCCGCAGCACGTCGAGCCGCTCATCGGGTTCCATGTCTGCGGGCAGCGTCCCGATCGCCGACAGAAAGGCCTGACACTCGCGGCGCGTGAGGCCGTCTTCCAGGCGGAGCACGCCGACCCCGGAGCCCTTCATGAGCGACACAAAGCCGCTGAACGCCGCGAAATTGTCGAGACCGAGGCGAAGACGCGTCTGATTGATGAAGATGCAATCGCTCGACAAGCGGATTTCGACGACGCCCTCGAGGCGGCAGAGCGAGACGGCGGTGCCGAGCAGTTCGTCCAGAGCGCGCTGCACCGCGGCATTCTCCACCGGATAGAGCTTGAGCGCGCGCTGCGCGCCATGAATCGAAATGAGCAGCGCGCGTCCCTGCTGGCGAAGCACCGCGTCGTCCTGCTGGACGATGTCGGTCATGTCACCCAATCCCGGAGGACCGCGTTGGCGGTGCTGCGGACCACGGCCTCCTTGTCCTGCGTGTAGCCATCCACGACCAGGCGGGCGTCAAAGGTGCGCACCTTGGCAAGGGCGAAGAGCGCGCACGCACGTACTTCGGCCGGCTCGCGCCGACGAAACACGCCTCGCGGCTCGAGCAGTTCGCGCAGGCGCGGCACCGCGTTGTCGCCCGCAAGCTCGCCGTATGCTTCAAAGAGCGAACGGCGTTCGGTGCGCTCCCAGCCGTGATCGATTCCGTCAAAGAGCAGGCGCTCGAGCCGCCGCAGCACACCGCCCGAGCCGCCGCGTTCAAGGAGAGTGGCGAGCGCGGCCTGGCGGACCGTGCGCTCGCCGTCTTCCAGCGCGCCTTCAACCGCGGCGATCGAGTTGGGTGTGGCGAATTCGCCGAGCGCGCGCACCGCGGCCAGGCGCACCGCATCGCTGCCGGTCTGCAGATGCTGGATGATGACTGGCGAGAGTTGCGACAGCCCAATGCGCGCCGCCACCGTGATAGCCGGTGCCACGGCCTCCGCCGGCCCGTTGTCCAGAATCGCGGCGATCGCCTGCGGCTGGGTGCGGGCAATGCTGCTCACACTGGCTTCGAGCACCTGGCGCACCGGTGCCGGCAACGTCCCGCCAAGATGCACCAGCACCGTCGGCAGCGCGGCAGGCTTGAGTTCGCGCATCACTTCGCCGAGATCCTCTTCGCTCGGCCGCGTGGCGGAATCCTCCAGCACGCGGAAGAGCTGTTCCAGAATATCGGGGCGCGACAGCCGCTCTTCGAACGAGAGCACGGCGCGGTGCAGTTCTTCGTCCAGGTCCTGCGCGCGTGCGGAGATCACGCGCAGCTCGCGAAGGATGCGGGCCACGGCTCGAAAGCCACCGGCAGAGAGTTGCGCGGGGAGAATGTCGTCGAGCAGCGACACCGCTTCGCGCCGCACAACGGGATCGCGCTGGCTTTCCAGAATGTCGAGCAGCGCATCGATGGCGGCCTGCCGGATATCGCGCCGGTATTCCTCGTCGAGATCGTTGCGAATCAACCGGATCTCGGGCTCGTCGAGGAAATACGGCGTCGCGTCGAAGTCCGCCATCTGCACCACGCCGGCCGGCAGCGGCATGCCCTGCTCGGGAGCACGCGCACGGCCGACCTCTTCCCGCGCGGCATCGGGCATCGGCTCGGCTTCGCGCTCGGCGCTGTCGTGCACGAACTCGACGCCATCGCCGCCGGCCTCGACAAAGCTGTAGGAGATCAGCACGAACTCCTGTTCCCACAACAATGTCAGGAGGTCATCGCTGGCATCGGCCGGCAGGAGACGCGCGCGATTGACGACTTGCAGAAACCGCACGACCTCTTCGGACTCAGCACCGGGCAGAAACGTCAGACGGCGGAGGCCATCCTTGTAGAGCTGCCACGCAAAGCCCTCGTTCCGCGCCGACTGGCGATAGACGACGACGCCGTCCCAGAGGACCTCTTCCTCCTGAATATCGAGGACCAGCCGACCGGTAACACCCCAGACCGGGCGAAAACCATCGGCCACCTGCTCGACGGCACGCTGATACACGGGATTGTTGGGGAGATACATCTGCAGCGCACGCTGTCCCTTGAGCAGCGCGCGCACCAATTCCTCGATCGCGCGAACGTCGGTGTCCGACGGCGGAGATTGCGGCCCAGCGGTCACGCGGCGGGACCGATCAGCGCGGCCACATGCGCGACATCCTTGTCGCCACGCCCGCTGAGATTGAGAAGCACCACATCATCCGCCTGCCAGTGACCGCGCGCACGGAGGATCCAGGCGATGGCGTGTGCGGTCTCGAGCGCCGGGATGATTCCTTCAAGCCGGCTGAAATGCTGAAAGGCCGCGAGCGCCTCGGCGTCACCAATCGCGTGGTAGTGGACGCGACCGGAATCACGCAGCCAGCTGTGCTCGGGGCCGACGCCGGGATAGTCGAGTCCCGCCGAAACCGAATGTGCGGGCAGCACCTGACCGTCGGTGTCCTGCAGCAGATACGATAGCGAGCCATGCAGCACGCCCGGGCGTCCCGCCGAGAGCGTCGCACTGTGTTCGCCAGTGGCAATCCCCTTGCCCGCCGCTTCCACGCCGACGAGCTCGACGTCCGCGTCGTTCACAAAGCCGGTGAAGATGCCGATCGCGTTGGAGCCACCGCCGACGCATGCGACCACGGTGGCAGGCAGCCGCGTGGTGCGCTCGAGCACCTGTGCACGGGCTTCGCGGCCGATGACGGACTGGAAGTCGCGCACCATGCGCGGAAACGGATCGGGACCGACGACCGATCCGATGATGTAGTGCGTGGTGGGAACATTGGTGACCCAGTCGCGCAGCGCTTCGTTCGTGGCATCCTTCAGGGTGCGCGTGCCTGAGCTCACCGGCACGACCGTGGCGCCGAGGAGCTGCATGCGATACACGTTGAGCGCCTGGCGCGCGACGTCTTCTTCTCCCATGTAGACGACACACTCGAGACCGAAGCGCGCGCAGATCGTGGCCGTGGCGACTCCATGCTGGCCGGCGCCGGTTTCGGCGATGATGCGTCGCTTGCCCATGCGGCGGGCGAGCATCGCCTGGCCGATCACATTGTTGATCTTGTGCGCACCGGTGTGATTGAGATCTTCGCGCTTGAGCACCACGCGGGCGCCCACTTCGGCGGACAGTCGCGGCGCTTCCGACAGACGCGACGGACGGCCGACCACATCGCGCAACAGCTCCTCATACTCCGCCCAGAAGCCGGCGTCCGCGCGGACGTCGTCATAGAGCGCAGTGAGGTCGTCGAGAGCCGCGACCAATGTCTCCGGCACGTATCGGCCGCCGTACGGACCGAAGCGTCCGGCGACCGCCGTTTCAGCGGGAAGTGCGAGCGGCACGGGCATTCTCCAGAAATCGGACCAGGCGCGCGGGATCCTTGATACCGGGCGCCATTTCAACCCCGGAACTTACATCGACGGCATCGGGCCCGACCAACTCGATCGTGGCCGTGACATTCTCCGGCACAAGACCGCCGGCAAGCACCAATCGTCCAGTGACCGCGCGCCGGGCGGCCACGGCAAGATCGAGCGACAGCGGCACTCCCTTGCCGCCGCGGCCATCGGCATGGCGCGGCTCGATCAACACGGCCGCCGCACCGGCGGTTGCGGCCGCCACGGCGTGGGCGATCTGCGTGTGCTGATCGAGTGGCAGCACGCGCCATACCTCGAGACCAGCGTCCGTCAGCGTCTGAGCGTCGGCGGCGGCGTAATCGCCGTGGAGCTGCGCACCCGCGAGCCCGGCTGCGCGCGCGATGGTCACTATCTCTGCGGTCTGCTGCCGCCCGAAAACGCCCAGAACGGGCACACCGCCGCTTGCGGCGACAATGTCGCGCGCCTGCTCGACACCGATCGATCGCGGCCCGCCGGCGAAGACAACTCCCAGGCGCCAGGCACCGTGCCGGGCCGCGAGTGCGGCGTCTTCGGCGCGCGTCAGCCCGCAGATCTTGACGTCAACGCCCACGACGGTGCACTCCCGCCAACGCTTGCGCGCCACCCTCGGGATCGCCCGAAGCCGCCAGCGCCGATCCCACGAGAATTGCGTCGGCGCCTGCCGCGGCCGCGTCGGCCACGTCGGTGACGGTTACCATCCCGCTCTCGGCCACCGCGATTCTGTCAGCCGGAATCCGGTGCAGGAGATCCCAGGCCGCACGACAGTTGATGGTGAACGTATCGAGGTCGCGCGCGTTGACGCCGATGATCGCCGCGTCCGCTTCCAGAGCGCGATCGAGCTCGACCGCGTTGTGTACCTCCACCAGAACCGCGAGCCCGAGCGCACCGCCAAAGCGCGACAGACGAACGAGCGCGAGCTGATCGAGCGCCCGCACAATGAGCAGTGCGGCCGCCGCGCCTGCGGCACGGGCCTCGAGGAGCTGGACCTCGTCCAGAATGAAATCCTTGCGGATGACGGGACGGTTCACCTGATCTGCCACGGCCGCCAAGTCCGCCAGCGATCCACCAAAGAAGGGAGCATCGGTCAGCACGGAAATGGCGGCGGCACCGCCCGCGGCGTAGGCCCGGGCGAGGGTGACCGGATCGAGGCCTTCGTTGATGGCCCCGGCCGACGGGGAGCGACGTTTGACCTCGGCGATCAGCGCGACCGTAGCGGACCCGGCGAGTGCAGCCGCAAAGTCTGGCGCCGCGGGGCGCGAGCCGGCGGCGCGCTCGAGTTCGGCCGTCTGGTCGCGGAGCGCCGGCAGCGTGGCGCGGGTGGTGTCGAGGATGTCGCCTAGCGTGGGCATCTTGACAGTTCGGTTTCCCTTCGGGTAGTCTTCTTCGGGCTCTCTTCGCCAGTCCACCGGAGAACGCGTTACAGGAGAAGCACTTGCCTCTCACTCGCAAGCAGCACGATATCCTCGATTATCTCTCTGCCGCCATTGGCCGCAACGGCTTTGCGCCGAGCTTCGAGGAAATCGCCGAGCACTTTGGCTATCAGTCGCTAGCCACCGTGCATGAGCATCTCAGCAATCTGGAACGCAAAGGGTATATCCGTCGCGGCTATAACGAGAGCCGGGCCATCGAGGTTCTCCCGCCGCGCGGCACCACCGGCGCCACCGACATCCCACTCCTGGGCGCAGTCGCTGCCGGCTACCCGATCGAATCGATGATGAGCGGCGAAGTGGTACCGGTGCCGGATTCGATGCTTCCCCGTCGCGGGCCCAACTACGCGCTCCGCGTTCGCGGCGAATCGATGATCGACGAGCAGATCCGCGATGGCGATCTGGTGGTGGTCAACGGCCGCGATACCGCAGACAACGGCGAGATGGTCATCGCCCTGGTCAGCGGCACCGAGGCGACGGTCAAGCGCTTCTATCGCGAGCCCGGCGGCTGGATCCGGTTGCAGCCCGCCAACACGACCATGCGTCCGCTCCGCTATCAGGAGCGCGACGTACTGATCCAGGGTGTCGTGGTCGGGGTGATCCGGAAGTACTAGGGAGCCTGGCGCCGCGGCGCCGCACGGCGAAGCGCATTGAGTCGCGCGTAGGCGGATCCATCGTTCAAGGCACCGGCGGCGCGTGACGCGGCGTCCGCCATCGACCGCGCCAGCCCGGAGACGAGCACTGCCGCCGCGGCATTGAGCACGACCGCGGCCCGGAGTGCTGCCGGCGCGGTCGCCGGCGTGGCAAGCAACGCTTCAATGCGCTCGGCGTTTTCCGCAGCACTCCCTCCGGATAGCCCCTCCAGCGAGTCGGTCGCCTGGCCAAGTTCGGCTGGGTCGATCCGCCACTCGCGCACCGCTCCGTTCGCCACTTCCCATGCGGTGCTCAGGCCCATCGGGGAAATCTCGTCCATGCCAACATCCGCGTGCACCACGAGCGCGTGTTCAGAGCCCAGGCGCGCCAGCGCCTCAGCCACGCGCGGCGCTTTGGCCGGGTCCGACACACCGACCACCTGTCGGCTCACCCCCGCCGGGTTGGCCAGCGGCCCGATCAGGTTCATGAGCGTGGCCGCGCCGAGCTCGGCGCGGACGGGACCGACGTGGCGCATCGCCGGGTGGTAGGCGGGCGCAAAGAGAAAGACGATCTGTGCTTCGGCGAGGATCTCCGCGGCTCGCTCGGGATCCGCGTCGATGGCAACACCGAGCGCCTCGAGCACATCGGCGGAGCCGGAGCGCGAGGTGAAGCTCCGATTGCCGTGCTTGGCAATCGGCACACCTGCGCCAGCCGCCACAAAAGCCGCCGCGGTCGAGATGTTGATCGTGGTCACCTTGCCGCCGCCGGTGCCGCAGGTATCAACCAGCCGATGAGGTTGAGGATGCTTGACCGTTCGCATGGCGCCGCGCAGCGCCCGGACGGCGCCGGCGATCTCCTCGGCCGATTCACCCTTGCCGCGCAAGCCCATCAGGAGTCCGGCGATCGCCACCGCGCTGACACGGCCGGCCATGATTTCCTCGAAGGCGGCCTGTGTTTCCGGTTCAGTGAGGCCCAACCCCTGAGAGAGGCGCTGCAGGGCGGCGCGAACGGCGGCCGGGGCGGGTGCGGCGGGGCTGGTCATGGCCGGCCAAGCGTATCGGTCTGCCGGGGCTTTTGTCAATATTCACAAGGGTTTACGCGGGTTGCCGGGGCCCCAGTTCGCGGCTAGTTTTGGTCGCTCGATGGAGCGCGCTTTTCTGCTGTTCCTGGCGTTCGACGGCACGGACTTCTGCGGCTGGCAACGCCAGTCGGAAGGGCGGTCCGTCCAGCAGGTGACCGAGGCAGCACTGAGCCAGCTGGCGGGCGAGTCCCGTGTTGCAATCGCCGCAGGCAGGACCGACGCTGGCGTGCACGGATTGGCGCTCCCGGTGAGCACGGCGATGCCGGCACGATGGGACGCGGCTGCCCTGCTCAAGGCATTGAACGCGGTGTTGCCACCCGACGTGGCGGTGGGTGAAATCCGCGAGGTGGTTGCCGGCACCAACGCGCGCCGTTCCGCCCTCGGACGCCGGTACCGGTACGACGTCGGCGTTGATGGTTCGAGTCGTTCGCCGTTCCGGGCGCGGTGCGAATGGCCGCTCGGTCGGCCGCTGTCGATGGACGCAATGCAGCGCGCGGCGGATCGCCTGGCTGGCGAGCACGATTTTCGTGCGTTTGCGGCCGTGGGCGAACCCAAGCCGCACTACCGCTGCCGCATTGCCGAGGCACGCTGGGAGCCGCTCGATCCGGCCCGGTTGCGCTTCACCGTCGCTGCCGACCGCTTTCTGCACCACATGGTGCGGATGCTCGTCGGCACGATGGTCGACATCGGACTCGGACGCCGGCCGGAGAGCGACATGGATCAGCTGCTCAGAGCGCAAGACAACGGCGAGACGAGCCCGCCCGCACCGGCCCGCGGCCTCTCGTTTGTCGCCGCCGATTATCCCGCAGACATTTTTCTCATCGAGCGCGCCCAGTGGTAACACGTACTCCGTTTCACCGCCTCGCGGTGCTGCTGGCGTTGGTGATCGTCGCGGCCTGCCACGCGAATGGCGACGCGAACGCGCAGCAGCCGGCCTCGCGCAATCCGCTGCCCGCGCCCTCCGCGGCGGCCCTCACATCCAGCCGACGCACCGCGATTGTCGACGCATCGGAAAAGGTGCGGCCGGCGGTCGTCTCGGTGCGCGCCATTCTGCCGACGCCGCGTCCCTCACCGTGGGACATCTTCGAGGGGCAGAACGAAGGCACGCCGGAGAGCTTTGGCACGGGCTTCATCCTGCGCTCTGACGGCATCGTTCTCACCAATCAGCATGTGATTGCAAATGCCACGCAGATCACGGTGACGCTGAGCGACGGTACCGATGCCGACGGCAAACTCCTCGGGGCCGATCCGGTCACCGATATCGCGGTGATCAAGATCAATCGCACCAACCTGCCGGTCGTCACGATCGGCAAGTCGAGCGATCTGATGATTGGCGAGTGGGCGATCGCGCTCGGCAATCCGTATGCGTACATGCTCGGCAACTCCGAGCCTACCGTGACAGCCGGCGTGATCAGCGCGACGGGCCGCAACATTGTCCCGACAGGCGATCACACGGGCTCGTATCTCGACATGATCCAGACCGACGCCGCCATCAATCCCGGCAATTCCGGCGGTCCGCTGGTGAATGCTCTTGGCGAAGTGGTCGGCGTCAATTCGTCGATCTTTTCCGGCACAGGTGAATCGGTCGGCCTTGGGTTTGCCATCCCGATCGAGCGCGCGGTGCGGATCGCGAACGAAATCGTCAAGAGCGGCACGGTGCATCGCGCGTGGGTCGGCTTCGATGTGGCGGCCACCGATCAGGCGTCGGGCAAGCCGCGTCCGCCAGGACTCACGATCACACAGGTCGTGGCGGACGGGCCTGCCGCCAAGGCCGGCATTCACAGTGGTGATGTGCTGCTCGAAGCCGACGGCCATGCGCTGCACAGCTATCTCGATTGGGAAGCGATCAAGCTCGACCTGCATGTGGGCGATGCGGTCACCGTCAAGGTGCGGAGTGGGCTCGCGACGTCGGACGTGCGGATCGTCACGGGAGAACTGCCAACGGTGACCGCGGAGCGCGTCAAGGTGCTCAGCGATCTTGAACTCGAGACGGTGACACCGGCCATTCGCGCGGAACGGGCGATTCAGAGTCCCGCCGGCGCACTCGTGTTGCGCATCCCCGATGCACTCGCCAACGGAACGGGGCTGCATGAAGGCGATGTGATCCTGGGCCTGAATGGCCAGGGACTCCAGACGGCCGAAGATGTGGCGAAGGCCTTCAAGGGCATGCAGGCCGGCGAGCGGTTCGTACTGAATATCGAGCGCGGCGGAATGCGCGGCTATCTGAACCTGGTCTTCCATTGACCGACGGCGCGTGGCAATCGCCACTCTCCACCCGGTACGCGTCGACCGCGATGCAGCAGCTCTGGGGCGAGCGGCATCGCATCGGCCAATGGCGCCGCATCTGGCTGGCCCTGGCAGAATCCGAACGCGAACTGGGGCTCGACATTCCCGACGCCGCACTCGCCGAGATGCGGGAACACCTCGACGACGCCGACCTCGTACAGGCCGCCGCGTTCGAGAAGCGCTTTCGTCACGACGTGATGGCCCACATTCACACGTTTGGCGAACAGGCGCCCGCGGCACGCCCGTATCTGCATCTGGGTGCCACGAGCGCGTTTGTCACCGACAACGCCGACATCCTGGTCATGCGCGACGCGCTCGCGCTCACCCTGGGGCGCCTGCTGGATGTGGTCGCGGCGCTCCGCGCGTTTGCCGAGCGTCACGCCCAGCTGCCCTGCCTCGCGTACACGCATTTCCAGCCGGCGCAGCTCACCACCGTGGGCAAGCGCGCCACGCTCTGGTTGCAGGACTTTGCCCTGGACATCGAAGCGCTGACGCACCGGCTCGAGACGCTGCGACTGCGCGGGTGCAAAGGCACCACCGGCACGCAGGCTTCGTTTTTTCAGCTATTCAACGGCGACGACGTCGCGGTGCGCGAGCTGGACATGCGCATTGCCCGCACGCTCGGCCTGCCGCGCGTCTTTGCCGTGACCGGGCAAACCTATCCCCGCAAGGTTGACGCGCAGATCCTCGACGCCCTCAGCGGCGTGGCGCAATCGGCGGCCAAGTTTGCGGCCGATCTCCGGTTGCTGCAGCACGAAGGCGAATTGCTCGAACCGTTCGAGAGCGAGCAGATCGGTTCGAGTGCGATGGCCTACAAGCGCAATCCGATGCGCGCCGAGCGGATCACGGCGCTCGCGCGACATGTGATGTCGCTGCAGGCCAACGGCGCCCATACCGCGGCCGAGCAATGGCTCGAGCGCACGCTCGACGACTCCGCCAACCGTCGCCTGACTTTGCCCGAAGCGTTTCTCACCACCGATGCGATTCTGCTGCTCGCCGCGAACATTGCCAAGGGACTCGAAGTGCGCGAAGCAGTGATCGGTCGTCATGTCGCCGAACAGATGGGCTTCATGGCGACCGAACGCTGGCTGATGCTCGGCGTGCAGCAGGGCGGCGATCGACAGGCGCTGCACGAAGTGATCCGCCAGCATTCGCGCGCCGTGGCCGACGCGGACTCGCTTGCCTCGCCCGACGTGTTGCTCGAACGTCTGGGCGGCGACGCGGCGTTTGCGATGATCGACCGGACGCGCCTGGCTGCAGAACTCGAACCGGCGCGCTACGTGGGCCGCGCACCGCAGCAGGTGACCGAATTTCTTGCGGAATATCTCGACCCGCTGGTCGCCGGCGCACAACGCTTTGCCACGACCGCGCAGGCGGCGGAGCCGGTGGTATGACCGCACCACTGGTGGCGAGCACGCTGCCCCTGCCGCTCTTGCGCCGGGGAAAAGTGCGCGAAGTGTACGAAGTGGATACCGCACACCTGCTGATTGTGGCGAGCGACCGAGTCAGCGCATTCGACGTCGTGATGGACGAGGCCGTGCCGGACAAGGGCCGTGTGCTGACGCAGCTCTCCGATTTCTGGTTCGGCGCGCTCGTCCATGTGACGCCGTCGCACTGCATCACGGCCGAGATCGATGCGATTGTGCACGCCGTGCCCGATCTTGTGCCCTTTCGGACACAGATCGCGGGACGGGCGATGCTGGTGCGGCGCGCCGAGCCGGTGGCGTTCGAGTGTGTGGTGCGCGGCTATCTCGCGGGATCGGCGTGGGCGGAGTATCGTCAGCATGGCACGCTCGCGGGCGAGCGCCTGCCGGCGGGGCTGCTCGAGTCCTCCCGCTTTGAAGCCCCGCTCTTCTCGCCGGCCACCAAGGCGGAGCACGGCCACGACGAGAATGTGACGATTACCGAGATGCGCAAAGCCCTCGGCCACGACATGGCAGACTATCTGGAACGCACATCGCTTGCGCTGTACGCCGCCGGCCGCGACGCGGCCGCCAGGCGCGGGATCATCATCGCGGACACCAAGTTTGAATTCGGCATTGGCGCCGATGGCCAGCCGCTGCTGATCGACGAATTGCTGACGCCCGACTCGTCGCGCTTCTGGCCAGCGGATAGTTACATCCCGGGGCGCACACAGCCGAGCTTTGACAAGCAGCCCTTGCGCGACTGGCTCGCCGGGGAACGCTCCGCCGGCCGCTGGAACGGCGATGCGCCCCCGCCCTCACTTCCCGACGCCGTGGTCGCCGCCACGAGTGCCCGCTATCGCGAAGCCTACCGCCGCCTGGCCGGCCACGATCTCCCGGAGAATGCCTGATGCGGATTGCGCCCGAAGGCTGGCCGTTCATCGCGCTGGCGTGGCTGATCGAAGTGGCGCTCATGACACTCGCACCGCCGGTCGCGTGGCTCATCTGGCTGATCGTGGCGGTCTGGGTCGTCGCGTTCTTTCGCGATCCCGTGCGCAACGGTCCGCGGGGCGACGATCTCATCATCGCGCCAGCGGACGGCAAGGTTGTCAGCATCATCCCCATGGACGAGCCGACGGTGGTGGGCGGGGCGGCCGTGCGGATTTCGATCTTCATGAACGTCTTCAATGTGCACGTCAACCGATACGCGACCAGCGGCACCGTCACCTTCCGGCGCTACGTCGAGGGGCAGTTCAACAACGCCGACCTCGAGAAGGCCGCGCTGCAGAACGAGCACAGCGATATCGGTGTGACGTCACCCCGCGGGCCGCTGCTCATGCGGCAGATCGCGGGCTCGGTCGCGCGCCGCATTGTGACGGATCACGGAGAAGGCACCGCGGTCGTGCAGGGCGAGCGCCTCGGCTTGATCCGTTTTGGTTCACGCGTCGATGTCTTTGTTCCGGCGGGCACGCAGGTCCTCGTCAAGGAGGGCGATGTGACGCAAGCGGGCATGACGGTACTCGCGCAGTGGCAGTAACGCCATGGAAATGAAACCGGCAGGACCACCGCCGCGAACGGGTATGCGCCGCGTGGTGGTGGTGGTGCCGAGTGCGTTCACCCTCGGCAATCTTTTCTTCGGTTTCTGGGCCATCGTGTCCGCCTACAATGGCGGCTACGCCTGGGCCGGCTGGTTCATCATGATCTCCGGCGTGCTCGACGGCTTTGACGGCCGGGTGGCGCGCGCGTCGAACACGGGCTCGCGGTTTGGTGCCGAGCTGGATTCACTGGTCGACGTGATCTCGTTCGGCATGGCCCCCGCCCTGCTGATCTACTTTGAAGAGTTCAGCGCATCGCAGGGCTTTGCGTGGGTGATCTGCTTCCTGTATGTGGTGGCAGCCGCACTGCGCCTGGCACGCTTCAACGTCGTGGCGGCCCAGGGCGGCCGGCCATCGTCGTGGTTTACCGGGCTGCCCTCTCCCGGCGCGGGCATGACACTCGCTGTCTATTACTCGTTCTCCCAGACCGACTGGTACCGCCACTATCTCGGCGGCGTGAGCACGCAGGGACGCGGTGTCGCAATCCTGATGGTGCTGCTCGGCGGGCTGATGATCAGCAACGTCAAGTATCCGCGCTTTCCGGCGGCGGGCTTTCGCTCGGCGTCGCAATTGGGCGGCCTCGTTCTCTATCTCGCGATTCTGGCGGGTGCGCTCATTGCCCCGGCGCACTTCCTCTTTCCCGTCGGCATTACCTACGTGGCGTACGGGATCATCCGGGCCATCGTCCTGAGCCTGGGCGAGCGGAACGACGACCGCAGCAATGACGACAATCCACCGATGTCGCTGGTGCAGAACGCCGCTCGTTCGCGGCGCATCGACCGTACCCGGGAGCAGGGTGAATGAAGATTCGTGTGCACGTTCGCATCGTTCCGCGCCAGGGCCTGCTCGATCCCCAGGGACAGGCCGTGGAACACGCCCTCGGCGCGCTCGGCTTTGACGGCATGCAGGACGTGCGGGTGGGCAAGGCCATCGAGTTGCACATCGAGGCGGCATCCGCCGCGGTCGCGCGGGCGACCGCGGAGCGCATGTGCGAGCAGCTGCTCGCCAATCCGGTCACCGAGGACTTTGCCATCGAGATCGGCGCATGAGCGCACGGGTGGCGGTGGTCCGGTTTCCGGGGAGCAACTGCGAAACGGAATCACTGGCGGCGGTCGAGCGCGCCGGCGGTGACGCTCGCCTCATTGACTATCGCGACACCGACCTGCACGGTGCGGCCGCAGTGATCCTGCCGGGCGGCTTTGCCTACGGCGACTATCTCCGCTCGGGCGCGATCGCGCGCTTCTCGCCGATCATGGCCGCGGTCCGGGCACATGCGGCGGCCGGCGGGGTCGTCCTGGGCATCTGCAACGGCTTTCAGATTCTCTGCGAAGCGCGTCTTCTGCCCGGCGCACTCCTCCACAACGCGCAGCAGCGCTTTGTCGCGCGCCCGGTCGATGTGCGCATCGAGCGCAACGACACCGCGTGTACGGCGGACTATCGCGTGGGTGAAGTGATCCGCATTCCCGTCGCGCATGGCGAAGGCCGCTTTGTGGCGTCGCCGGACGTGCTCACGCAGCTCGATCGCGACAACTGCGTGCTGATGCGGTACGTGCAGGTCGATGGGACCGACGTACCCCACAATCCCAATGGATCGACCGACGACATCGCCGGCATCTGCAATGCGGCCGGCACGGTACTCGGCTTCATGCCGCATCCCGAGCGGCTTGCCGACGCGAGCCTGGGGTCGGATGTCGGACAGCGCTTCTTCACTTCGCTGGTCAAGCGCGTAGTGACGCGGGCGGCGGCATGACGTCGGCGATCGAGGCTGAAGCGTTTCCCGGCGAGCGCACGGTCACCGATGAGGTGCTGCGCGAGCACAAGTTGAACGCGACCGAGCAGGCGGCGATCCGCAACATTCTGGGGCGCACGCCCACGCTCACCGAGGTCGGCATCTTTTCCGCGCTCTGGTCCGAGCACTGTTCGTACAAGCACACCAAGGCGGTACTGCGAACGTTCCCCACCACCGGCTCGCAGGTCGTCCAGGGACCGGGCGAGAACGCCGGCGTGCTGCGGCTGCCTGACGGCTGGGCGGTGGCGTTCAAGATCGAATCGCACAATCACCCGAGCGCGGTGGAGCCATATCAAGGTGCGGCGACCGGCGTAGGCGGCATTCTGCGCGACGTCTTCACCATGGGCGCCCGACCTGTGGCGGTACTCAACTCGCTCCGCCTGGGGCCGCTCGACGACGCGCGCAATCGCTACCTCTTTGCGGGCATCGTCAAAGGTGTAGGCGACTACGGCAATTGTGTCGGTGTCCCCACTCTCGGCGGCGAAGTCTGCTTTTCACCGTCGTACACCGGCAATCCGCTGGTCAACGCGATGGCGGTGGGCCTGCTGCGTGAAGCCGACCTGATCACGGCTCGGGCGCACGGCGTGGGAAACATTCTTCTCGCGGTGGGCGCTCGCACCGGACGCGACGGCATTCACGGCGCCTCGTTCGCGTCAGAGGATCTCACCGCGGAAAGCCAGAAGCGCCGCCCCCAAGTGCAGGTCGGTGACCCGTTCACCGAAAAGCTGCTGCTCGAGGCTTCGCTCGAATTGATCACTGGCGGCTACATCGTCGCGATTCAGGACATGGGTGCAGCGGGGCTCACGTCGTCGTCGGCCGAAATGGCGGCGCGCGGCGGAGTGGGGGTGGAACTCGACACCAGCCGCGTTCCGGTCCGTGAGCCGGGCATGACGCCCTACGAGATCCTGCTGTCTGAATCGCAGGAGCGGATGCTGGTGGTGGCTGAGCCGCATCGGATCGACGAAATCCGCGCGGTGTGCCAGAAGTGGGACCTCGATGCCGCGCCGATTGGACAGGTGACGGACGACGGGATTTACCGCGTGGTACATGAGGGGCGGGTGGTCGCTGCCATCCCGGGCCAGGAACTCGTTGATGGCTGCCCGATGTATTCCCCGCCCGCCCGCGAGTCTGCCGCGGCGATCGCTCGGCGCTCCGCAACACCGACGGCCGCAGCGCCCGATCATGTGGCTGCCCTCGAACGACTGCTCGATGCGCCGACCATTGCGAGCAAGCGCTGGGTGTTTGAGCAATATGACGGCACCGTGCGCGCCGGCACCGTCGTCACTCCCGGCAGCGACGCCGGCGTATTGCAAGTCGCCGGCACGCAATTCGGCATCGCGATGACGGTGGATTGCAATGCACGTCATGTGGCGCTCGATCCCTACGAGGGCGGCAAGGCAGCTGTGGCGGAAGCCGCGCGGAATCTGGCATGCAGCGGGGCACGTCCGTTGGGGATCACCGACTGCCTCAATTTCGGGAACCCGGAGAAGCCGGAAGTGTTCTTCCAGTTTGTGGAGGCGTGTCGCGGCATCGCCGATGCCTGCCGCGCTTTCGACACACCGGTGACCGGGGGCAACGTGTCGCTCTACAACCAGAATCCGCTGGGCGCGATCGATCCCACGCCAACCGTCGGCATGATCGGCCTGGTGCGCGACATCAGCACGGTGGTCCCGACACATTTTCGCGAATCCGGTGACCCGATTCTGCTGCTTGGCCGTGTCTCGGGACATCTTGGCGGCAGCGCCTATTGGGCCGAGGTGCTCGACGCGACTGTGGGCGCGCCGCCGCCGATCGATCTCGTCGCCGAACGCGCGCTCCAGGAAGTACTGATCGCCGCGGCCGAAGCGCGGCTGCTCCGGTCAGCGCATGACCTGTCGGACGGCGGACTCGCAGTAGCGTTGGCCGAGTGCTGCATGGGCGGTCCCTGGGCGACAAGCACCTTTGGGGCCGAGGTGGATCTCGCCAATCACGCCGACCAGGTCTCGGACGAAGGCTGGCTCTTTGGTGAGGATGGTGCGCGCGCGCTCGTGTCGTGCCGAGCCGAGCATGTGCTCCAACTGCAGCACGTCGCGCGCGAGCACGGCGTGACGTGTCACCTGCTGGGTCTCGTGGGCGAGGTCGACGGCGATCTTCTGATCCGGCGGCACGAGCGGCGCTGGCACTGGCCAGTCCGCCACCTGCGGCAAGTCTACAGCGACGCAATTCCGCGCCGCATGACTCCTCCAGCCCGGAGCGCATAAGCCATGTGCGGTGTCATCGGCGTTTCCGGCATCAACGACGCAGCGCGCCTTGCGTACCTCGGCCTCTACGCGCTGCAGCATCGCGGCCAGGAGAGCGCGGGAATCACCGCCATTGACGCCGAGGGCAAGGCGCGCCTGCATCGCGCCATGGGCCTGGTGTCCGATGCTTTCTCCGATGCCACCTTCCGGGCACTCACCGGCGACACGGCGGTCGGACACACCCGCTATTCGACCGCGGGAAGCACCGTGCTGGCCAACGCCCAGCCGTATCTCGTCAATTACCACGCGGGTCCGCTCTCCATCGCGCACAATGGCAACCTGGTCAACGCGCGCGAAGTGCGCGATGCGCTCGTGCGCGACGGCGCGATCTTCTCGTCAAGCAGCGATACCGAGGTGCTCGTCCACCTCATCGCGCGCTCGCAGGCCGCCACGGTCGAGGGGCAGATCCGCGACGCGCTGGAACGGGTGGAAGGCGCCTATTCGCTGGTGATCAGCGTGGGACGCGCGCTGTATGTGACCGTCGATGCGCGCGGCTTCCGTCCCATGTGGCTTGGCCGCGTGGGTGGCGGCGTGGTGGCGGCGTCGGAGACCTGTGCTCTCGATCTGGTGGGAGCGACCGCGCTGCGTGAGTTGCAGCCCGGCGAGTTTGTCCGGATCGAAGATGGCGAGATCATGGATCTGGCGCCGCTCAATCCGCGCAAGGTCAGCCGCTGCATCTTTGAGCTCGTCTATTTCTCCCGACCCGATTCCACCATCTTTGGCGTGTCGGTCGATCATGTCCGCCGCGAGCTCGGTCGCCAACTCGCGCGCTTTCATCCCGCACCCGGTGCCGAGGTGGTCTTCTCCGTCCCCGACAGCTCCAACGTCATGGCGCTGGGCTACAGCGAAGTGTCCGGCGTCAAGCTCGAACACGGTCTCATTCGCAATCACTATGTTGGCCGGACCTTCATCAATCCGACACAGGCACTGCGGGTCGAGAAGGTCAAGATCAAGTTCAACCCGGTGCGTGACGTAATCGCCGGCAAGTCGGTCGTGGTGATCGACGACTCGCTGGTGCGCGGCACGACGAGCAAAGGCCTGGTGCAGATGATTCGCGGTGCGGGTGCGCGGGAGGTGCATCTTCGCGTGGCATCGCCCCCAATAACGGGCCCATGCCACTACGGCATCGACACGCCGACGCGCGAGGAGCTCATCGCGTCGAATCATTCCGTCGAGGAGATCCGCGAATACCTCGGCGTCGATTCCCTCGGCTATCTGACACTCGATCAGATGAAGGCGGCGGCTGGCGAGGGCACGCGCTGGTGCGACGCCTGCTTCTCCGGCGACTATCCGACACCGATTCAGTTGACGCTGGGCCAGTTGCGGCATGCCGCACCAGTTGCGGCACCCGTATGACCGAACCGTTCCAGCCGCAGCCGTTGGTCTACTTCTTTGGACAGGGGCGCGCCGACGGCACGTCTGCCATGAAGGACATCCTCGGCGGCAAGGGCGCCGGGCTGGCCGAGATGACCAACCTCGGGATTGCCGTCCCGCCGGGCTTCACCATTGCCGCCACGGTCTGCTCCACCTATCTCGACACGCGTTCGTTTCCGCCGCGTCTTCGCTCACAGGTGGAGCGCGCGCTGCAGCGGCTCGAGGCCGCCACCGGCAAGGAGTTTGGCGGCGAGGTGACGCCGCTGCTGGTCTCGGTGCGCAGTGGCGCGGCCGTCTCGATGCCGGGGATGATGGAGACCATTCTCAACCTCGGCCTCAACGATCGCACCGTGGAAGGCCTGGCGACGCAGAGCGGAAATGCGGCGTTCGCCTGGGATTGCTACCGCCGGTTCCTGCAGATGTTCGCGGCCGTGGTCTTCGATCTCCCCAAGGCGCCGTTCGATGCGATGCTCGAAGAGGCCCGGCATGCCCACGGCGCCGCGCGCGACATCGACCTCCCGCTGGCGGCGCTCAAGACGCTGGTTGCGCGCTTCAAGGCGCATATTGCCGACAAGGCGGGCAAGCCGTTCCCCGACGAACCGATGGAACAGCTCTGGGCGGCGATTGCGTCGGTCTTCGAAAGCTGGAATACGCGGCGTGCGATCGACTACCGTCGCCTGCACGAGATTCCCGACGACATGGGAACCGCGGTCAGCGTCGTGACGATGGTATACGGCAATCTGGGCGAAAGCTCCGGCACCGGTGTGGCGTTCTCGCGCGACCCTTCCACGGGCGAGAATCAGCTGTACGGGGAATTCCTTGCCAACGCGCAAGGCGAAGACGTCGTGTCAGGCGCACGTACGCCGGAACCGATCACGGCGCTCAAGGATCGGTTTCCAGGTACGTATCAGGAAATGGAGCGCATGGCGCGCACGCTCGAGCGCCACTTCCGCGACGTGCAGGACATGGAGTTCACGATCGAGAACGGCCGCCTCTTCATGCTGCAGACACGACGTGCCCAGCGCAGCGGGCAAGCCGCGTTCCGGATCGCCTGCGACATGGTGACCGAAGCGGCGATCAGCGAAGAGGAAGCGGTCGCGCGCATTCCGCCCGGCTCCCTCGAGCAGCTGCTCCATCCCACCATTGACGCGACCGCATCGCTCGACAAACTGACGGTGGGCCTGCCGGCCTCACCGGGCGCGGCTTCCGGCCAGGTGGTCTTTGACGCGGACATTGCCGCGCAGCGAGGTGCCGCGGGCGACGCCGTCATTCTGGTGCGCCGGGAAACGAGCCCGGAGGATTTTCACGGCATGGTCGCCGCCAAGGCGATTCTCACTGCCCGCGGCGGCATGACGTCGCACGCTGCGGTCGTGGCCCGGGGGATGGGCAAGCCATGCGTCGCCGGAGCACAGCAGCTCGAGGTGGATGAAGCCGCGGGCACCATTCGCGTCAACGACCGCGTAGTGCACGCGAACGACTGGATCACGCTCGACGGGTCCACCGGCACTGTCTATGTGGGCCAGAGCAAGCTGCTGCCGCCGACGATGACCGAGTACTACCACCGTCTCATGGGCTGGGCCGACCGGATCCGCCCCATGAAGGTCCGCGTGAATGCCGACACGCCGGCGGACGCGCATCGCGGCCGCGATTATGGCGCGGAAGGCATCGGGCTCTGCCGCACCGAGCACATGTTCTTCGAGGGCGAGCGGCTGATGGCGGTCCGTGAGATGATCCTGGCGGACACCCCGCAGGATCGGGAGCGCGCACTCGCGCGGCTGATGCCAATGCAGCGGACCGATTTCGAGGGAATCTTCCGCGCCATGGAAGGGTTCCCCGTCACCATTCGCCTGCTCGATCCGCCGTTGCACGAATTTCTGCCGCACGCCGACGCCGAGATCGTGGCTCTTGCGACGGACTTGGGCAAGCCCGTGGAACACGTACGCCATGTGGTCGAGAGCATGCGGGAAGTGAATCCGATGCTTGGCCTTCGCGGCTGCCGGCTGGGCATCATGTTCCCGGAGATCACCGCCATGCAGGCGCGCGCGATCTTTGAAGCGGCCACCACCGTCGCGGCGCGCAAGGGCCGGGTGATGCCCGAGGTCATGATTCCGCTCGTTGCGTCGTCTGTGGAATTCCGCCGGCAAGCGCTGCTGGTCCGGCAAGTAGCCGAGGCGGTGTTCCAGGAGCGTCAGCTCACCGTGCCGTACCTGATCGGCACGATGATCGAGTTGCCACGGGCGGCCTTGCTGGCCGATGAGATCGCACGCGAAGCGCAGTTTTTCTCATTCGGCACCAACGATCTGACGCAGACCACCTGGGGACTGTCGCGCGACGATGCCGGGCGCTTTTTACCCCGCTACATCGAGACCGGCGTCATTGAATCCGATCCCTTCCAGACGCTTGACCTGGCCGGCGTGGGCAAGTTGATCCGGATGGCGAGCGAGCTCGGCCGGGCCACGCGCGCCGATCTCAAACTGGGCATCTGTGGCGAGCACGGTGGCGATCCGGCATCGATTGCGTTCTGCGAGACGATCAAGATGAATTACGTGTCGTGCTCGCCATTTCGCGTGCCGATCGCGCGCCTTGCCGCGGCCCAAGCCGCCTTGGCTGCGCGCGGCACCGTCGATCGCACCAAGGCGACCGTATGAGCGCGACGCCGCTCGTCGGCGTCGTGATGGGCAGCGACTCCGACTGGAGCGTGATGCAGCACGCCGTCGCGCGGCTCGTGGAGTTTGACGTGCCGTGCGAGAAGAAGATCGTGTCGGCCCATCGTACGCCCGATCTGCTCTATGCCTACGCCACCGAGGCTGAAGCCCGCGGGCTTCGCTGCATCATCGCGGGCGCGGGTGGTGCCGCGCACCTGCCTGGCATGCTCGCCGCCAAAACGTCCGTACCGGTGCTTGGTGTCCCGATTCCGAGCAAACATCTCAACGGCCTCGACTCGCTGCTGTCGATTGTGCAGATGCCCAACGGCATTCCGGTGGCGACCTTCGCGATCGGCGACGCCGGCGCCCACAACGCCGCACTCTTTGCTATCGCCATGTTGGCGCGGACCGACCCTGCGCTCGCGACGCGCCTCACCGCGTTCCGCCAGGCGCTCGACTCCAAGGTGCGAGCGCTCTCCCTGCCCGACCCCGCGTGATCCCGCCGGGAGCCATGCTCGGTGTTCTTGGCGGCGGCCAGCTTGGCCGGATGTTCACCGCTGAGGCACGCCGCATGGGATATCGCGTGGCGGTGGTCGATCCTGATCCCGACGCACCTGCCGCGCAGATTGCCAATCGACATATCGCCCGCCACTGGACCGATGTCGAAGCGTTAACGGAACTGGCGGAGAGCTGCGCCGCGGTGACCACGGAATTCGAGAATGTCCCCGCCGATGTGCTGCGCGCGCTCGCCGCACATGTGCCGGTGCGCCCCGCCGCCGACGCCGTTGCGGCCACGCAGGACCGTCTCGACGAGAAGGCCTTTCTCAACGGCATTGGCATTGCCACTGCGGAGTGGGCGCCAATTCGCGGCGAAGAGCACCTGGCGAGCGCGTGGCCGGCGATCGGCGGTGTCGCGGGATTGCTCAAGACCGCACGGATGGGCTACGACGGCAAAGGCCAGGCAATGGTCACGTCCGCGGATCGCCTGGCCACCGCGTACGAACGCCTTGGCGGCGTGCCGTGCATTCTCGAGCGGCGCGTGGCACTGGAGCGCGAGATCTCGGTGATGGTGGCGCGCGGCGCTGATGGATGCGTTGTGACCTGGCCCGTGGGCGAGAACGTCCACAAGGACGGCATCCTGCACACGACCGTTGTTCCGGCCATGGTGTCGCCCGCGATTGCAGAAGAGGCGCGCAGATTGGCGGAGCGGATCGTCACGGCGCTCGACTACGTGGGCGTGATGGGTGTCGAGTGCTTTGTGGCCGACGGCGGCAAGTTGCTGATCAACGAACTGGCGCCGCGACCGCACAACAGCGGGCACTGGACGCTCGACGCGTCAGCCACCAGTCAGTTCGAGCAACAGGTGCGCATTCTGGCGGAGCTCCCGTTGGGAGATACCAGAGCGATTACGCCGGTTGCGATGGTGAATATTCTTGGCGATCTCTGGTCACGTGGCGAACCGGACTGGCCGCGCGCACTCGCGATTCCCGGCGTCCGGCTGCATCTCTACGGCAAGCGTGAGCCGCGCCCGGGCCGCAAGATGGGGCATCTCACGGCGGTTGCGGATGATCCACTGACGGCGCTGGAGCTCGCGCTGGAAGCGTGGAGTGCGTTGGGGGCGTAAGGCGTGAGACCTGAGATGTGGGCGTCGGCGGTGATCAGCTCTCAAGTCTCACTGCCAGGTCTCACTACGGCCACGGGTGACGCTCCAGATGCTCAACCGTGCCGTCCTTCACCATCACATACACTGACTTGGAGCCAAACCCGGCAATGGTCGAATTCGGTGGCATCTGGAGCCGGCCAATCAGTTGACCATGCCGGTCGATCATGTCGTAGCGCGGGTCAGGAAAATCCGCGGTCGGCGTCCGCAGCAACAGCAGATTGCCATCGGGCAGCACGAGTGGATGCCCCGAACGGGAACTGAATGGCGGTACGACGTCGGGCCAGTTGGTGATCGGACCGGGGAAGTTTGGGTATCGAATCAGGAATGCGTGCTTCTCCCGGTCGTCCAGCGGAATTGCCGGCACGGGAAGAGGCGCACCGTGTCGCCACGTGCCGTCGGGGAGGCGCCAGTCGACCCGATACGGATCTTTACGAATCACCGCAATCCATCCGTCTATTGTGATGGCCGCCATTTCGGAGACCGGAAAGGCCGTCACTTGACTAGCTGCAGATGGGATCGGCTCACCGGCGCTGATGACACGCCTGACGCCCGTCCAGATGAGCGCCACCGTGTCGATCTGGGCCGTCGCCCGGGACACGAGTACCACGGACGCTGAATCGCCGGCGTTCGGCGGCGGACCGGTCGTCGTCAGGACATGACCAAGCGAGTCGACGCCAACGATGTACGGGGCCGCAGCCACGACCGGATTGTCGCGAGCCAGCATGCCGACGGGATGGGTTCCTACCAGAAAGACCCACTGCGGCTGCATTGCCGTGAGGACCGTGGTGTCGCCGGGGAACAATGTCATCATTCCCCACGTGACGTCACTCACCGTTGCGGCGTGACCGCTGCCAAAGTCCGCCAGCACCATTCGCACGGGGCTGTCCGTGGTCAGGACGCGCCCATCACTCAACTCGTGAATGCCCTGGATGTTCGTGAAGGTCTCCGCGAGCGTGCCGTTGGTGGGCTTGAGCGTGATGGCTGGCGATTGCTGCGCGCCCATGCCAGCCGGCACGAGCGACAGCGCACTGATCAGGAGCATGCGCGACGCACGACTCGGCGTCACGGCCACGGATGGCGCTCCAACGTGGCCGAGTCGTTGTCCTTCCGGTCGACCACGTACACGGCATGGGCTCCAAAGGCGCGGACGCTCCAATCCTTCGCCAGTGCAATCATCCCAACCAGCAGGCCGTGCCGATCGATCACATCATAGTTCTGACCCGGATGTGCCAGGCTCGCCGGCCGGCCCACGAGGACGTATCCGTCGGGTGTCGCAAACGTGGCCGGCTCGCCCTGAATTGGCGGGACGGCGGCCGGCCAACGCACGCCCGACGCGTACTGCGCCAGGAATGGCATGTCCAGTTTCTTTTCCGCCGCGGTCAACGGCGCCGTGGACACGGGAATCGGCGCCCCATGCACCCACTGCCCATCGGGCGAGCGCCAATCCACGCGGTAGGGATTGACCCGCACCACGGCGATCCAGCCATCCGGCGCCACCGCGGCCGACTCCATTGGCGGCGAGAATGCGTCGAGGGAGTCGCCATGATGAAATACCCGACCCGGTCCCGAGTATTGGGCGAGGTGTGCCACGGTATCCGGCACGGCAGTCCCGTGATCGACGAGAACCAGATAGACCGAGTCCGTACCTTGCAACGGCTCGCCGGGCGTGTGGTGCGATACCTGCGTGGCGAGAATGTGCCCAGCAGTGTCCGTACCGCCGTGAAGGCGAGTCACCGCCGTAATCAATGGCGACTCATTGGGCACCACGCCAAGCACGGTGATGCCGTCGAACATCACCCAGGTGCAGGACAGATCGCTGGGGCCGAGGATCATCATCAGACTTGAATCGTGATAAAACGGGAAGATCAGCCCCGCGGTGACAAAGTCCTTGGGATGCCCCGGCACCTGGCCAATTTGCGTCATCGCGCCCTGCGCAAGATCCAGGAGGTCGATCCGGTTCACCCGGCCATTCGTCACGATGACCCGTCCATCGGCCAACTCGCGCACGGAGGACACGCCGGCCAGGTCACGCTTGCCGTTGGCGGGCTTGAGTGTGATGACCGGTGGCTGCTGCGCGCCAGCCGCAAACGGCATCACCGCAAGGACGGCAAGACCACCGATCCATGCGGGCGCTCGACCAGCGCGATTCATGGCCATGGATGACGCTCCAGTGTGGCTGAGTCGTCTTTCCGGATCAGCACATACGCGGAGTGCGCACCGAAAGCGACAATGTTCTGACCCTCAGGCAGCGTGAGCGTTCCCGCGAGAGCGCCGTGACGGTCGATCCTGTCGTAACTGGTCCCGTGTTCTGCCCCCGATGTTACCCGCGCAACGAGCACGCAGCCATCCGGCGTGGCCATCGCGTTTGCAAGTCCGCGGGTGGGCGGCATCGTCGCGGGCCATCGCACACCAGGTGTTGGCCACCCTTCTGGCGGATTGTTGACGATCGGAGGCATATATCGCTCCTTGTCTGCGGCCGTCAGCGGAGCACTCGGAATCGGGATCGGTGTACCGAGCAGCCAACGCCCGTCGGGTGAGCGCCAGTCGACGCGATAGGGGTTGACCCGTACCACCGCGATCCAGCCGTCTGGCGCCATCGCCGCGCTCTCCATGGGCTTGGTGAACGCGTCCACCGAGTCCCCTTTGTGAACCATCGTGCCCGGTCCCGACGATTGTGCCAGGTGCGCGACGGTATCCGGCAATGCGGTCGCGTGATCGACGCTCACCAGATAGATCGAGTCGGTACCCTGCAGCGGTTCCCCCGCCATGCTATGGGAGACCTGGGTTGCCAGAATGCAGCCCGCGGTGTCCGTCCCGCCGCGGATACGCGAGATAGCCATGATGAGTGGCGAGTCGTTGGGGATGACCCCCAGCACCGTGACGCCGTCGAACATGACCCAGGTGTGCGTCATGGTGCGCAAGTCCGACGTCGTCATGACCGTCGTATCGTGGTAGAACGGATAGATCAACCCAGCCGTGACGAAATCCTTCGGATGCCCGGGCACCTGACCGATCTGCGTGACGGTATGATGCGCAAAGTCCGCGACGTTGATCAGGTTGTCACGGCCATCCGTGATGATGACGCGCCCATCGGCCAGCTCGCGCACCGACGAGATGAGTGGCATATCATGCGCGAGCACGCCATCGGCGGGCTTGAGCGTGATGACCGGCGCTTGCTGGGCGGCACTTGCCGCCGGCATCAGCAACAGGAGCGCGACGCGTCCGAGTGCGCGCATGAGCCCTCAGAGGGTGTGGGTGAGGGTGGCCAGCTTTGACCGCTGATCGGGCAGCAGAAATGCCACGGCCTTGGCGCGTTCCGCATCATGGTACGCGCGCTCGATATTGCCAAGCGCCTGAATGCGCGAGTTGTAGTCATCGCTCGTCAGCTTGTTGCCGCGCTGCACCATGAACGTCACGATCGGCGCGATCACCGAATCGACATGCGCGGTATACTCCCGGCTGACCGCCCCGATGCTGGCGATCTGATCGGCACTCAGGTGAAGCGTGTCGCGCAAGCCGAGAATCTCGGCCGCGGGATCGGCGCCAAACGTCCGGCGCCTGACGTCGGCGCGGACGCGCGCCGCCATCCCCACGGTGTCCTTGCCGTTCACGCCAAAGTTCTTGGCGGTCTGCACTGTCGAGGGATACCCGATGCGATACTCGAGACCCAGCTGCAGTTCAAACGGCGCGTAGCGATGCCGGGCTGCGCCGTAGTCCAGGGGTTGGCCAAACAGTTGATTGACCTGGTATTGAAACTGCTGGCGCACTGGATCGAAGCCCGTTACATACAGCAGGCGCGGATCGACGGCCGTGCTCTGGGACGTCTGGCCCAGCGGCGTATTGTTGAGTCCAAAGAGACGCACGAGCGCCCCGCCGGTGTTGAGCAGCGTGGTGGTGACCTTGAGCCTGCTTCCCAGACCGATACTCTGCGGCGGCGTAAAGGCCAGGTTGAGGTCGAGCTGGGCCTGCCAGGGCGTGCGACAACTGTTGGCACCTGCAATCGCGCCGATCTGCGCGGTGAGACAGTTTCGAGCCCCCGCGGGTGCCGCCGCCATCAGCGCGGCCATTTGACTCGCGAGCGCCGTGTCGCCGCCCGCTTGCGCCGTGGGAATGAACGCGCGGTCGTTCGCCGTCCCGTCGCCGTTGATGTCGCCACTCACGACCGGCGTGTACGGTACTCCTGAAAACAGATCCAGCCGCGTTGCGAGTGTAAACCACCAGATCCTGATGTTGTTGGCGCCCACCGTGAATTGATGCCGCGACTGCCGTCCATCGACCCACTCGACCGCAAACGGATCGCCCGCGGTCGTGCCGGTGAACCCCCGCTGCTGGGCACGCTGGATATTCAACGCGTAGACAAAGTAGATCGGAATGCGCCCGAAGAGCGGCTTTCCCGGCTCGAACGGTATGAGCAGCTGGGCGGCGTGGTATTGCAAATCGGACAGTGTCTCGGTGACCCGGCCGTACGCGGTAGACACGCGGCCCGCGGTGGGGGCAAAGAGACCGGTCGACGGGACGATGTCCGTCGGCGACGCGTACACCGGCCGGTTGGCCTCCCCAGGAAGGGTGAACCCGGACGCGCGTTGCAGATTCAGGTCGATCGCGCTCTCGCTGTGCAGTCCCACCGAATACGTCAGCTGTGGCGCGATAGGCCAGCCGTGAATGTCGAGCCCCTTGAGCTGGAGGGCGCCGCGCCAACTGACCGGCGCCTCGAAGCGGGGGTCGAAGACATTCACTCGCGGCTGCACCGCCGCGTAGGACGCCGGTCCGCTGCCATCGAGGCACGCACTCGGTGACGCGCCGCTACCGCCCGACCAGTCCGGAATCGGCGTCGCGGAGCCGACGCAGCTGAGATACTGCGTGGTACCGGACAAGCCGGTCGCATCGGTGAGGGATCCGACGCGGCTCGAGGAAATGGTGCCACGATATGCTCGCACACCGCCCGAAAGCACGGCGTCACTACCGGGCGGCAGGAGCCCCAACCCGGCCGCATCGGGAACGCTCTTCCGGCCAACCGCCCCACCCGTAGCCCCCTTGGTATTGATGACCATCATGCCTTCCGGAAGGATGCCGTTCCGCCGCCCCTTGGGACTCCATGAAAAGCCGAACGTGGGCGACGCGCCGCGATCGGTTGGAACATGATCGGTGCGCACGCCAAAGAGCGAATCGACAGCCGGATTGTACGCTGGCCTTGTCTCAAACGTCCGCGCATCGAAGCGCGCGCCCCATTGGAAATCGAGTTTGCCGGGAATGGCTCGCCAGATGTCGCCCAGCGAAAGCGCCCACACTCTGCCGTCGTAGGCGTGCGACGCCTCGGACAATGCCTTGGTGTATGACGACGGCGTGTTGGTCGCGAGGTCGGCCAGTGACTGATACGTGTAAGCCCCAAACGGACTCGACAGCTGATCGGAGCCGCCCCACTCGCGTCGCACGTCCTCGGTCACCGTGATCTGCTGCTTGGTATCCGTCGTCGCCCACGACATCGAGTTGTTCAACTCCCAGCTCCTGGTCGTACTGCGAGTGTTCCCCGCTCCGCTGCCGCCAAAGCGAAACGCACTCAATCCCGTCGGTCCGCTGGCAAACGACTCGCCCACCAGCACGCTGCCCGACGGCAGCGCCAAGTATGGTTCGGCGTGTGCACCGCCAGCCACCAGGCCGAAACGGAAGTCCTCAAGAATCCGGTGGAAGTATGTTCCGCCGTCCAGCAGATACGACATCTGGCTGTTGTTGCCCTTGCCGCTCGCACTGGGGAACGCGAGTTCGCTGACACCGCTGCCACTGTACCGACTCCAGTCCCCCACCGTGGACAACGTGAACGACGTCACGGGATTCATGTGGTAGTCGACGGTGAGATATCCCTCGCCGCGCAATGTGGCGGGATTGACGGGAATCTGCGCCGTGGTGAGCGGGACGCCAAGTGTACCCAGCGCTGACGCAGCGGCAGCGACAGAGTCGGGCGAAATTCCCAACTGCGTCAGCAGCGCGGTACGCGGATCCAGCAGCGATGGCGTCGCCGTCACCCGGTTGTTGCCGTCAAACGCCGCAAAGAAGTCGATGCGGTGCGGAACGATCGCGCCCGTGACATATCCACTCGCATAGCCGATCTGCGGCACCGGCGCCGGCGCTTCTGGATCGCCCCACGCGAGGTGCGGATCCAGCAATTGTGCCCGGAACTTGCCCGCGAACAGCTCGCTGCCGTGCCGCAACGTCACCACCGTTGTGGCGCCCGAGAACTGCCCCTTGGCGGGGTCGAACGTGTTGGTGACCAGCTTGGCCGACCCGATCGCATCCCGCGGCAGATTGGTTCCACCAAGGTCAAGCCCGTCAATCACCGTCTTGTTCTGGCTCGGCGGCGCTCCCAGCACGGAATAGGCAGAGTCGCCCACGTTCTGCACGCCCGGGACATGCGCAGCCAGTTGGTTCAGATCATTGGGATCGAGCAGGAAGAGCGCATTGTTGGCGGTGTTTACCTCCGCACCGCCCACCGACGGGAACTCCGAGCGAGTGGGCACTTTCTGCAGGCGACTGGTGGACGCGACGATCGGCTGCAACAGCGTAAGGCCGCCTGGCAGCACCGCGTCACCCGCGTCGATGATGTTCGACAACCCAGCTTGACGTACCGTCCGGCTGAACGCGCCGTAGCCGAGCTTGCGGAAGGCGAGCGCATAGGTGCCCTGAGGGTCGCGGAAGGTGACCAGGTACTCGCCCTTGGCGTCGCTCTTGATGGTCTGGACAGCACCGGTGGTCTGGCCGGTGATGGTGACGTCGACGCCGGCGATCGGCATCTTGTGCGTGTCGATCACCCTGCCCTTCACAATCTCCGTTCCTTGCGCGGCCGCGAGGCGCGGAAACGCGAGCGCGATGAACGTGACCGTGGCAAGCAGACGTTGCATGAGTCCCCGCTGGCTGAGTGCGTATCTACTACATACATAATACTTGCC
>DATAVM010000181.1:0-15834 GCA_036267775.1 Gemmatimonadales bacterium
TCCGCATCAATCCGCCGCTCGTTATCGAAGAGACCGACGCGCTCGAGGCGCTCGGTCTCATGGAGACCGTGCTGCGTGACGCCAGCGACCGACTACTTCGATAAGGGAGCCGTGGTCGAGGAGTGGGCAGACGTCCGCTTCTTCCGACCCGCGGGACTCGTGGTGGCCCGGTTGGCGGCACGCATCGGGCTTACCGCGGATCAACTGACCGTCTTGTCGCTGCTGACCGGCCTCCTGGCCGGCCGGCTGCTCTTTTACCCGAGTGTCGCGCTCAACGCGGCCGGCGTCGCGATGTTTCTGGTGTCGGACGTCTTCGACAGCTCCGACGGCCAGCTGGCGCGGATGCGTGGAACGTCGACGCGCTTTGGCCGGATCCTCGACGGCACCGCCGACAATCTGCGCTTTGCCAATCTCTACATTCATCTTGCCTGCCGCCTGATCTTTGCCGGGCACTCTGCGGGGCTCATGATCCCGCTGATGTTTGCAGCGGGCATTGCGCATATCTATCAGAGCACGTCGGTGGATTTCATGAAGCAGCTCTATCTTCACATCGCCGGCAACGGCCATGGCGAGATGGACCTGCCGGAAGACATCGACGCAATGCAGCCGGTGAGCCGGATGAACAAGTTCGAGGTCTGGCTGTATCGGCCGTATGTGACGCGATACGCTCGGCTGTTTCCGCAGTCGCTCGCGGTGGTACGGGTGCTGCGCCGTCATCCCGACAACGATGCGATCGGTCCTGCCTGGCGCGAAGCTGAACGTGGGCCGATTCGCGCGACGGTGTGGATTGCGCAGAATATCCGCTTTGTCCTGATGGCGGTCACCATTGTTCCTGGCTGGCCCGAAGCCTTTCTCTGGATCACCGCGGTGCCAATGACGATCTATCTTGCCGGGCTGATCTCTGTTCATGAACGGCGCGCCCGCACGCTCCTCGCCACGCTGCCGCCGCACCTGGCGGAGGCGGACTGATGAGTGCGCGGCGTGGCGTGCTCGTGGGCGCGGGTGGCGTCGCACGGCTCGCGCATCTGCCGGCGTATGTCGATAGCGACGCGATTGCGGCGCGTCTCGCGATTGTTGGTGCGATCGACTCCCGCATTCCCCCCCCCGACGTGAACGGTCTGCCGGTGCGCGCCAGCCTCGGCGACATCAGCGATTTTGGCCGCGTCGACTTTGTCGATGTCTGCACGCCGACCGCCACGCATCGGCAGCTGGTGCTCGATGCGCTGGCGCGCGGACTGCACGTCTTCTGTGAAAAACCCGTGGCGATCAATCCCGACGAGGCGCGCGAGCTCGCGGCGGCGGCGCGCTCGGCTGGCCGGATCCTCTATCCGTGCCATCAGTATCGCGAGAATCCCGCGTGGCAAGCGATGCGCCGCTGGCTCGACGACGGCGCGATCGGCCGCTGGCACCTGGCGGAGTTCAATGTCTACCGCGTCGAAGCCGATCGCGGAGCCGCCGCCGGTGGTGTTCCGTGGCGCGGCCGCAAGGAAGACAGTCTGGGCGGCGTGCTGCTGGACCACGGGACGCACCTGCTCTATCTGCTGCTCGACGTGGCGGGCATGCCCGCGTCGGTTGGTGCGCATCTCTCCTGTTTGCAGCACAACGCCGCGTACGACGTGGAAGACACGGCGCATCTGCTGCTCGACTACGGCCGGCGCGTCGCGACACTGACCCTTACCTGGGCCGGTCAGCAGCGCGAAAACCGGATTCGCTTTATTGGCGACTCGGGAATGGTGGAGTGGGTGGGCGGCATGTTGCGCCGGTATGACCGGAACGGCGTCGCCGAGACGCACGATTTCAGCGCCCAGCTCGACAAGCGCGAGTATGCGCACTGGATGAGCCGCACCCTGCATGGCTTTGCCGATGCGATGGAGCAGAACAACGGCGAGGCAGGACTCACGGAAATCGAGCAGGTCGCGACGCTGCTGGAGGGTGCCTACCGGTCGGCCGCAGAGGGGCGTCGGGTCGATCTCGCATGAACCGGTACGTGCGGGCCGGCGCGTTTCTCTTTGGCGTAGCGGTGCTCGCGGTCCTGGTGGTGCGGAGCAATCCTGCTGTTCTGTGGCAGACGCTGCGTCACACCGGGTGGGTAGTCGGGCCGCTGGTGGCGCTCTGGGGCGTGGTCTACGCCTGCAACGCGCGCGCGTGGCAACTCCTCATTCCCAAACGTCCGCCGGCGTTCACCTTTCGGCGCGCATGGCTCCTCAGCGTCAGCAGTTTTGCCCTCAACTACGCGACGCCTTTTCTGGCCCTGGGTGGCGAGCCCGTCAAGGTCGCGGGGGCTACGCCTTTCCTTGGTCGCAACCGCGCGGTCGGTTCGGTCATTGGCTTCCGCTTCCTTCATGCCCTCGCGCACATCGCTGCGTTTCTGATCGCCATCGTCCCCGCCGCGATCTACCTGCCGCACACGCCGCTCATTCTCGGCACGCTGGCGGTGGCCGCCGTGCTTCTGGTCCTTGCGGCGTCGTTTCTCCTGTCGCAGCATCGCGCGGGCATCTTTGAGCGGGGACTCACCTGGCTCAATCGCTGGCGACCATTGCAGCGGCTTGCGGCCAAGTTGGAAAAACATCGCCCTGCCCTGCGCGAGCTCGATGTCGAGCTGACGGCGATTCATCGCGGTGGCAATGCCGCGTTCGCGGGAGCCCTTGCCACCGAGCTCGGCGGGCGCATTCTGTCGTCGCTCGAATTCGCCTTCATCCTCTACGGCTTTGGTCTCGGCTTTGACGTGGTCCGCGCCTTCCTGGTGATCAACCTCTCGTCGCTCTTCACCAACCTGCTCTTCTTCATTCCGTTCGAAATGGGAGCCAAGGAAGGCTCGATCTTCTTTATCTTTGGCTGGCTCGGCTTTGACCCGGCGCTCGGCACCACGGCGGCATTGCTGAGCCGGGTGCGCGAGTTGATCTGGATGGCGCTGGGACTTGGTTGCCTGCTTTTGCTGGATGACGACGCACGCACAGGGTCGCGCGAAGGAACGATCCGGAATGAATGACACTGTCAACGGTGGCGCGCCTCCGGGATGGCCGGGCATACCGCCGCGCTGGACATCGAGTGCCAAGACGGGCATCGGTACCGCGCTCAGCGGGCGCAGTCCGCTCTGGTTTACGCTGAGCCACGGCATTGTGAACGAGCTCTACTATCCGCGCATCGACCGCGCGTGCATCCGGGATATGGGACTCATCGTCACCGACGATCATGGCTATCGTTCGGAAGAGAAGCGCGACGCCGCGCACCACATCGCGTATCTCAGCTCCGGCGTTCCGGCCTACCATCTGGCCAATCGATGCAACGTCGGCCGCTATCAGATCGACAAGGAGATCGTGACCGACCCGCTTCGCCCGGTCCTGCTGCAACGGACGAGCTTCACGGCGCTCACGGCCGCGCGCGAGGACTATCACCTCTTTGTCGTGCTCGCTCCGCACCTCGCCAATCATGGCGAGGGAAACACCGGCTGGCTCGGTGAATACAAGGGCGTGCAGATGCTCTTTGCGGAACGCGCCGGGAGCGCTCTGGCGCTGGCCTGCTCGGTGCCGTGGCGGAATCGGTCCGTGGGTTATGTGGGCGTATCGGACAGCTGGAAAGACATCGTCGCGCACGGTGCGATGAGCTGGAGCTATCCTCGCGCCGAGAACGGCAACATCGCGCTGGCCGCCGAGATCGGCTTTCCGGAAGACACCGGCGACTTTACCCTCGCAGTGGCCTTTGGCGCGGACGCGGCCGAAGCCGGTCACCGAGCGCTTGCGGCGCTGGAAGATGGCTTTGACGCCGCCTGCACCGCGTATGTCGAGCGATGGGCAGCGTGGCAGGGTGCGCTCACGCCGCTCACCGCAGCTGAACCGGTCACGGGGCTCGACATGCCGCGCACCAGCGCCATGGTGCTTCGCACGCACGAGGCGCTGAGTTTTTCCGGTGGGCTGATCGCGTCGCTCTCGATTCCCTGGGGCTTCAACAAGGGCGATGACGACCTCGGCGGCTACCACCTGGTCTGGCCGCGTGATCTGGTGGAAGCGGCTGGCGGCCTGCTGGCGATCGGTGCGCTGGCCGAGGCGCGACGGGTCCTTTCGTACCTGGAAGCCACACAGGACGAAGACGGTCACTGGACGCAGAACATGTGGCTCGATGGCGTGCCGTACTGGAATGGCATCCAGCTCGACGAGACGGCGCTCCCGATTCTGCTGGTCGATCTCGCGTTTCGTGAGGGCGCGCTGACGCCGGTGCAGCGAGCGCGCTTCTGGCCAATGGTCCGGCGGGCGGCCGCATATCTGGTATGTCACGGTCCGGTGAGTCCACAGGACCGCTGGGAAGAAGACGCCGGCTACTCGCCGTTCACGATCGGCGCCGAGATCGCGGCACTGCTGGTCGCGGCGGATCTTGCGGACGCCGAGCGCGAGCCCGATGTGGCCACGTATCTGCGCGACACGGCCGACAATTGGAACGCCGCAATCGATCGCTGGATGTACGCGACCGACACCGACTGGACGACGCGGTTCAGCATCGATGGATACTATGTGCGTGTCGCGCCAGTATCGGACGAATCGCACACCTCACGGTTTGCCGAGAGCGTATCGGTGCACAATGTCGATGCCGATCATGCGAGCTGCGCCGCGTGGGATCTGGTGAGTCCCGATGCGCTGGCATTGGTGCGCTTTGGTCTGCGCGGCGGCAACGATCCGCGGATCGCGAACACGGTGCATCTGATCGACACGTTCCTCAGGACGGAAACACCGGTCGGGCCGGCGTGGCATCGCTACAACGGCGACGGCTATGGCGAGCACGCCGATGGGACGCCCTTCGACGGCACTGGGATTGGCCGCGCATGGCCGCTGCTCACCGGCGAACGGGGTCACTACGAGCTGGCCGCCGGACGCGCACCGGAAGCGCGCAGCCTGCTCGACACGCTGGCCGCGTTTGCCAACGAAGGCGGGATGATTCCCGAGCAGGTCTGGGATGCGCCGGATATCGCCGAGCGCGAGCTCTTCTTTGGCCGGGCCGCCGGATCGGCGATGCCGCTGGTCTGGGCCCACGCGGAGTATCTCAAACTCTGGCGGTCGCTGCGCGATGGTCGCGTCTTTGATCTCCCGCCGCAGCCGGTGCAGCGCTACCTGCAGGAGCACACCGGCTCGCCATACGCGGTGTGGCGGTTCAATCACAGGATTCGTGCGATCGCTGCGGGCAACACGCTCAGGATCGAAACCCTGGCGCCAGCCACCGTGCACTGGAGCAGCGACGAGTGGACCACGGCGCAGGACGCCGGTACGCGCGATCTGCGGCTGGGCATCCACATTGTCGACCTGCCTACCGAATCGCTGCCGGTCGGTGCCACGATTGTCTTCACGCATTTCTGGCCGGATGTCGACCACTGGGAAGGCACGGACTTTTCGGTGGAAGTCGTCGCCGCCCGCGCCGCATCCAGAACCGGGAGCTGAGTGTGCCGGAAGATCGTCGGGTGCTGGTCATCGACGTGGGCGGCACGCACGTCAAGCTGCTCGCAAGCGGTCGGCGCGTCCCGTCCAGGTTCGATTCAGGACCGCGGATGACGCCGGCGGCGATGGTCGCCGGTGTGCAAGCAGCGACCGCGGATTGGACGTTCGATGTGATTGCGATGGGCTACCCAGGGCCGGTCGTCAAAGGAACGCCCGCGCGGGAACCATTCAACCTGGGCAAAGGCTGGGTCAAGTTCCGCTTTGCGCAGGCCTTTGAGTGCCCGGTTCGCATCGTCAATGACGCCGCGATGCAGGCCCTCGGCGGCTACCGTGGCGGACGGACGCTTTTCCTCGGACTTGGAACGGGGCTGGGGTCGGCGCTGGTTGTCGAAGGTCAGCTGCAGCCGCTGGAGCTGGCGCATCTGCCGTATCGGAAAGGACGCACGTTCGAGGACTATATCGGCGATGCGGGGCTCAAACGCCTGGGAGAACGCCACTGGCGGAAGCACGTGATTGATGTTGCTGAGCGCCTGCGAGCCGCGATGCAGGTGGACTCTGTGTTGCTGGGCGGCGGCAATGCGCGGCTGCTGAAGGCACACCGTGCGATGCTCCCCAAGGGCACGCGTCTCGGATCCAATGCAGACGCATTTCGCGGCGGCATGCGGCTCTGGGCGCGCTAGCCCTCTTCCGGCTCGTCGGTGCGCACCACGCGTGGCGGCGGTTCTCGCCCTTCCAGAACAGCCACGACATCGCTGAGCGTCTCGCGTACTTCGCGCACCGTCTCATATCGCATGGCCCGCCGCGCAGCACTCTTGAGATCGCCCGTGCGCCGGTACTGATCCAGGCGCTGGCGTGCCCCTTCAATGGTGAACTTCTCTGAATACAGGAGATGCTTCACCAGCATGATCAGTTCGACCTCGCGCGCCTTGTACACGCGATTGCCCGATCGGTTCTTGGCCGGATTGAGAAAGCGGAACTGGCTCTCCCAATACCGCAGCACATGAGGTTTGAGATCCGTGAGCGCGCAGACCTCGCCGATCGAGAAGAATTGCTGAACTGGCAATGGCAGTGGCAGCGTCATCCCTACCGCTCCGCCTTGAGGGTCCGTTCCATCAGCGACTGAATCGAGTCGCGCGGTGACACGCCGTTGAAGAGCACATTGGCCACTTCCGCCGTGATCGGCATGTCCACGCGGTGCCGTTCGGCAAGTCGGGAGGCCGCGAGTGCGGTGTTCACGCCTTCGACCACCGTGCGATGTGTGGCGTAATAGTCCGTCAGGCTTTGCCCCTGTGCCAAGGCCACCCCAAGCTGGCGATTCCGTGACAGTGCGCCGGTACAGGTGAGAATCAGATCGCCCATCCCCGCCAATCCAGAGAACGTGCTTGCCGACGCACCGAGTGCCGCGCCGAGCCGTGCGATTTCGGCCAGACCACGCGTGAGCAGCGCTGCGCGGGGGTTATTGCCAAGATCGAGACCTTCCAGAATCCCCGCGGCGATCGCCATGGTGTTCTTGAGAGAACCTGCGAGTGTGACGCCGGTCACATCATCCGACGTGTAAACGCGCAGGCGTGCCGTGGAAAAGAGCTGCTGCGCGGCGCATGCGGCGGCCTCATCGCGCGACGCCGCCACGATCGCGGTCGGCTGGGACTCGAAGACCTCTTCCGCAAAGCTCGGCCCCGACAGCGCCACGAACGTGGCCTGCGGCACGACATCGTTGGCGACGCCGTCCATGAAGAGCAGCGTGTCGGCTTCGATTCCCTTGGTGGCGCAAATCAGCCGCGTGCCGGCGCCAATGTGGGGTGCGGCTT
This sequence comes from Gemmatimonadales bacterium, assembly GCA_036267775.1. Classification (GTDB taxonomy): domain Bacteria; phylum Gemmatimonadota; class Gemmatimonadetes; order Gemmatimonadales; family GWC2-71-9; genus Palsa-1233. The sequence goes on from DATAVM010000181.1 coordinate 7,229, forward strand.
CGGCCCACACGCGGCGGGACACATGGCTCGGTGCCACCGAACAGATCGTGTCTGCGTCATGCACCACATCGGCAAGTACGGGACTGGCAAGGAGCCCTGGATGGAGTTCCGCACCAGGGAGATACAGCGGATTCTCATGTCGCTGATTGATCGCCGCGGAGACTTCGGGCTCGAAGGCCCAGAGGCGCACGTCGACGCCCTTTTCCGCGAGCACATTCGCGAGTGTCGTGCCCCAGCTTCCCGCACCGAGGACGGCGACGCGCGTCACGCGGCAGCTCCGCGCGAACGCCCGAAACGATTCTCGGTCCCCCGCGCCAGCCGCTTGATATTGGCGCGATGCAGCCAGATCACCACGACCGCGAGGGCTGCGAACCAGCCGACCACATCGCGCCGCATGGGCTCGAGAAACCAGATGGCCGGTGCAAGCGCGAGTGCCGCGATCACGCTCGCCAGCGACACATATCCAGTGAGACCGGTGGTCACACCCCAGACGCCCAGCACCGCCAGGAATGCCCAGGGCGCGACGCCGAGCACAATACCTGCGCCTGTTGCGACACCCTTGCCGCCGCGAAAGCCGACAAACACCGAGCACACATGACCAAAGAGTGCGACCACTCCAAGTGCCACAGAGATGGCGATGCTCGCCCCAGCCCACGGCCCGAAGACCGCGACCGGAACGGCACCCTTGAGCGTGTCGAACGCGGCGACTGGCACGGCAAAGCGCCACCCGAGCACGCGGTAGAGATTGGTCGCACCGAGGTTGCCACTGCCGAGCGTCCGGAGATCGACACCTTTGACCAGCCGCACCACCCAATACGACGTCGGGATCGACCCAAGCAGGTAGGCCGCCACGATCGCGATCAGGAGACGCGACACGCTCATTGCTTGCTGCCGCGCCGGTTGAGCGTCAGTTTGAGCGGCACACCTTCGAATCCCCACGCCTGGCGGAAACCGCGTGTGAGATAGCGGAGATACGACTCGGGCACCGCGTCGGGGCGATTGCAGATGATCGCGATCGCCGGCGGTGCCACGCCGATCTGCGCCGCATAGAGCAGCTTGACGGCTTCGCCTTCCTTTTGCGGCGGTGCTGCGCGTGCCAGCAGTTCCTGCAGCACGCGATTCACTTCAGCGGTCGCGACGCGCTGCTGGCGCGCTTCCGCGACTTGCAGAATGAGGTCCAGAATTTTCTGCACCCGCTGGCCCGTCACCGCCGAGGTGTAAATGAAGGGCACGTTCTCGAGGAATGGTGCCTTGTCCGTGAGGATCTCTTCACCGCGCTTGGCAGTGTTGGCGTCCTTTTCCTCGATCAGATCCCACTTGTTGACCACGATGATGAGGCCGCACCCGCGGTCCCATGCTTCGGTGGCAATGCGGAGATCCTGATTGTGCATGCCAAGCTTGGCGTCGACCACGAGGAGGCAGAGGTCCGCGCGACCAAGCGCGCGCTCGGTGCGCATGCCGGAGTAGAACTCGACTTCATCTTCCACCTTGGCCTTGCGGCGCAAACCGGCGGTGTCGATGAACGAGATGGTCTTGGCGTGGTATTGCAGATGCGAGTCGATCGCGTCGCGCGTGGTGCCGGCGATGGGTGTGACCAGATGCCGCTCTTCGCCGAGCAGCTTGTTGACGACTGATGATTTGCCCGCATTCGGTCGGCCGACCACGGCGACGCGGATGCGATCGGCGTCGGCGGTCTCGTCGCTTTCCGGAAGCTGCTCCACAATCGCGTCGAGCAGATCACCACTGCCCTGGCCGGTCGCGGCGGACACGGGCCACGGCTCGCCCAGGCCCAGCGCGTAGAAGTTGTAGCGATCGGGGTGGGCGGCGAGGTTGTCGAGCTTGTTCACCGCGAGCATTACTTCGCGCCCCGAGGCGCGCAGCTTCCGCGCGATGTCCTCGTCGACCGGGTTGATCCCGTCCTGGCCGTCGACCAGCAGGAGTACGAGGTCGGCTTCGGCCACGGCGCGTTCGACCTGACCGCCGATGGCCTGATTCATCGCCTCGTGCGAATCGGGGACCAGACCGCCGGTGTCAACCACCCAGAAGTCGCGGCCATTCCACGTGGCGTTGCCAAAGTGCCGGTCGCGCGTGGTGCCGGCGCGATCAGAGACAATGGCCTCGCGCCCGCCGACCAGGCGATTGAAGAGTGTGGACTTTCCCACGTTGGGACGGCCCACGATGGCCATGGTTGCCTTATGCATCGGGCGCGCTCATGCGGCGAGGGGCTCGGACAGCGCGTCGATGAACGTGCGTGACGCGCGGACCGGCATGGGGACGCCCGCCACCAGATCGGCAAAGGGCAGCGAATCGATAAAGAGACCGTTGTCGTTGATCGACTCGGCTGGCACAAGCGCCAGATCAAAGCCGTCGAGCGGTTGCAGCGCGTCGCGCATTGCGGAGCCCGGGAGCAGGCCGGCGGTGGTCACGCGGGGGCCAAAGAGGTCGTTGACGACCGGCACCAGCTGAAACGTGGCGCCGGTGGCGGCTTCGAGCGGATCGAGGACCATCGGCATCAGCGGACCCATCGACATCCCGGTAAGGACCGCAATCCGCCGTCCCTGCCAGCCGGCGAGCGCATGCGCACCGTGACGTACCTGCTCCTGGAGCCAGCGGACGGAGCCCACGCCGTTTTCGACCTGGTCAAACGAGCCGTACGTCTCAGCGGCTGGCAGCGGCAAGTTGGCGCGCAGATAGAGCTCGTCGGCGCCATAGGCCCACGCAATGCCGCGGTCCTGAAGTGCGCGTGCCGCGGACGCTTCCACCTGCTCCACCGACTTGCGGCACTCGACCTCGTCCGGCTCGCGCACCAGATGGTGCTTGCTGAACTCGGTGAGACCAACGGGCACGACCGATACCGAACGGACCGACGGACCAAAGTTCCAGAGGTCATCGAGGCTCTGCGTGAGCGCAGCGCCATCATTGACGCCGGGCGCAAGCACAATCTGGGTGTGGAACTCGATGCCATGGTCGGCAAAGTGCCGCAGCTGCTGAAGAATCTCGGGCGCCTGCGGATTGCGGAGCACCCACCTGCGGATCGTCGGATCGGTGGCGTGCACCGAGACATAGAGTGGCGACAGCCGATACGCGATGATGCGCTCGACGTCCCACGCCTTGAGATTGGTCAGCGTGGCAAAGTTGCCGTAACGGAAGGAGAGCCGGTAATCGTCGTCGCGGATGTAGAGCACGTCGCGGACGCCGTCGGGGTTGCCTTCGACAAAACAGAAGTCGCAGCGGTTGGCGCAGCGCCGGATGCGCGGCGGCTCGACAGCGACGCCCAGGGCATCGTCGAGCGGGCGCTCGACCTCGACCTCGAATTCGTCGGTACTGTCGGGCCGGCGGTAGACGAGCGCAAACTCTTCCTCGGCTGTGAGAAACTCCCAGTCGAGAAAATCCTCCAGCGGCTTGCCGTCGACCGACTCGAGCTCGGCGCCCTCACAGAGCCCGATGGCTTCGCCGATCGATCCCGGAAGCACAGCCGTCACCTTGATCACCCGTTTCACCCCTTCAAGTCAGCGGGCTAATATGGGTCTATGTTGGCCTGTTCACAAGGGTTAGCGTATGTCACTTAAAGCGGAGCGTCAGGGCGTGATCAGCACCAGGTTGCCACCCTCGACGCTACGGCAGCCAGGTCGTGACTTCGGTCGCCGTGCGCCGCAACTTTGCCTCGGGCATCGCCGCGGGTTCGCCGAGCTGAACGGTGGCGATGATCCGCTCTCCGTCCGGCAGGCCCACAGCGGCGCGCGTCCGGGCGTCGTCCATCACGGCGCCCGTCTTGACATGCGTTCCAAGACCGATGGCGTGGGCCGCCAGCATGAGGTTCTGCACCGCCATCATCGTCGCGGCGTAGTCCTCCTCCCGCGTCTCGGCGTTCTCGTTCACGACCATGCTGACGGCGATCATCCCCGGTAGCGCCGCTTCGGACGCGGCGACCTTGTCGATCAGCGCCTGCGCCGCGGCCGGATCTTCGATCTTTTTTGCTTTCCTGGAGCCGAGCGTCTCGCCATACGCCTGGCGCGCAGCCGGCCCGAGCACGTAGAAACGCCACGGCTGCGTCAGCCGGTGGTTCGGAGCGAGTACCGCCGCATCGAGCACTTGCTCGATTTCCTCGCGGGCGACCGGACGATCGGTGAATTGCCGGATCGATCGACGGGTGCGGATGGCTTCGATGACGTCCATGAGTCTTGCTCGCAGGGTTGTATTGGGAAATGAGGTAATCGAACGGCGCCGGCCGGCGCGTTACTCCACCCGGCCGAGATACTTGTCGAGCCAGATCAGTACCTCATGCGCGAGCGCCGAGCGCTGGGTCGTTACATCGTGCGCGGTTTCCAGCGTCACGTGCTTCTTGTCGGCGGCCGGTGTCCCCAGCATGCGGAACATGGGGAGCTGCGCTTCGTTGTAGGTGAACGTCGCGTCGTACCGTCCGTTCACCATCAACACCGGCTTGGTCAGACGCGGCGCAAAGTCGGCCTGATCTCCACCGGCAGGTGGCGTGTCGAGAAAGTAGCCCCCATCAAGGAATACGGCAGTTCGGAGCCGGTCCTGTGCTTCTGTGGCGTAGACGGCGCCTTCCGCCGCGCCCATGCTGACGCCGAGATACGCGAGCTTGTCATGGGCAATGTCGGGGCGGCTCTGCAGGTAATCGAGTGCCCGACCGACATCCTTTGATCGCTGGGTCTTGATAATGAGGTACTCAGACGCGCTGGGCAGAATGTTGGTGATGGTGCGCTCATACGTGTTCTGATAGACCGGATACAATACGGCCCGGCCGCTCTGCACGATGTAGTCGAAGAACTGGACGTCGCCCCGGTTCCGGCTGTCATGGATTCCCAGCACGCGCGCACTCGGAAAAAACACGACCGCCTGATACGGCGGCTTGACGTGCGACGGGATGTACAGATACGCCGCCATGCGTTCGCTGTTGTACGCTGTCGCGAACGTCACCTTTTCGACGCGCCAGTCCGCCGTCTGCTGGACGGTGCCCTCCACCTTGGCGTCAAGCGGTGTCTTGTCATACGCGTACATCGCCTCGTACGCGTGGAAGACCGCATCGGACGCGGGCTTGAACGTGGCAAAATCGCGTCGCAGCGTCTTGACCACGAGCAGCGAGTCCGGTGGCAACGGCCCCGTGCGGGTCACGCATCGGAAGCCGTTCAGCGGCGATCGGTCGAACGGCGGCATGGTCTCCGATTCCGCGTACAGATAGTTCGGCGAACCCCACGATCCGCCAAGGATGAATCGGTTGCCTTCCTCATTCGCGTTGAACACCCACTCGCGAACATTGCCGGCCATGTCGTAGGTGCCGTACGGCCCCACACCGGGGAACGTGCCGACCGCCACGGTATGAGTGCCGGACATATTGCTCTCGGTGGTGATGGCCCCCGCCACATCCAGTGGCGCGACTTCGTGCCACTGGGCAATGGTGGGAATCTTCTTGCCGCGGAAAGCCGCATACGCGGCGGCTTCATACCAACTGATTCCCGCCACCGGATAGTCCGCCTGACCTTCGGGATAGTGTCCACCGGTCCACGTCGCCGGCCCTGCCCGTCCGCTCTGATCCCGGAACCGGGCTATCGCCTCGTCCCAGCTCAGTGCGTGCCCGTGGTCGACGAACTTTTCCTGCCAGTAGCGCTGATCGCGATACCCGCCGCTATCGACAAACTGCTGATAGTCGCGGTTGGTGACTTCGAACTTGTCAACACTGAACGCGGGCATGTGGTACGGACCGACCCAGCCCATGAAGGCGACGTAGGCCTCGTAACCTTGCGCTGGCACCGGCACCATTCCGGACGGCGCCTTGGCTGCCACATCGAGCGCAAAACGCATCGTGTCGCTGTTCTGTGGCGCGGTGATCACCGCAGGACCGCCGGCCGGCGTGACGCGCCAGCGAAAATATCCCTTGGGAACCTTGACGCCATCGATCGGCGTGGTGCCGAGCTGCTGCCACGCGCTGTCTGGAGTGCGATAGTCCTGGATGGCGACCGCGGCGCCGGCTGGTGATGAGCGGATCACAGCGTGCCAGGTATATGCGGTGTCAAGCCGCTGGAGCGTGGTGTCCCCGGGGAGATAGCCTTCGGCCTTCTGCAGCACGTGAAATCCCGCGAGCCGCAGATTTGCATCGTGCAGCGAGTCGATCGCGAGCGGGGCCTGATTGCGTGCCCACGTGCGGTGCGCCGAACGCACGGCGTACCAGGCGCCGCCAGCGATGAGTACAGTAATGCCCAGGACGGCCGGGATCAGGACCGTCCACTTCATCCGCACGGTGGACCGATCGTGCTTCGCCGCGGGACTGCTCATCCCGGCGAGAATGGACGCCGCATCATCGCCGAGGGCGGCCGCGGTCTGATATCGCGCGGCGAGGTCCTTGGTCAAGGCGCGGGTGACCAGTGATTCCACCGATGCTGGAAGGTCCGGCCGGATGGCGCGCAGCGATGGAGCCGGGTCCTGCGTCACGGCCTTGAGGAGCGCCCAATCGGTGGCGCCTTCGAACGGCGCGCGCCCCGCGAGCGATTCGAAGATCACGACCCCAAGACTCCAGAGGTCAGTGCGGGCGTCAACCGGTTCACCGAATGCCTGCTCCGGTGACATGTACATCGGAGTACCCGCGGGCGCGCCGAGTTCGGACCGCGAGAGGGTTGCGGCAGGGGCGTCTGGCGGCGCGAGCAGTTTTGCCAGGCCAAAGTCGAGCACTTTGACCTGTCCCTTTGGCGTGAGCATCACGTTGGCGGGTTTGAGGTCGCGATGGACCACTCCCTGCTCATGCGCCTCGCTGAGTGCCCCGGCGATCTGGATACTGACGGTCAACGCTTCGGCGACCGCAAGCGGGCTCCGTTGCAGGCGTGCGGCGAGTGACTCACCGGACACGCACTCCATCACCAGGTAGGCGGTGTCGGCGTCTTCACCGACGTCATAGACGGCCGCGATGTTTGGGTGGCTGAGCTTGGCCAGCGCGAGCGCCTCTTTCTGAAAGCGGCGCCGCGCGGTCTCATCGGAAAAAGCGGCAGGCGAGAGGATCTTGATGGCAACATCGCGCTGGAGCCGTTCGTCCCGGGCGCGGTAGACCATCCCCATGCCGCCGGCGCCAAGCAACTCGACAATCTGGTAGCGCCCGAGTCGTGATCCGGCCGGCAAGGTCATTCGCTCAACTTGCGCTGGCTGAGGAACGTCCGCAATGGACGTCCCAAACGGCATATCTGTGCGCGAGCGTCAGCACCGCTCCGTCTCTCGCAATCACGGGGCGTGATACGCTTCGCGACGACCTGGTCACCGCCGGAATGTTCGGCGGGTACTTCTCCGCCACATACCAACTGACGCAGGACGGCAAGCGGGTACTCACGATACTTCCCGACCGCGACGATTTGAAGCTCGTTGTCTCTCCCAACTGGATCACCGAATCCGCAGGCGGATCGCGCAGAGTCGGGGCAACAAGTTGTCGACCTTGGACCTAACGCCACACGCGTGAGCGCCCCGTCTTGATGGCCTCCATCGTCCGGCCCGTGACGACCGACGTCTCTTCCGTCGCCGTGATATCGGACCCCGGCTCCGCGAACTCGTCGTCGTGCTTGATCAACAGCCATTGCGGCTTGTCGGGATCGCCCCGGCGCAGTCGCACCAGTACAAACGACCCATGCAGCCGCTTGCCCATCAGCACGAACTTGAAGTCGCCTTTGGCGTAGCCTTGCCGCAGGCGCTCCACCGGATCGGGATCGTCCTCCGACCAGGTGTAGGTGCCGCGATCCCAGAGCATGACCGTGCCGCCGCCGTATTCGCCGGCGGGAATGATCCCCTCAAAGCGGTTGTACTCAATGGGGTGATCCTCCACCTGCATCGCGAGACGCTTGATGGACGGATCGAGCGACGGCCCCTTGGGGACCGCCCAGCTTTTCATCACACCGTCGAGCTCGAGCCGCAGGTCAAAATGCAGGTGACTTGCCGCGTGCTTCTGGATGACAAAATGCAGCGTGGCCTTGCGTGTCTTGCGCGCCGCGCCCTCGGGCTCTTTTGTCTTGCTGAAATCGCGCTTGCGCCGGTACTCCGCCAGCGCGCGCGGCTTGGCCGCCGGCTTCCGGGCCGGCGATCTGCTGGCCCCCTTCTTCGCGCTTTTTGTCGCTCGCTTGCGCGGTGCCGCTCGCTTGCCTGCTGCCATGTTCCGCCCGCCTTTCGTCCGTTCCTTTCGTTGACGTCCTTTCCCCCGCGCGGCCGCACAGCCCGTGGTCCGGCGTCGGGCGCGGCGACCTGTTCCCCCACGCCCGGTCCGGCTGTATTTTTTGCCGGTCCCCTGCACAACTGATTCTGTCCCGAGCTGAGCGAGGCGTGCGCCTGACCACCGACCCGTGCACGGTATCCCATCTGACGGTATGCGATGAGCACTGACACGCTCCGGGCACGCCTGTCCGACCGCTACCGTATTGACCACGAACTCGGCGCGGGCGGCATGGCCACGGTCTACCTCGCGGACGACATCAAGCACGATCGCAAAGTGGCCATCAAGGTCCTCCGTCCCGAACTCGCGGCGGTGATTGGCGCCGAGCGGTTCCTGGCCGAGATCAAGACCACGGCCAACCTGCAGCATCCACATATTCTGCCGCTGTTTGATTCCGGTCAAGTCG
>DATAVM010000182.1:0-14012 GCA_036267775.1 Gemmatimonadales bacterium
GTCCCATGGTCACGCCCGCGCCGAGATCCGTCGCTGCCCTCCGGATGACAACAAGCTGCGCTCAGGGTGACAAAAAGACTCAGGTCTCAGCTCTCAAACCAGACAAGCCTTAGCGTGCCAACGCAAGAACGCCTGATGCGCGGTGGACGGCATCAGGCGTTGCGGTACGGCGGGAAGAGCGCTGCTTACGACGAAACGGTCGCCGTGACGGCGTCTGCGGTATCCTGCTCCGGCTCGGCCGGTGCGCCATTGGTGCGGCGAACCACAGGCTGGCAGAAGCGCTCACCGAGGACGCGGACTTTGCCGAGCTCTTCGGGGGTGAGATCGGCATAGCGTTCGCCGATGTACTGCATGGTGTCGTCCATCCATTCCTTCTGATGCTCTCCGGCCGCTTCGAGCACGCCGCAGCGGAGGATATGGCTGAACAGTTCATCCCGGGCCTGGTCAAATGCCGTGGGCATTGCCGGAGCGCGCGGGGTTGCCTTCTTCTTCGTCAATCGACCTTCCTGCATGAGTGTCGGAGCTTCGTCGCTCCAGCTGATTGCTTCCTGTCACTCAAATATAAGGAAGGCATGTACTTGAGGGCAATCCGGCCCACGGCATTAGATTGGACGGCGGCGCCGCCCGGCCTGGGTGGCGCGAGCGCGGAATCACCGTGGTTGCCGAGCGCCCGCCGAGCCGGTCCCTGCCGGGACCCCGCGCTTGCCGGGGGGCGCGACCGAGGATGCATGGCGCGGAGCCAGACACCGTTTTACGTCGCCATCGGGGTGATTGTGGTGGCCGGCATCGTTTTCCTCGTGACCAAGGCCAACCGCCCCTCGATCTCGATTCCGGCCAATGTCGTGGTGACGGCCGCCGATACCAGCGGCTTTCGTGGCTATATCCTCGGCTCACCCAGCGCCCCGGTGGAAGTCACCGAGTATGCGGACTTCGAATGTCCGCATTGCGCGGTGTTCGACCAGGTCCAGTTTCCCGATATCAAGGCGCGCCTGATCGACGCCGGCAAGCTGCGCTGGCGCTTTCGCGACTATCCGATCGACAATCTTCACAGCGACGCGCGCCTGGCAGCCCACGCGGCGGCGTGCGCCAACGACCAGAACAAGTTCTGGGAGATGAAGGTGCAGCTCTTTGCGCGGCAGAACGATTGGGCGCTGCAGAAGAACGCCGAATCGGTGCTGGCGGACATTGCCAAGAGCATCGGCCTCGACGTGAACGCGTGGACCGATTGCATGAAGTCCGCCAAGTACGCGGGGCGGATTCAGGCCTCATTCGATGAGGGCAACAAGGTCGGCGTGCAGAGTACGCCCAACTTTCTCGTCGCCGGCCGGATCTACGACCAGATGACCGCCGACCAGATGGTGAAGCTCGTCGACTCGCTCATCACGGCCCAGCCTCGATCCGGCCCACCGGCCGCGCCCGTTACCGGACAGTGAGTCACGGCCGTACACCCCCGTCGGGCAAGGTCCTCGCAGGCCTTGCCCTGACGGCGCTGGGCGTGGTGTACGGCGACATCGGCACGTCGCCGCTCTACGCGCTCAAGGAATGCTTCAACGGACCCAACGGCGTCGTGCTCACGCGTGACAATGTGCTGGGTGTGCTGTCGCTGGTCTTCTGGTCGCTCAACTTTGTCATCTCGTTCAAGTACATCGCCATCGTGCTGCAGGCCGACAACCGCGGCGAAGGCGGCATTCTGGCGCTGCTGGCGCTGGCACGGCCGCGCGGCTCGAACGTCGGCCGTGGACTGGTGATGTTCGGCCTCTTTGGCGCAGCACTCCTGTATGGTGACGGCGTCATCACGCCGGCGATCTCGGTGCTGTCGGCGGTGGAGGGTCTGCATGTCGCAACGCCCGCGCTCGATCGCTGGGTGATTCCACTCACCATCGGGATTCTCTCGGGCCTCTTTCTCATGCAGCGCCGCGGTACGGCAGGGGTGGGCGCCGTCTTCGGCCCGATCACATTCGTCTGGTTCCTGTCGATCGCCGCCATCGGCATCAACGGGATCGTCGGATATCCGGGCGTCGTGCGCGCACTCAACCCGTACTACGCGTTCGCGTTTGCCTTCACCCATGGTTGGCGCACGCTGCTCGTCCTTGGCTCGGTCTTTCTGGTGGTGACCGGCGGTGAAGCGCTCTACGCGGACATGGGGCATTTTGGCAAACGCCCGATCCGGCTCGCGTGGTTCGCGCTCGTCCTCCCGGCACTGATGCTCAATTATCTGGGGCAGGGAGCACTCCTGCTGCGGCATCCCGAGGCGGTCGGCAATCCATTCTTCAATCTGGTTCCCAATGCCGTGCTCTATGAGATGGTGGCCATTGCCACGGCGGCGGCCATCGTCGCGTCGCAGGCGTTGATCTCCGGGGCGTTCTCGCTCACGCAGCAGGCCATCCAGCTCGGCTTCATGCCGCGCATGCGTCTGGTGCACACGTCGAGCACCGAATTTGGCCAGATCTACATGCCTGGTGTGAATGGCGCGCTGTGGATCGCGTGCGTCGCGCTGGTGCTGGCGTTCAAGTCGTCCGATCGACTCGCCGCGACGTACGGCGTCGCCGTCACCGGCACGATGCTGATCACGTCGGTGCTCTTTGCCGTGGTGGCGCGCAACCGGTGGAACTGGTCCTGGTGGCGGGTGATCCCGATTACGGGTGCATTCCTCGTGGTCGACACCGCTTTTGCCGGCGCCAACTTGGTCAAGTTTGTTCAGGGCGGCTGGTTTCCGCTGGCCGCCGGTTCGCTGCTCTATCTCTTGATGAGCACGTGGCGGCGCGGACGCCAGCAGGTCACGGCCATTCTCACCGAGACCGCGCTGCCGCTCGATCTCTTTGTGCCCGACATGGCGCGCCGCAAACCGCACCGCGTGCCGGGTGTCGCGGTGTTCATGACCTCGATCCCCGATGTGGCGCCGGCGGTGCTGCTGCACCATCTCAAGCACAACAAGGTGCTGCATGAGAAGGTGATTCTGATGACGGTGACCGCGCAGGAGATTCCGCAGGTGCCGGAGGCGGATCGTGTGCAGCTCGCCGCGCGCGGCGAAGGATTCTATCAGGTCACCGCGCACTACGGCTTCATGGAAACACCCAACGTACCGGCGATTCTCGCCGCGGTCACCGAGCGAATGCGCGACCCGGGTGCGGCACGTGCGCCGTCGACCGGATTGCACGAAGTGTCGTTCTTCCTGGGCCGCGAAACGCTGATTGTGGCCTCACGCCATCATGGTGCGCCGCGCGCACAGGGTGCCATGTGGGGCTGGCGTGCGCGGCTCTTTGGGGTGATGCAGCGCAATGCCCAGAGTGCGACGGCGTTCTTTGGCCTGCCCCCCAATCGCGTCATCGAGCTCGGTGCGCAGATTCAGGTGTAGCGGCGCGGCGCGGCTCGCGCGGCGTCTCAGCTCGGTGCGGTCATCAGGTGTTCGGCCCAGCGAATCAACAGCGCGCGACTCGATATTCCGGTCAACTCACGGATGTCATGCAGGTGGTCGTCCACCGTCTTGACGGCAATTCCCAGCCGCTCCGCGACCTTCCCGTTGCTGTAGCCAAAGCGCAGGAGCCGGAGCACGTCGAGTTGGCGTGGAGTGGGCTGCAGCCGTGACAGCGGTCGCAGTTCGGCGAGCACCGGAATGCCGTCGGGCTTGTGTGTGTATACCAACGGCGACACAAAGGACCGGCCGAGCAATACCTCATCGATCGCGAGGGGCAATTCCGCGAGATCGGCCTGCTTGGATACATAGCCGTGCGCGCCGGCGATGAACGCGGCTTCCACCAGTACCGGATCGGTGTGCACCGTCAACATCACCACGCGCGTAGCGGGCGACACGCGCCGTACTTCCGGCAATATCCGCAGCGAACTGCGGTCGGCAAAACTCAAGTCGAGGACCAGGATGTGTGGCGCGTGCAGCCGGACCGCCGTGGGCAGCGATTCGAGCGTCGTGACGACGCCGGCCAGGTGATACCAGAGCCCGAGGCAGCGCGCAAAGGCTTGTGCAACGCCCACGTCGTCGTCGGCAACAAGGACCGAGACCGCGGTGTTGCGCGACCGTGCATCGAGTGTCTGCCCCGGCCGGACCGCACCGGGTGGGTGGCCTGCAGGTTGTTGCATGGTGCTGGCTTTTCGTTGAAGCAACTGGCACTACCGGCGGCCAATGTCCCCCGCAACGATACCGCAACAATAACTATCGGACAATCTCTCCCGCGATCGGAAACAGCGCATGTCGACGGGCTTGTCACAGCAAGGTGGGGAGGTGAGGCGGGGTTTTCCCCGCTCCTTTTCCCGGATTGACGCGTTCAGGATTTGCAGGAGCTTGGTCTCCTGCACCAGCTCTCGCCGCTGGAGTGGTGCGGGTCCCTCGCCACGCGGCTCTCGACTTGCTGGAGGATACGATGCGAATGTCACGCAGCATGTTGCACGGGTCGCTCTTTGTGCTCGCGACCGTGGCCACCATTGCGGTGGCCTGCACGCCGGATCAGGCGGTCACGCCGGGAACAAAACAGGTGGCGCGCAAGAGCGAGCACTTCACCAGTTGTCCTCCTGGCGCTCCGGGCAAGCCGACCGGCGACGAAGGGGAGATCATGGGAGCGTTGTACGGCAGCGGGGTGCGGGATTGCACTACGGGATACACGGCAACGCTGACGCCTCAGGGCAATGTGGGTTACGGAGTCGGTGGATCCAACGGATACAACGACGAGGTGCCTTACATCGGTACGTTCAATCGCATGTGGGAATTCTGGGATCCCCGCTCGGGCGGCGCGTGCGCGGGTTTCACACTGACCATGGCGAGTACCGACACGGAAGTTACCAACCACGATCCAGGTGCCAGCGGGTTCGAGCACCACTGTGTTCTTGGCGGTACCTATCGGTTTCAAGGGCCAGGAGGCCGCGATTTCTACGTGGACTACCTCGCTCCGGTGACCGGCGTGACCAACACTACCGATGGTGACACCGATCTTGTGGCCACGTTCATCCAGGGCAGCAGTGGCGGCTATGCGGACCTCATCATCGACGTGGATCTGGGAACAGTCGCCGGTGGCAACACCTACAGCGTCGAAATCCAGAATGCGCACGACAGCGCGTCTCTGGGTGCCAAGAGCTTTGCCAACCAGACGACACCGGTGGGCACTTCGGCCGACACCTTCCGGTTCAGTGTCAGCAAGAGCACGAGCTCGTGGCAGGCCGCGTCTCCGGACAACGGGCACGCATTGGCCCGCCTCTACTTTGACGTCACTAATGACTTGAGCGTCTCCACCAACTACTACGACTATCTGTCCGCAAGTTCTGGAACCGGCGGCGGCCTGATCCGGCTCTTCCGCTTCCCGGATCCGTGGCCGGCCGACACGACCAAGGTCTACGAGGTCGGGCTCGAACTGCTGCGCCCCGACGATGCATCACCCAACAACGCGCCGGAGGGCGGACTCCGCGACGTCACGATCAACACGGTGCACTCCGTCAGCAGTGTGAGCGTGACACCGACGCCCGATACCATCTCGGTGAGCGGCAACGTCGCCCTCTCGGTGACGGTGCTCGACGACGCCAGCATGAACGTCACGGCGTACCGCCCAATCACCTGGACCAACAAACACTCCGGCATTGCCTCGTTCAACACCAGCACACTGCAGGCGACGGGCGTGTCGGCGGGTGTCGACACGATCGTGGCGACTTCGGATCACGGAGTGTCCGATCAAGCGGTCATCGTGGTGTCCTCGACGCCGGTCGTCGCGTCGGTGGTGGTGTCGCCCGCTTCCGAAACGGATACGGTGGGAAGCACCACCAACCTCAGCGCGACGGCCTATGATGGAGGGATGTCGGTCATGCCCGGCGAAACCTTCACATGGAGCAGCCTCAACACCGGCATCGCGACGGTCAACTCCAGCGGCGTGGTGACCGGAGTGTCTGCCGGCATCGCCACGATCCGCGCCACGAGCACGTCCAATCCGAGCATTCACGGCGACGCGATCGATACCGTGACGGCGCCGCTGAACGTCACCTCGTTCACGATGACCAGTTGTACCACTGCCAGCGAATTCGGTCACCCGTCGAACCTGATTGGAATGACCTGGACCGTGACCGGCGACACTACCGGTGTCACCTGGGAGATCTTCGGTTCGCTCGAATCGAGCCCGCCGTTCTCCAACGACCCCGGCGAGACCGACGACACCGGACGCGGTGATCTCTCCGTGACCAAGATTCTCCGCAACGACGTCACCGGCGATGACGGCGTGGCGCTGTATTACTGGATTCGCTACGGCACGAGGAGTTGGTTCCCGCTCGATGTATCGGCCTACTCGGGCAGCTCGACGATTCTGGCTTACAACCCCGGACTCTGTACGCCGTAACGCTTCCGCTATTCCTTGTCTTCGTACTGTTCCTTGAGGCGCGCCACCACGTTGGGATCCGCCAGCGTGGTGGTGTCGCCCAGGGTCCGCCCCTCGGCAATGTCCCGCAGCAATCGACGCATGATCTTGCCCGAACGCGTCTTTGGCAAATCCGCGCTGAAGAGAATGTCGTCCGGCTTGGCGATCGCGCCGATCTTGGCGGCCACGTGGTCACGCAATTCGTCGCGCAACGCCGGCGTCGCGGCATGCTTGTCCTTCAACGTCACGAACGCCGCGAGTGCCTGTCCCTTGAGCTCGTGCGCGCGCCCGACCACCGCAGCTTCCGCGACCGCCGGATGATCGACCAGCGCGCTTTCCACTTCCATCGTGCCGATGCGATGTCCCGCCACGTTCAGCACGTCGTCGACGCGACCCAGGATCCACCAGTAGCCGTCCTGGTCGAGCTTGGCGCCGTCGCCGGCAAAGTAGCGGCCCGGGAAACGACTCCAGTACGTCTCCTGGAAGCGCGCGTCGTCGCCATAGATCGTGCGCGCCATGCCAGGCCACGGCTCCGTCAAGGTGAGAAAGCCACCGCCCTGCCGGACCACGTTGCCGTCGCTGTCGACGAGTTCCGCCGCTACGCCGGGAAAGGGAATCGTGGCGGAGCCGGGCTTGGTGGTCACCACGCCCGGCAACGGCGTGATCATGATGCCGCCGGTTTCCGTCTGCCACCAGGTGTCGACGATCGGGCAACGATTGTGTCCGATATGTTCGCGGTACCACATCCACGCTTCCGGATTGATCGGCTCACCCACGCTGCCGAGGAGCCGGAGCTGCGAGAGGTCGTGTCGCGCGGGATGTTCGGTGCCCCACTTCATGAAGGCGCGAATCGCTGTGGGTGCGGTGTACAGCACGGTTACCCCATAGCGTTCGCAGATGGACCAGAAGCGATCGCGCTCCGGCCAATCGGGAGCGCCTTCGTACATCAGCACGGTGGCGCCGTTGGCAAGCGGACCATACACGACGTAGGAATGGCCGGTCACCCACCCGATATCCGCCGTGCACCAGAAGACATCGCTGTCGCGGAGATCAAAGACGTAGTGCGTGGTGGACGCCACCTGCGTGAGATAGCCGCCGGTGGTGTGCACGATCCCCTTCGGTTTACCCGTCGTGCCTGACGTGTAGAGGATGAACAACAGATCCTCGGCGTCCATCGCCTCGGCGGGACAATCGGACGACTGCACG
This sequence comes from Gemmatimonadales bacterium, assembly GCA_036267775.1. Classification (GTDB taxonomy): domain Bacteria; phylum Gemmatimonadota; class Gemmatimonadetes; order Gemmatimonadales; family GWC2-71-9; genus Palsa-1233. The sequence continues at coordinate 7,548 of DATAVM010000182.1, forward strand.
AAGAGCGCCTCATGCCACCAGCGATCGCGGCCCGCGGTCATCGGGCACGGCGCATCGTCACTGCCGGCGCCGCGCTGCACGACCAGACACGACCGGATCGAGGGGCAGTCCGTGAGCGCGGTGTCGGCAAAGCGCTTGAGCGGCACCACCTGACCGCGGCGGAATCCACCATCGGCCGTGATGCAGCACACGGCTTGCGCGTCGTTGATGCGATCGCGCAGCGACTCCGCCGAAAACCCGCCAAAGACCACGGAATGGACTGCGCCAATGCGCGCGCATGCGAGCATGGCGATTGCTGCCTCGGGAATCATGGGCAGGTAAATCGCCACACGATCACCCCGCATGACCCCCAGGGCTTTCAATGCGTTGGCGGCGCGCCCCACTTCGCGGTGCAGGTCCCAATAAGTGAGCACCCGGCGATCCCCCGGCTCACCCTCCCAGATCAGCGCGGCTTTGTTGCGATTTGCACCGTGCAAATGTCGATCGACACAGTTCACCGCAGCGTTGAGTTTGCCGCCGGTGAACCACTTGGCATGTGGCAACTGCCATTCGAGCACTGTCTGCCATGGGGTGGACCATTCGAGCTTCCTGGCCTCGTCGGCCCAGAAGCCGAGCCGGTCGGCCTTTGCAGCGGCATAGAGGGCAGGAGTGGCCAGCGCGCCGGCCGCAAAATCCGCGGGCGGCGGAAAGCGCCGCTGCTCATCGAGGAGCGTATCGATCTGGTCGGTCATGGTTCAAAGGTCTCGGGTCAGAGGCCGGGAGTCGAGCCCTTGGGCGCATTCGTTCGGCGGTGTCTGCGATGCGCGCACGCCACAGGCGCGGACTGAAAACGATGTCGCCGGGTCGTGGCAAGCCCCTTGCTGATTCTTGGGCTCGGGTGATCCGGTCCGGCCGGCCGCATTCGAGCGGCGCCGTGAATGGACATCCGGAATGGAGGGCGATTGACCGTGTCAGCGCAGCAGGCCACGCGAGTCCTGCAGGCACCAGCTACCCTGGGGCTGCCGACCCGTGAGGCGTTCCGACAGGATGCCAACATCCTTCTCGACGAGATGGCCGAGGGTCAGGGCCAGCTCGTGGTGGATTTCTCGGGGACCAAGGAAGTGGATTCCTCGGGGCTGAGCGCCCTCGTCATGGTGCACCGCCACGCCGCCGAACGCCGCCAGCAGATCGTGCTGCGCAGTGTCGGACCGGAGCTGGAGTTCCTGCTGGTGCTCACCAAGCTCGACGATCTCTTCGTCTTTGCGCGGGCCGGCTCGTAAGGCCGCTCGCAAGCCCGCAGTGCGGGGTCTCCGCCCCGAGTCGTCGAGTTCCTGCCCTATACTTCCGCCATGTCCGACCCCCATGTCAGCGTATCTGCCGGAGAACCACTCGTGCACGTCGAGCGCCTGGAGCGGCGTTTTGGCGTTGTGCCGGCGTTGCGGGGTATTGACCTCACCGTTGGCGCGGGCGAGCTGATCCTCATCCTCGGCCCGAACGGGGCCGGCAAGTCGACATTGCTCCGCTGTGCCGCCGGTCTTGCGCGCCCGTATCGTGGCACGGTGCGGATCGGTGGACGCGACGTGCAGACCGATCCCGCTGCGCGCGGTCTCATTGGTCTCGTCTCGCACCAATCGCTGCTGTACGAGGATCTCACGGCGCGGGAGAACCTGCGTTTCGCGGCGGCGTTGCACGGCATCGCGGGCGCCGAGCAACGGGTGAGGGATGCGCTCGACACTGCCGGTCTCACCGCCGTCGCCGATCGACGCACCGGGACATTCTCGCGCGGCATGATTCAGCGGCTCACCATCGCGCGGGCCACGCTGCATGCGCCCGTATTGCTCCTGCTCGACGAGCCGTTCACCGGTCTCGATGCGCCCGCCGCGCAGCTGCTCCGTCGCCGCATGGCCGCTGAGCGCGCCGCCGGACGCGCGGTGCTCTGCGTGACGCACGAGCCGGCGGAAGCATGGCACGAGGCCACACGCATCGTGGTCCTGATCGCCGGGAAGGTCGTGATCGACCAGCCGCGGCCGGCCGACCTCGAACGCTTTCGCCGCGACTATCAGGAACTGTTGCGCCAGTGAGTGCGGTGCGAGCGGCGCTGGCGATTGCCGGCAAGGATCTGCGCATCGAATGGCGCCATCGCACCGCGCTGGTGAGTGCCGTGGTCTTTGCCGTGCTCGTGCTGCTCGTCTTCATCTTTGCCCGCGATCCCGGCACGCTCGCTCCGCGCGATCTGGCGCCGAGCGTGCTCTGGGTGACGCTGGCGCTGGCCACATTGCTGGCACTCAACCGTGCGTTTCTGCTGGAGCGCGAACACGGCGCGCTCGACGGCCTTCTCCTGGCCCCGGTGTCGCGTGCATCCCTTTTCTGGGGCAAGTGGCTCGCCAATCTGGCCTTTGTGCTGGTGGTCGATGCGATCGCTTTTCCGCTCTGGGTGATGTTCTTTGGCGTCGATCCCACCGCCGCACTCTGGCTCGTCGCGGGCGTCGCGGTGCTGGCGGCCATCGGCTTTACCGCGGTGGGCACCACCATCTCCGCCATGACGGTGCGCACGCGCTTTGCCGAGCTCCTGCTGCCCGTGCTGCTGCTGCCATTCCTGCTGCCGCCGATCACCGCGGCGGCTGGTGCCACGGTGCGCATTCTCGAGCACCGTCCGGCTGGCGAATGGCTGGGCTGGATTAAATTGCTCGCGCTCTACGACCTGGTCTTTCTGGTGCTGGCGACCGGGCTTTTCCCGAGGGTCATGGACGAATGAACGCAGCAGTGGACCGCGCAACGGCGATCATCCGGCGTGGCAGGGTGATCACGGTCGTGGCGCTCATGATGCTGGCCGGGATCTACGTGCTGTCGCTGGGACTCACGCCGGCGGAGCGCGCGCAGGGACTGGCCTTCAAGATTCTCTACGTGCACGCGCCGTCGGCGTGGGCCGCCGAGATGGCGTTTGTGCTGGTGGGTGTGGTGGGGATTCTCTATTTCTGGCTCAACGATCCGCGGCTCGATCTGTTCGCCGAGGCATCGGCCGAGGTGGGGATGGTATTCGGCACGCTGATTCTCACCACCGGCCCGATCTGGGCCCGGCCGATCTGGGGCGTGTGGTGGGCGTGGGATCCGCGGCTCACCTTCACGCTGCTGCTGTATCTGCTCTTTGCCGGATACTTTGCCCTGCGCTCCGCCCTCCATGATCCGGTGGAGCGGGCGCGGTTTGGCGCGGTGATCGGCATCATGGGACTGGTGCTGGTGCCGTTCATCCATCTCACCGTCTATCTCTTCCAGTCGCAGCACCCGCTGCCGGTGCTCGGCCGGCCGCCGTGTCCGCCGGGGCATCCCGACTGTGCGCCGTCGCTGCCCTGGGTGCTGCTCAAGCCGCTGCTGCTGTCGTTCGCGACGTTCACGCTGCTGTATATCGGGTTTGTCACCACGCGCTACGGCATCGGCCTCCGCCGCCAACTGGCAGAGGAGGCCGAGCATGCCTGACAACGGCGGGTACCTGATCACGGCGTATGTCGTGGTCGCCGTGATTCTCCTGGGCTACACCATCAACCTCTGGCGGCGCAGCCGGTAGCGTTACGCCGCGGCTTCGTCGCGCCCGAGCAGCACGTAGTTCCAGAGGAGTGCGGCGAGCACCGCGCCGATGATCGGACCAATCCACCAGACCGCTTGCGCCGTCATGTTGCCGGTGATCACCGCCGGGCCAAAGGCGCGGGCGGGATTGGCAACACCGCCGGTGAGCGGGCCGCCCACCATGATGATGGGAATGAGCGTCAGGCCGATGCCGAATCCGGCGATCTTGGGCGCATTGCGCGCGACCGCCGTGGCCATGACGCCGGACATCAGCATGAAGGCGAAAATTGCTTCCAGGGTGCAGGCCTGCGTGATCGTCAATCCTTCCGCCAGCATCGGCGTGCCAAAGCCGACGACGCTGCCCACACTGTACGACATCAGCGTGCGCACCGCCGCGGCGCCGACCAGCGCGCCGGCCAGTTGCGATACGACGTAGACAAACGCGTCGAGGGGCGAGATGCGGCGGATGGCAGCCAGGCCGATCGTGACGGCCGGATTGAGATGGCCGCCGGACACTCCCATCGTCATCGAGATCAGCAGCGCCAGTGCAAACGCGTGCGTCGCGGCGATGCCGAAGACGCCAAAGCGGGCGTGCGGAAAAGGCTCCATGATGACGACGGCACAGCCAAAGAAGATGAACAGGGCGGTGCCGAACATTTCGGCGACAGCGCGGCGGGCAAGCGAGGGCATCGCGTCGATCTCCTGAATTCTGGGCGTGTGGGGCGGAAATGGCCCCGCGAATCTACACCGCCGGATCGCGAAGGAGCAGCGTCGCGTTGGCCCCGCCGAAGCCGAAGGAATTCTTGAGGACCACCCGGGGATGGTGCCGCAGCCCGCCGGGCGGGACCTGCCGGAGCGAGCCGGCCGCGTCGGGCGTGATGCAATTCAGCGTGGGCGGAATCCAGCCGCGCTGGATGGCGAGACAGACGATGGCCGTCTCGATCGCACCGCTGGCCCCCAGGGCGTGCGCATGCCAGCCCTTGGTTCCGCTGACCGGAACGCGGTCGGTCGCATCGCCAAAGACCTCGCGAATGGCGCGCGCTTCGGTGGCGTCGTTGAGCGGCGTCGACGAGCCGTGCGCGTTGATCCAGTCGACATGGTCCGGCGTGCAGTCCGCTTCGGCGAGGGCCAGCCGCATGGCCCGCATCGCTTCGCGGCCATCGGGGCGGGGCTGCGTCATGTGGAATGCATCGTTGGTGAGCCCGAAGCCGCAGATCTCGGCATAGATCGGCGCGCCGCGCGCCCGCGCGTGGTCGAGCGTTTCCAGGATCACCACGCAGGAACCTTCCGCCATGACGAAGCCGTCGCGGTTCGCATCGAACGGACGCGATGCCGTGGCGGGATCGTCGTTGCGGGTGCTCATGGCACGAATGAGCGAGAACGAGCCATAGCAGAGCGGATAGAGCGGTGCTTCGCTGCCGCCCGCAAGCACGACATCCGCCGTGCCGTTCGCGACGGCGCGAAAGCCTTCACCGATGGCGAGCGTGCCCGACGCGCAGCTCATCGCATTCGTGGCGTTGACGCCGGCGATGCCGTGCGTGATGGCGATGTTGCAGGAGATCGCGCCGCCGAACACGGTGAGCGCCAGCAGCGGATCGACATCGCGCACCCCGCCCTCGAGGTACTTGCGATACTCCATCTCCGCGAAGCCGACACCCCCAAGTGCCGTGCCCATCATCACGCCGACACGGTCCGGCGTTTCCCTGGCGAGATCGAGTGCGGCGTCTTCGATGGCCAGCCGCGACGCGGCGAGCGCAAGCTGCGAACAGCGGTCGGTACGGCGCGCCTGTTTGGCCGAGAGCATCGCAACGGGATCGAAATCGTCGACCTGCGCCGCGACATGCGAACGGAAGGGCGACGGATCGAAACGCGTGATCGTCTGCACCGCGGAATGGCCGTCCTGCAGTCGCGTCCACACGTCGCGCGTGCCGATGCCGATCGGCGTGACGAGCCCCAGGCCGGTGACCACCACCCGCCGCTTCATGCGCCGGCCGTCGCGGCGCGGTCGATTCCCGCGAGCGTGCGCGCGGCGATACCGTGGACGAAGATGGGCCCGATGATCCACCGCGCCACGGCAGGTCCGATCAGCGGCCACCGCGGCCCGCTCCAGGTGTGCACGATGGTCACGTCGCTCCATCCTTCGGGTGTGGCGTCAATCGTCCAGAGCACAGCCATTCCTCTCGTGATGCCCTTGATATGCTGGTAGGTGATGCGGCGGCCGTCCGGGTCCACCGCCATGTCGGAACACCACCATGTGGGCCATTTGAACGGACCGAATGGACGCCACGCTGCCATTTCGACGACGCCCGCGCCGCCGGGCACACCACTGTCGCGGCGGACCCAGCGATAGTGGCGCAGCATGGCCGGCCATGCCTCGATCGCGACCGCGCGCTGCCACACGCTGGCGGGTGCGGCGCGAATGACGCGCCGGTCGACGGTGCGCATCAGCGGTCGGTACGCCACCACGCCACGACCCGGCTCAGCGGGCGTGCCGCGACCTGGACCGTGCCGCTGCGATCGCCGCGCGCGGCGGCGGTGGCGAGTGCCGCCAGGCGCGCCGGTGTAAATCCGCGTGCGAGTGACGTGACGCCGTCATTGATGGTGGTGACGTGCAGGCGGAGGGCGCGCCCGGCCAGACGAAATCCCTGCCCGAAGAGCACGGATGGTCTGAGGTCGCTGATCACGACGCCGCGGCGCGCGACGCGCGAACAGCTCGCGAACAGGGCGAGAATGCTGTCGGTGTCGAGGTGATGCGCGACCTGACTCACGAGGACGAGATCGACGCTCCGATCGCGCAGTGGCAGCGCTCCGCCGCAGCCGGCGATCGCCGGCACGCCGGCCATGGACGCGATCCGCGCGGCCGTGGGAATGCGATCGATGGCCAGCGGCCGCAATGTCACGCCGCGCCGCGCGGCCCAGCGCACC
>DATAVM010000183.1:0-3873 GCA_036267775.1 Gemmatimonadales bacterium
GCGCGAGGTGTTCGATGAACTTGCAGCCGAGCGTGTGATCGCCTACACCACCGTGATGTCCACTATGGACAACCTGCACACCAAGGGCTGGCTCGCCCGGGAGCGCGACGGGAAGGCCTACCGGTATCGGCCCACGCTTTCCCGTGAGCAACACAGTGCGCGGTTGATGCGGGAGGCCCTCGATGGCGGCGGCAGCGCCGAGTTAGTGCTGCAGCATTTCGTCGAACAAATCGGCGCTGAGGAATCCGCGCGGCTGCGCTCTGTTCTGCGACGCCTGCCGAAGGACACGAACGGGTGATAAGCGTCGTGGTTGGCCTGCTGCTCTACAGCGTGGCGATGCTCATCGCAGCACCGCGGTTGCTGCGGGCTTTGACTGATAGCGGAAACGCCCCCCGGCTCGGCGTCGCAACGTGGTTGAGCGCGATCGGCACGGTGGTGGCTTCCTGGGTAGCGACCGCGGTGCTGGTCATCATCTGGGCGGTGAGCCACTGGACTCATCCGCGCACGGCTGCCGCCTCCTGCCTGGCCCGCCTGCAGCACACGATCAGCGGCGATGCCGGCATTGCGCCGCAGATCGCGCTGGTTGTGATCGCTGCGGCGGCCACGGTGGCGGCCGTGCACACCGGCACGCGGCTGGCCACCGCCGCGCTGGGAATGCGTTCTCGCGCACACGAACACGCGCGGGCCGTGCGACTGGTCGGTCATCACACCGGCGTGGCCGACGTGGTGATGGTCGAGGCCGCCAAACCTGCCGCCTACTGCGTCGCAGGTCGACCGCCGGCGATCGTCGTCACCAGCGCTGCCCGAGCCGCGCTTGATGATCGCCAAATGGCGGCGGTCCTGGCTCACGAACGCGCCCACATCGCGGGCCATCATGCAGCCATCGTCAGGACGCTGCGCGCCCTAGCGGCGGCGTTTCCCCGCCTGGGCCTCGTCACCGAAGGGGCGCGACAGGTAGCACGATTGTTGGAGATGTGCGCCGACGATGTTGCGGCGCGCCGACACAGCAGCCGAGCGTTGCTCTCCGGGCTCGTCGCGCTGACCGCGGCAGCCCCGGCAGAAGCGCTGTCGGCGGCCGATCTGGCCGTATTGGCACGAGCCGAGCGGCTCGCGGCACCGCCACAGGCGTCGGCGAAGATCAAGGCGCGTGCTGCGCTCGCCAGCGTCATTGCGATCATGGCCGCCGCTCCGGTGATCGCCGTGTCCGACTGCATCTGGCGTTCTCATATCTGGGTTCCGGGCATGAGCTCGGACGGCAACACGCTCGCAGGAGAACTGCTCATGGCGTCCTCACCGTCACCGGCGTTGGGGCATGGTCAATCTGGAAAGGTGATGTCGATGATGATGATGAACAACCGTCACTGGGGATGGGGCGGCTGGCTGCTCACGACTGGGACAACGATCGTGTTCTGGACGTTGGTGATTACTGCTGCGGTGTTGCTCGCCCGGTATCTACTTTCGCTGTCGCAGCGGACCATTGGCACGGCTCACGCTGGCGGAGCGATGAACGCAGAGCACATGCTTGCCGAACGTTATGCGCGCGGGGAGATCGACGACGACGAATACCAACGGCGCCTGGGGCTACTGCGCGAAAATACGGCCTCAAGCACGCCGGCTTAATCGCAGCTCGACCAGATCGCTGGCCCGGCACGCGGGTTCAGGCCAACTCGCGTGTCCTCGCTCGAGGACGTTGCCCTCGGCTGGGACGAGTTAGCGAAAGGACGCTGCTGCCTTCAGCCGCGCACTTGCTCACGCCGATCCGCGAGTTGCCGACTGCATACTCGCTTTACGCCTCAAACCCGGCGGTTTACGGTCTCACTGAGCCCGTCTACGGTACGCCGAGATAACCAAGTCCGTTGAGCGCCAACAGTATTGGGAACGCGCGCTATACCAACGTGCCGACTAGTTCTGCGCCCGGGCCGAGAGCCACCTTCGGGAACTACGGTTTGACGAAAACTCAGCTCGCAGCGGCGACCATTGTCCTTACAGCGAGTCCAAAATGCCTTGCATGGTGGTGTTCTCCTGTTGCTCGCGGGTGGAGATCGAGTGAGCCAGCGCCACCGCCGGCGGATACTGGCCGTCCTTGATTTCATCCTCGGCCATCGCGATGGTTCCCTCGTGGCACTCAATCATTTCGGTCAAGAATTTCTTGGTTGCGTCCACACCCTGGGCGTTCCGCAAAGCAGTGAGGTCTGAATCGGGGAGCATTCCGGGCATCGCCATGCCGGGGGTCATCGTTAACGGGGCCTGACCCCACTGGCTTAGCCAGCTGTGCATCTGCGCGAGCTCGGGGCCTTGGTCCGCCTTGAACTGGGTGGCCAGCTGAACCACGCGCGGGTCGATGCCCTGCTTGGCCAGGACGGTGTCGCTCATCGGGATGGCTTGCTCGTGGTGGGGAATCCCGCTCTGCGCGAACGTGATATCGGCTTGGTTGTGTGCGCTCGCGGCCGGCGACGAAACTACAGGCGAGCTTGTGCTGCTGGTCGCGGACTTACTGCCTGAGCTGCTACACCCGCTCATGGCGACCAGGGCCGTAAGCGCGCCCGCACCGATAATTAGCACCGACTGCCTCATCAGTTCATCTCCTTCTGATACTCCGTTGCCGCAGGATCTAACGTTTGCACTATATATACTAAGTAGGTACGTAGGCCATAGATAGCAGCGTACGCAGACATCCCACCATCGCCGAGACCGATCGCTCATCCGCCATGACCGCAGCGGCGGCGACCCTGACACAGGTTGCCGCAGTGCGATTGTCGCTTGGAGCCCACGAACCAGCCAAACGCCAAAAGGCGGGCCTGGGGGCTGGCGTGCCGGCCGAGCCGGGCTTCGTCCTGCACGAACTGCCGCTTCTGCGGTCACGGGCGCTCCTGGCCAGGAACAGCGGAGACATGCTCGGCTACCAGCAGTTCTTGGCACGCTTCCGGGAGAAGGCGCTCGCAGCAGACTTCGAGGGATACCTGGCGCAGGCCGATGCGATGGCCTGACGGCGGTCGGCGCGGCCAAGTCGGTTTCGAAACAGACCACACACATGCGCCTCGCCCGCGGAGTCGACCGCCCCGGACGTGCTAGTCGTTTGAAGGCGCAACATCGGCTATGCGGCGGTGCCTGATCACATCAACTGTCACTCTCCGCGTTGGCGGAAATCGGGGGCAGATCGGCCAACGCTACCCAGGGAGTTGGAGGTAGCGATGCGCGAAGGCGATCGCGATGCCGCCCTCACCGACGGATGCAGCTACGCGTTTCACCGATCCCGAGCGAATATCGCCGACCGCGAAGATCCCCGGGGCGCTCGTTTCGAGAGCGAACGGCTCGCGATCGGCCTTCCACTGTCCCGCCTTCATCGCGTCGGTCCCCGTCAAAACGAAGCCGTGTTCGTCGCACGAGATCTCCGCAGGGAGCCAATCGGTCGCCGCTTCGGCGCCGATGAGGACGAAGAGCACCCTCGTATTCCGCCGAGATGTCGTGCCGGTCCTTCGATCGATGATCGCGATCGCCTCGAGCTGTTCATCTCCGTGCACCTCGACAACCTCGGATCGGGTTTCCACTCGGATGTTGGCTTTCGTTGCGATCTGCTCGATGAGGTACTGAGACATGCTCGCTGCAAGCGACTCGCCCCGCACGAGGAGTGTCACCGATCGAGCGTGGTTGGAGAAGAAGATGGCGGACTGACCGGCAGAATTGCCCGCACCGATCAGATATACGTCGTTCCCCTGCGCCAGACTGGCGTCACTGCGTGCGGCACCGTAGTAGACACCGGAGCCGACGAATCGATCGACCGAATCGACCTGGAGGCGCCGCCACTCCACGCCCATCGCGAGCACGATCGACTTCGTTCGGAGAACGTCGCCTCCATCCAGCCTGACCGTCAGT
>DATAVM010000184.1:0-3676 GCA_036267775.1 Gemmatimonadales bacterium
GCCTTGGCCTCGCGGCCAAGGTTAAACTTGACTGCCGTGGTGCAAGGCCCAAATTGGTGCTGTCGGCGAGCACGGCGATCATCAGCCGGCCGGTGTTGGCGGCGGCGAAAATCCGCACCTAAACGGCGACATCCGCTGGTCTTGAGATGCGGTCAGGGGCGATCTGGTCGTCCGTCTGCGTTGAGGGTGCCGTCGTGCTCGCGACCGTCAAGGACGAGCCGCTACGCGGTGGCCTGACGGCCATCCTTGACCGCCACTGCGCGCGCCAGCACGGGGAATCGCAGGTCGGGACGACGGGATGGCCGTGTTGATCGAACAACAGGATGGCGGTTTGGATGAAGCCCTTTTCCCGATGAAGGGCCGTCAGGAGTCGCGCGGCTCAGAATGCTCTTTCGCCGCGGCCTCATCGGCGTCATTTCCACCGCCGCCGCTGCGTTGCTCGGCCAGCAGCGCCTGCATTTGGCAGCGGTAAAGAGCCCAGACGTTATCGCGTAGGTCGTCGATCAGTTCGAACACGGCAAGCGCCTCTTCGGGCGTCCAGGTGCGTGGGATGCCAACGGTGAGCGGGCGCAGATGCGCGGGCAGCGAGGCAGTGTCTGGTGGCTTGCTCACGACTTCGCCCCGCGCCGCCGACGGGCGCGTTGCTCGGTGCGGTCGTGGGCTTCCTTAAGGCGATAGGATTCGCCATCGATGGCGACGATCTCGGCGTTGTGGACAAGACGATCGACCAGCGAGACCACGCAGGCGGCGTTGGGGAACACCTCACGCCATTCAGCGAATGGACGATTGGTGGTGATCAGCGTGCTTTTGTTCTGATAACGCCGCGAGATCAGCTCGAACATCAGATCCGCGTGGCGATTGGAGTAAGAGAGATAGCCGACTTCGTCGATAACCAGCAGCTGCGGACGGGCGTAATGTCGCAGGCGGCGGCGCAGCGCGGCATCGCTGTCCAGTGCGGCGAGATCGCCAAGCAGTTGGCCAGCGCTGGTGAACAGCACGGTATGGCCCTCGATCAGGGCCTGGTGCGCGATGTTCTGTGCCAGCATCGACTTGCCGACGCCGTTCGGGCCGACCAGTACCACATTGGTGGCGTCGCCGAGGAACTCGAGCGTCATCAGCGCATCGACGGCGACGCGGTCGCAGCGCTTGGGCCAATTCCAGTCGAAGTCGCAGAGCGGCTTGAAGCGACCGATGTGAGCGGTGCGCAGCCGTCGCTCCAGACTGCGGCGGGCGCGTTCCTGCTCTTCCCAGCTAAGCAGCGTGCTCACCCAGGCTTCGCCGGCGACCTCGCCCCAATGCGCCAGCAGCCCGTGCAGGTTGAGCGCGCCGGCGCGGGCCTGCTGTGTGTCGTGCTCAGTCATCACGCGGCCCCTTGAGCTGGTCATAGGTTTCCAGTGCATGCGGTCGCACCGGCGCATCGCGCGCCTGAACATGCGCCGGCAACACGAGCGCAACGGGAGGGACATCGCCGTTCTGTTCGCGCGAGCGTTCGAGGGCGAGGCGCACCGCGTTGGGGTGCGGCACGTCGCGTACCAAGGCCTCGAGAATGGCGTCCTGCAATGCAGCGGCACCGTAACGTTCAAGCAGGCGCAGCAGGCCGACGGTAATCGCGCCAAGATTGGCGCCACGCTCGGCGGCCCGCATCATCAGGGTCTGGCTGGCTGGTGCGGCCTGGGCCAGGCGATCGGTTCCGCGATGCTGGTGCGCTGCGTGCTTGTGCTCGACCAGCGCCTGGATGTGAGTGGCATCCTCGATCTGCGAGCCGCGGTCGTAGCTGCGCCGGTGGCGGGCGAGCACCTCTGCACCATCGACGATGCGTACCTCGTGCGGATCGGCGAGCACGGTCAGGATCCGCCGGACATAGGCATACGGAACCGAATAGTCGTTCAGATCGAAGCGGACATATGGCGTCTTACCGACCGACACGGCGACATGCTCAAGCACCGGCGCCGAGGTGTCCGGCAATGCGAGCAGGCGCGGTCTTTCTTCATCAAATACCGCGCGGACGGTGCGCTCGGGTTCGTCCGGGCAGCGTCGATCGCCGGCGGGACCTATGCACCAGGCCGCGGCCTGGGCGTTGAGATCATCGAGATCGGTGAAGGTGCGTGCGGCGAAGAACGCATCGCGCACGTACCGGATGGCTCTTTCCACGCGGCCTTTTTCGTTGCCGCGTGCGATCGCTACGGGACGCGGCTCGTAACGATAGTCTCCCGCAAAGCGCAGCAGAGTCGGATGGAAGCGGATCGCATCGCCGCGTCGTTCCAGCACGGCGCTCTTGAGATTGTCGTAGAGCAGAACACGTGGCACGCCACCCCAGGTGGAGAACGCAGCGACATGGCCACGCAGGAAGCTCTCCATGCGCGCATCGAGAAAGAAGTGCAGGAAGACCTGCCGCGAGTAGCTCAGAACCATGACGAACGCCATCAGCGGGCGGCGCGCTCGACCAATCTCAAGGTGGCCGAAGTGAGCCCAGTCCACCTGTCCTTGTTCGCCCGGCAGACAACGCAAACGTAGATAGGCCTCGGCCTTGCGGCGTGGCCGATGGCAGGAGATGAGATGACGGAAGTGATCCGCCCGGCCCTGGTAGCCGCGTTCGCGGACCATTCCATACAGCCGGCTGGCCGTCAGCGTCGGGAACGTCTCCAGCGTCTGACGGATGAACGGCAGATATGCGTCAATCAGCGACTTTCGCGGCGACGGCCCGAGCTTCGGCAAGCCGGCCTGCGCAAGCACCCGCCGCACCACGCCGTTATGGATGTGCAGCTGACGCGCGATCGTGCCGATGGTCCATTTTTCGGCATGGTAGAAGCGCAGGATCTGCGCCTCGATGTCAGGCGGTGTCACCATGGTCTTGTCCCCTTGGATCGTGTCGCACAACGCCTCGACGACGAACCCGGCGACGCAGAAATCCCGGGCGGACGAGACCCAAACATCGCCGGCCGCACCAGTGACAATGCGAGGCCGGCGGCGACGATCGGTCAGTCGCGGCTTTTGCGTCGCCCGCAATCGCCTGCGAGCCGGGCACCACAAGATCATCCGCCGCGAGCAGGGGTGAACCCTGATGCGTCACTTTCTTGCCGCGCGCCCGGTAGCGACGCGCCCGCACAGCGTGGGCGAGCCGTCCCCGACGACTGATTTGGTAGCGCCGTCCGGCCGCACGCTGGGCGTGGTGGCGCGCGCGATCAGCGCAATCGTCGGCGCAATAGATCTGACCGCGATCGCAGCAACCGCAGATCAGCGCCTGACTGCGACATCCCACGCACACAAACAGCCGCGCCGACCCGGCGTTACTGCGGTCGGATCGGCAAACATCCCGTGGACGAACGCCACGTTGGCCGCGATACTCGCCTCGCATGCGTGCCCGGCACCATGTAGGGCACGGCGTCGAGTGTAACCGCCAAGTTTAACGTCGACGCCGTGCCTGCTTCTCGATTGGAGCAAGCCTTTACCCGCTGTCCGACGAACCGTCAGCCGGCGCCCATCGCAACGGCCGTCATCCCCCAACACGCCCCCGCCATCCGTCAGTCGCTGCCGGCGACCGCCGCCGATCCCATGTCGCCGAATTCGGGCGGGTTTAGGCAGCCATCGACAGGTGGTAAGCGCAAGACTGCAAGAGCCGCTTTCCTGTTCGATCGGAGAGCCTGCTTTCCCGCCCCGACCTGGCGCCGCCGTGGCC
>DATAVM010000185.1:0-2186 GCA_036267775.1 Gemmatimonadales bacterium
GCCCGAGCCGTCGTCATTGGCAGCGGCACCATAACCGTGGCCATCCATGTGGCCGCCGACGATATACATCTCGCCGGGATGCGTCGTGCCAATCTTGGTGCAGTAGACCTCTTCGCGCTCGCCCGGTGTGTCGGGCTGTGCGTCGATGCGGACGAGTGCCGTATCTGGCTGTTTGGTGGGATCCATGTTCACGCCGGTGCGCGCGGTGTAGCCCTTGACCGGATTTCGGCCGCCGGCGCGTCCAGTGGCGCCGGCACTGGTGGCTGCAGCACCACGCCCGCGGCCGCGCGCGCCCGCACTTGTGTCCCGCGTGGCAGCCGTGCCCGCGCCCGCAGCGCGTCCGCGTGCGACGGGCGGATCGATCTTGTTGATCGAATCATTGCGCACCTGACGGCCGGTGTATGTGTACTTGATCCGCTCGGTGTTGGTGCAACCGTAGCTCTTGAGCTGCGCTTCGATCCAGTCGACGGCCGCGCGATTGCGATCGGTACCCTGCCGGCGATCGCCGAACTGCGTCAGTCCCTTGACCGTGGCCTTGTAGCGGTCGAGGTCGAGCCGGCCGACCATCACCCGAACCGGATCGGCGGACGGACTGGCGGCGGCACCTCCCTGCGCGGGCAGAGTGATCGGCAGTCCGGCGAAAAGCGCGGCAGTGACGGCAAGAGCAGCAACGGAGCGCATCGACAATCTCCACGACGATTTACGAGGGGGGCGGGGCGCCACAACGGCGAAGCCCCGGCATCAGCAAGATGGCCGGGGCTTGGGAGGCGGGCAACCGGGAGAGCGCGGTCCCCGTGGACCTACTCGTATCGCAGCGCCCGGATCGGGTCGATCCTGGAGGCGCGCAAGGCCGGAATGAAACCCGCTCCCAGTGCGACAAGTGCGAGTATGACGAACGCCGCGATCAGCACCACCGGGTCAAACCCCTGCATCTTGTATAACAGCGATTGCGCCACTCGCCCCGTTGCGATCGCCGCCGCCAGACCGACCACGCCGCCGACCAGCGTCATCATTCCCACCTGCCGGATGACCATCAGGCGGACACGCATCGGGTCCGCGCCCAGCGCCATGCGGACACCAAACTCGCGGGTGCGCTGGGCTACGGTGTAGGCAAGCACACCGTAGAGTCCGATGGCGGCCAGCAGGGTGGCGAGGCCCGCGAACGCCGCGGAAAAGAGCGAAATGAAACGGTCGAGCGCCACGTTCTGCCGGATCTGCTCCGGCATGGTCCGCAGATCTTCTACCGGCAAGTTGGGATCGAGTCTGGCCACCACTTTTCCGATCTGCGGCAGCAACGCCACGGGATCAACGGTGGTCCGCACATAGAAGCTCGACGATCCAATATTGCTGTCCGCCATTATCGGCGTGAAGAAGAGCGGTGGCACGTCATCCTTGACCTCGCTGTACTTGGCGTTCTGCGCCAGCCCGACGATCGTGATATCGAGTTTCTTGTTGCCGGTGTCGATCCGCTTGCCTACGGGATTGCTGCCAAGATTGAACTTCCTGGCAAACGCCTGATTGATGATCGCGACTTGGGATGCCATGCCGTCGGCGGTGGTGAATTCGCGTCCCGCCAGGATGGGAATGCCGAGTGTGCTGAAGTAGGTCGGCCGTACTTCGTTGAAGCGCGCGTTCTTGTCGGCGTCGGGTCCGGCGGCAAAGCCCTCGACATCCACGTCGTTGCCCCAGTTGCTCCCCCCAAGAAGCGGGATGGTCGATGCCGTAACGCCGGTCACGCCGGGGATCTGGTGCAGAGCGTCGTCCAGCCGCTGCATCAACAACTGCGTCTGCTGCGGCGTGTAGCCGTTGAGGTCAGGCGACACCCCGAACGTGACGACATGTTCTACCTGCACGCCCAGATCCACATGGCTGATGTTGGCAAGACTGCGGGTAAAGAGTCCCGCCGCGCCCAGCAGCGCCATCGACAGCGCGATCTGTGTGGTCGCCAGCGCCGTCCGCCAGCGTGCGGCACTACGCCCGCCTGACGGCTGTCCGGTGCTTGCGCGAATGGCGGACGTGAGGTCCGAGCGCGTCGCATTGAGTGCCGGGAACAGCCCGAACAGCAGTGCGGTGAGGATCGTGACGATCGCGGTGAACGCGATGACGGTGCCGTCGAGATGCACGTCAAAGGTGGCGCCCTGCGATGGCGGCAGCACCGCGGCGATCAGTGCGAGCGTGACGCGAGC
>DATAVM010000186.1:0-2020 GCA_036267775.1 Gemmatimonadales bacterium
GGAGATGGGCAAGGAGCATTATCAGGCGTCGCAGGAAGGGACGGCGGAGATTGGTGTCGCGGTGGCGGCGACGACCTTCTCGATCATCTGTGTTTTTGTGCCGATCGCATTCATGTCCGGACTCGCGGGGCAATGGTTCAAGCCGTTTGCGCTGACCATCGCCTGCGCGGTGCTCGTCTCGCTTTTTGTTTCGTTCTCGCTCGACCCGATGCTCTCGGCCTACTGGCCCGACCCGCATCACCCGATCGAGGAGCGGTGGTGGATTTCCCGCGTGCTCGACCGCTTCAACCACTGGTTTGCGCGACAAACGGACCGTTATGCCAGGCTGATCGGCTGGGCGCTCGATCATCGTGCGGTGATGGTGCTGCTGGCGGTGGCGAGCTTTGCGGGCGCGCTGTTCCTGCAGTACGCCATCGGCGGCGAAGGATTTGTGCCCAACTCGGACAGGAGTGAGCTCGAGATCATCGTCGAAGCGCCGTCGAACGCCAATCTCGACTATACCAAGGCGCGGACCGAAGCGGTCGCGGAAATCGCGCGCTCGCATCCCGAGGTCGCGTACACCTACGCGGCGATCGGGAGCGCCTTGCCGGGGCGCACTCCCGGCGTCGATCAGGCCGATCTCTATGTGAAGCTCGTGCCCAAGGCGGATCGCCATATCAACCAGACCGACTTCGGTGCGCAACTCCGCCAGGAACTGCAGCGCGTCTCGGGTGCAAATATCGCCGTCTTTGCCGGCGGCTTCAGTGGAGCGATCAAGGATATCCAGATGCAGTTCACCGGTCCCGACGCCACGGAGCTCACGCGCCTGGGCGACGAGGCTGTGGCGGCGGTGCGCAAGGTGCCGGGTGCGGTGGACGTGGGACTCTCGGTGCGTGGCGCGCGGCAGGAGCTCACCGTCGACGTCGATCGCGGGCTGGCCGGTGCGATGGGACTCACGATCGGTCAGGTGGCGCAGGCGATGCGACCGGCATTTGCCGGCATTCATCAGGGCGACTGGGTCGATCCCACTGGCGAGACCCGCGATGTCCGGATCCGTCTTGCGCCGGAAGCGCGCCGCCGTGCGGCCGATCTCGCGCAGCTGCCGATCACCGTCACCGGCGCCGATCGCCGGCCGCACGCCATTCCACTCGGACAGATCGCGCATATCGGCACCGAAGAAGCGCCGGGACAGATCGATCACCTCGATCGCAACAAGGTCATCTCTGTCGAAGCGAACACGCAGGGCCATGCGCTCAACGAAGTCCAGGACAACATCCGCAAGGCTTTGCTCAAGATTCCGCTGCGCCCAGGGTATGCACTCACCGTGGGCGGGCAGGGACAGGATCAGGCGACGGTGTTCCTCGACATCTTTACCGCGCTGGGCATCGCGGTGCTGCTCATGTATCTCGTGCTGGTGGTGCAGTTCGGGTCATTTCTCGATCCGTTGGCGATTCTGCTTTCGCTGCCGCTCTCGCTCATCGGCGTGGTGATCGCACTGATCCTGACGCACGATACGCTCAACATCATGTCGCTCATTGGCGTGATCCTGCTGATGGGGATCGTGGCCAAGAACGCCATTCTGCTGATCGACTTTGCCAAATGGGCGCGCGAGGAGCGCGGCATACCGTTGCGCGAGGCGTTGATTGAAGCGGGCCGCATCCGGCTCCGCCCCATTCTGATGACCACCTTCGCGCTCATTGCCGGCATGATTCCGGTGGCACTGGGACATGGCGAAGGCGCGGACTTCCGCGCGCCGCTGGGGCGCGCGGTCATCGGCGGCGTGATCACCTCGACGATTCTGACGCTGCTGGTGATTCCGACCTTCTACGAAATCCTGGACGGTTGGCGCACGCGCTTTGCCGCCTTGGCCGGGCGCTTCATTGGCGGTACCGATGCCTGGCGGGCCAAGACGGCCGAGCACGCGGTTCCCGCCCCCGGCGCTACTGCATTGCCGCCAGCACCGTCCCCATCAACGTGAGCTGCACGGTGTAGTAGCCGGCGTTGATCAGCCAGAACTTGAAGCTCTTCTGCTCGAACGCGT
>DATAVM010000187.1:0-1854 GCA_036267775.1 Gemmatimonadales bacterium
GGCAGCACCTGCCGCACCTCGCGACCGTACGCCATCATTGCGAACTTATCGCCCGACCCGCTCACCACTTGCGCCAGCATCACCGCCGCCGTCGCCGCCTGGTCAAGCTGCGTCACGGACATGCGATGTGCGCGACCGCGCTCGATCACCGTCTCGCCCACCAGCTCCGGCTCTCCGCGCCGCAGCTCAAACGCCGTGCGCGACAACCTGCCCGCATCGAGCACCACCCAGACCTGCTGCGAACGCTCCGCCGTAAACTGCCGCGCCACCAGCTTCCCGCGCCGCGCCGTCGCGGTCCACGAGATGCTGCGCAGCTCATCGCCCTGCTGAAAATCTCGCAGGCTCTCGAACTCGCGCCCCGTGCCGCGCAACTGCAGCTTCCGCCGCTGCAGTTCAATCTGTCGCGCGCGCAGTAGAAAGAACGCAGCTCGCCCGCGGCTGTCCTCATGCGCCGGAAAGACGCGCACCGTCTGCTTCGTTTCGCCCTCTATAACAGGCTCGGCGGCCCGGGGTCCCCCGCCAGCTCGCTGGCTGGGGTGAGCAACCGCCCATCGTTCCACCAGCCGCAGCGCTCCGCGATAGCGCAGATAGACGTTGCCCATCGCATAATCGCCGCGCTCCGCAGGCCAGATCGTCTGGGCACACACTGCATCTTCGCGCGGAAACACCTCCACGCGCTGGACTGCAGGCTGCGCCACCAGCGACGAATGCAGATCATCTACGACGCGCATGTCGACGACCGTGTCCGCATCCATCCGCACCGCAATCTCAACGCGCGTCGGCGAACCGAGCTGCGGCGAATCAAGAAATGTGCGCGTAATCGTCAACGACTCAGGGCCGGGAAGCCGCACCGCATCGACCACGCACAAGCCGGCCAGCAGCGCGTCCCATGCGAGCATGAACCAGATCTGCCGCGGATGCCAGAACGCCGGAATCGCCAGCAGCAGCCCAGCGAAGAACAAAAGTATCGCCCGCCCCGTCAACCCAAACGCAACCCATCGGCCGAGCCTTCCCTTCGGCCTCGCCATTCCAGTCGCGGACTCCGGTATCAGTGTCTGCATTGCGTCGTGACGGTCTCCCTACTGCCCACCCGCTGGACAGTGAAACTCAAAACTGCTCACCGCTTCACGAAAGTCATTCTCATGTTTCTTCGCCGAACGCTTCGTCGCGTCATACTCCACCGCATACTCCTCATCGTTCAAGAGGGCGAAGACAATCTCATATCGCCGCGCCCCATGCGATCGCTTGTAGGCCAATTCAATGTGCAGTGCGGGAGCGCCATTCAGCGTGGCTGCTTCCTCCTCGCTCACCTTTACATGGCTCACACTGGCGTCGCTTCGCCACGTATTAGGGATCGCCTCGCGGTAGTCATCCAGCGTGGCCCTCTGCGCCCCCGCGCCCTTCTGCCCCAGAACAGCCGACCGCGGCTGATTGGGAGAAAGAGCAAACGTGATCGAAGCGTCACCATCCGGCGCGTCGAATCGGCCCCCGGGATGAGTCACAACCTCTGCCGGCCCATTCCAATCCGCCGGCACTTCAGCGCAAAAGTCCGAACTCGCATTGTGGTAGAGACGGGTCTTCGTCTTCTTCGTCTTCGCCGCCCAGCACGATCCGCTCAACGACATCCCACAAGCCACAAGCATCAGCCACAGCCCTGATCTCATCTCGGCACCGCCGTCGCCGCCAACACCTCGCTCACCACGCGGTCTGCGTCCAGCCCCTCGAGCTCCGCCTCCGGCCGCAGCACCAGCCGATGCCGCAGCACCGGCACCGCCGCATCCTTCACATCGTCCGGAACCACAAAGTCCCTGCCCTCGCGCGCCGCCATAGCCTTCGCCACCAGCAGCAGGGAAG
>DATAVM010000188.1:0-18220 GCA_036267775.1 Gemmatimonadales bacterium
CGCGCGCGAGTTCCGCGCCGACGAGTGGGCGGTCTGGCGTGGTCGCCCCCAGCGCAGTGATCTGCTTTCCTGTCCAACACGCCAACAGCAGGCTTGACGTCGCATTGAGCGCGAGATCCTTCGCTGCGCTCAGGATGACAAACAAAGCGCATGACGCCTCAGCGCCCGCGCGACGAACGCAGCCCCGACGTAACCCAGTACCGCCACCATCACTTCCGCCGGTTGCAGCGGCAGCCCGCTCCCGAGCGACGCTGCCACGAAGCCCGCAATGCCTGCGGGTCCGAATCCGGCGAGCGCGACGTCGCTCGCCGCGCCCGCGCACCAGCCCAGCGCGCCAAACCATACCAGCAGCCAGAGCGCGGTCCACACGATGCTGTTGCGGCCGATCGCATCGACAAATGGATGCACCAGCACCCAGCCGATGCCCACCGACAGCGGTCGAACCATCGTGTCCACTGGTCCCGCCACCGCTCCGCTGATGAGTTGTACCTGGCCAGGCGTCCAGCGCCATTCCCACCGCCACGGAACACCAGCCGGAATCTGTGCCGCGTTCTCGTAGCGCCACTCGGGAGTCCGCAGCAGGACGCTTCCGGCCCGCACGTGACTCTCGAATACGAGCGCCGTTCCGTGCTGGCTCATACCGATCTGCACATGCTGGCGACCGTCGACAACGCGCAGAATCGACACGGGTCTCTGCGGCACGGTGGTGTCGGCGCGCGTCGCGTTGACGACCAGGTCGATCGTGTCGGCAGGTGGCACGGTCGGCAGCGGATCATTGGGAAGATCGACGCCGTCGAGCGTGGTGCGCTGCAGCGTGCCCTCGAATGGATCGTGTCCGGTCCAGAGATGCAGGCGCTGCCCGAACCACGGTGCCGGCCCATTGAGATCCGGACGGAGCCCCGCCGCGGTGCCCGACCAGGCCACCGTCGCCAGGAGCAGCACGATCCACGCTCCGCGCAGCGCCCCACGCGGCGCGGGTCGCAGCATCGCAACGAACGCTGGTTGCATCAGCCAGCCGGCGATCGCGCCGGTGGTGTTGGCGAGCACGTCACCCACGGTGCCGTCGCGGCCGACAAGAAAATGCGCCTGCGTCACCTCGATGGCGGCGCTCAAGCCGCACGCCGCGATGGCGATACGACCGAGCGACCACCCGCCACGGCGAGCCATCAGCCCGAACGGAAGAAAGAGAAGCAGGTTGAGAAAGGTGTCGGTGACACCGCCTTCGCCGCAGACGATGCAATGCCACGACGTCTCCGCCAGCCGGAATGCGCCTGCGGGATTGGAGCGAAGGGTGCAGAAGCAGACCACCACAAACCAGCAGCCCGCGCCGGCCACCAGCCAGCGCGGATGACGCGTCGTCACGGCGTGTCGGCCAGAACGGCGCGGTAGTAGGCGAGAATCTGCTGCAGAATCGGTTCGGTGCCGAACTCGGAGACGGCATGCTTGCGCGCTGCCACTCCCAGGGCCCGTCGATCCTGGTCGTTCTCGAGCAGGCGATGCATCGCCGCGCCGAACGCGGCGGCGTCGCTCATATCCGTCGCGATCCCGCCGGCGCCGGTCATCCATCGGAGTGTCGCTTCGTCGTGCGTGATGCACGGCAGACCCGACGCCGTGGCCTCGAGCAATGCGATCGGCATCATTTCGAAGAGCGAGGCCATCACGAACACGTCGGCTACGCGAAAGAGCGCGGGAATGCGCTCGCGCGGATAGCGCACCAGGAAGCGGACGCTGTCGCCCAGTTGTGCAGTCGCTTCGTGAATGACGTCGTCGGTGTCGCCTTCGCGGCCGCCGGCCACCACGAGTACCACCGGCATGTCTGGATGTTCGCTGCGGTAGCGCGCCACCGCGTTCGCGAGCCAGTCGATCCGCTTGTGCGCCCGCTTGATCGCCGCCACGGCCAGCACCACCCGTGCGTCGGCCGCGATGCCCAGCTCTGCCCGCAACTCCGCCGCACTACCCGGTTGGAACCGATCCGTATCGACAAAGTTGCCGATGGCCGTCCACGTTGGGCGCCACGCGCCCTGCGCACGGCAGCGCTCGAGGTGCGTCGGCGCGAGATGCTGCAGGTAGCGGAGCTTCATGAGCCACGCCGGCGGCTCCTCGGTTCCATGCGCGAGGATGGTACGAGTCCGCAGCAGGCCCATGCGCCGGAATTGTTCGAGCCGATAGGCAACCACCGGGTCCTGCACGTGGAGAATGTCGGCCCGATCGCGGCGGAGCGCGCGCAGCAGCGACCACGCAAAGGTGGTCTGTTCCATCTGATACGCGGCGTGCGCCTGGAGGCGCCACGCGACGCTGCGCGGCAGACGATGGCGCCAGCGATAGTTGGCCTCCGACTCGCGCGGAAGATTGGCAAGCGCCTCCCCGTACGCCGGCGCCGGTCCGCCTCCCTGATAGAGCCGCACGGCTACCCGCCGCACGTGGAGCGCCTCACCGAGATCCCCCGCCCACGTTTCAATCCCGCGCGCGATGTGTCCCAGTCCGCTCGACGCCACCGCGACCCGGAGCTCGCCGGGAACAGCGGTCATCTGGCGTTCCGGCGCCGCAGCGGCAACACAGTTGCCATCAACCTGATCCGTGCCGCCAGCGGGAGAGGGCCCCGGCGCGCCGCTTCGCGAAAGAAATCGCGGGCGGCCGGCAGGTCGCGCGCATGGAAGAAGTCAAAGGCGTAGTTGAGATAGACCGCATGCTCCTTGGCCTGGACCGTACCGGCATCGAGCTGCAGTCGCTCGGCGATGCGCCGGATGTTGGCCATCTCCGCCGCGGCAAAGCGGCGCGTCTGCGCCGTCAGGCTCGCCGCTCCCGGGCGGTACTCCACGAGCTGATCGGCGACTTGGGAGAATTGCCAGCCCGCGTGCGCCAGCCGCAGCCAGAGATTGTAGTCCTCCACCCCGATCAGCTCTCGTGCCTCATCGAACCCGCCCAAGGCGCTCCAGGCGGCGCGGCGCAACAGCACGGTCGACGTGATGATCTGGTTCTGCTGCCAGAGACTCGCAAAGGTCACCGCGTCCGTCGGCGGCCGAAGGCGACCCGGCACAATCGCTCCGCTGAAGACCACGGCCGTCGCCGGGTCGGACAAGTGCTCCCGTTCCCGCTCCAGCCGGGTAGGGTAGGCCAGATCGTCGGAGTCGAGGAGGGCGATCCACTCCGCGGTCGTGGCCTCGATGCCGGCATTGCGGGCCGCCGCCGGCCCGCCGTTGGCTTGCCGGATCACCCGCGCCCCGGCCGCCTCGGCCACGGCGGCCGTGTCGTCGGCCGAACCGTCGTCGACCACCAGGATCTCGTCCGGCGGGACGGTCTGTCGCTGGAGCGACGCGATGGCGTCCCCCAATACCCCGGCGGCGTTGTACGCCGGGATGACCGCCGCGATCCTCGGCTCACTCGCCGTCATCGCTAGCACCTGCCGCCGCGGCTCAACCCGGGATAGCTGGGCGGAGTTGGAGTCCGCTGGCCCGCGAACCGAGTTGACAGTTGCTGACTAAAAATCATACGGTTCGGCCTATGAAAAAAGTTGAGGCAGTAGAGCAACAGTTACGCAAGTTGTTGTCTTACCATAACTTGGAAAACTGGCCGCGCGAGCGTGTCGTTGGTCCACCGATTGCTAGAATGACGACACATGAACTGCTCGCTCAACTCTGCTTCGCGTCGTCTGATGACGACCATCGTGCGGCCCGCGTTGGCCGCATTCGTAGTCGGACTCGCCGCGTGTGGCACCAACACGCCCACGGGGACCAACTCGACTTCGACGTCCCAGACTCCTGCGGCGCCCACCGGCGGTTGGCTGACTTTGCAGCTGACCACTCCTCGCAGCAACGACGGCGCAGTGCAGTTCGTCGTGAGTGGTCCGACCATCGACAGCGCGCGCGTCATCAGTTACAACGGCTTTGCCACCTCGACCGGGTCGGTCGCCAATATGGTCGTCACCGGTCAGGTCGCGAGTGGCACCATCGGGCAGATCTACGTTCCTGACCTCTCGCGCACCGGCGAATATCAGGCCAGCGTCCTGGCCGCGGCCGCCCGCGACAGTTACACGC
The DNA here is from genome assembly GCA_036267775.1 of Gemmatimonadales bacterium. Lineage (GTDB taxonomy): Bacteria > Gemmatimonadota > Gemmatimonadetes > Gemmatimonadales > GWC2-71-9 > Palsa-1233. The sequence continues at coordinate 4,035 of DATAVM010000188.1, forward strand.
TTCAAGATGTCAGCGGCTACCGCGCCGTACTGGTCCGCTGAGGCAATCTCAAGTCGGCAATGACCGGCAGGTGGTCGGAGCCGACATCCTTTCCGGTAAAGCTCCGCACGGCATGAATGTCCTTGGTCATCAGCACATGATCGATCCGGACGCCCCAGAGGCGTGTGTGCTTGGTATAGCCGGTTCCGCGGCCGCTGGCTGAGAACGCATTGCGGAAGCTTGCCCAATACCGCCGGTAGATCGCGCTCTCCACTGGAATATTGAAGTCGCCGGTGATGATCGTTGGCATGGCCGGGCCGGTCATGATCCAGTCGCGGGCGTCGCGCGACTCTTCATCGCGCTCGTCGATATTTGCGCGCGTGACCGGGCCGAGTGACGGAATGGTCGAGAGATCGAGATAGTTGTCGAGCGCATTGCGCGGGGTGGCCAGGTGGACCATTCCCAGGCGCACCGGCCCCGCGCGTGTGACGAGAATGGCGCGCACAATCTCTCCGGCGCCGCCCTTCTTCCACAGATCCAGCTGATCGCGCTGCGAAAACTCCTGGATCTCACCGCGTACGGCCAGGCAGAGCTCTGGTGCGGCGACCCGGATGGTGTAGCCCGGAAAGCGCGCCGGCAGTGAGTCCGAAACTCCCAGCCCGCACTCCGCAATCACGATGATGTCGGGATCGCGCGCCTTCAACTCGTTGATAATGTCATTGAGGTTGGGGAGACCGCCGCTGCCGGCGCCCGCATTGAGCTCGAGCACGCGGAGGGCTGGGCCGTCGCCGGCCGTGAGCCCGCCCAGACCGATACGCCAGTCGAGCACACCAAAGACCGCGAGCACTGCACCCACCAGGACCGGGAGTGCCGCGCGGCGTGGCGCGGTCACCAGCCACGGGATCACGCCAAGCATGACGAGCGTGTAGAGCCAGCGCGGACCATAGAGCACCGGCAACGTCCACCAGACGTCGTCGCCGAGAAAGCGGATCATGATCCAGAAGAGGAGGATGACCGCGAGCGAGAGCCACCCCAGCCGGCGGGCGGTGCGCTGCACCGTCGATTCAGCGCTGCCGGAACGGCCAGTAGATGAGGCCAGTGAGGAACCCTCCCCCCCATGAACAGTGAATGATCGCGAACACGATTGGCAGCACTAGCAGGAGCGTCATCCCCTGCTTGCGAGCGGTAATTACGCTCGCCGCGAGATTGGCCACAACATAGAGTGCGATATGTGACGTGCCGAACCAGCCCAGCCAGTGAACGAACAGGGGCGTGAGCAATAGCGAAAGCACAAAGGCCGGTGCCACCACCTGCCGCCAGCGGAGCGAACCCGGATGCTCGATGAGCGTCCGCACCTTCCAGAAACCGTAGCGCACATACTGCCGCGCCAGGGCGCCGAGCGAACCGCGCACAAAGTAGGTCGAACGGATGGTCGGAGAGAGATAGATCGTCCCGCCGGCCGCGCGCAGCCGCACGTTCATTTCGTAGTCTTCGTTGACGGCCCAGTCGGTGCGCATGCCGCCGAGTTTCCGGAGTGTCGCGGTGCGCCACGCGCCGAGGTAGACGGTATCCGTGAACGTGGGCTCGCTCGCATGGCGGTACTTGGCGTCGCCCGCGGCAAAGCGGGAGGACACTGCGGCGGCGATCGCCCGTCCCACCCAGTTCGTGCCGGTGGCGCGCTGCACACCGCCAACGTTTTCGGCTCCAGTTTCTTCGAGCAGCCGAATCGACTCGGCCACATAGTCGTCGGCGTAGAGCGAATGGGCGTCGACGCGGACCACATACTGCCCGCGGGCGAGTGCGATGCCTCGGTTGAAAGCGGCGGCCTGCAGACGCTCGGGATTGGGGATCAGCTGAACGCGCGGATCGCGCGCGGACAGCTCGCGCACTGTCGCCGGCGATGTGTCGGTACTCGCTCCGTCAAGGACCAGGACCTCGAGGGTCGTCCCCACCGGGAGTTGAGAGGCGAGGATCGAGGCGACGCATCCCCCGATGGTTGCGGCTTCGTTCCGCATCGGGATCACGACCGTGACGGTCGGCGGCGAGGTCTCGTGCGTCGTGGAGGTCTCGGACACGCTCTCGGGACGCGAAAGGGGGAAAAACCGAAGCGGGCTCCGAAGATCGGAGCCCGCCTCGAAAGCTAGCTGACACCTGCCGTGGAGACTACCGGCGCTTGCGGCGGCGCATCCCAGCGCCCGCCATACCAGCCAAGCCCAGCGCGATCAGCGACATGGTGCCCGGCTCCGGCGTGACCTGCGAGTTCGGCACGGTGTTGTAGAGCAGTTCCTGGCAGATACCGGTCGGCGAGCTCGACGGAGCCCCGCTGCAGCTGGCACCCGCATCGGTGATGATTGCGAAGGTGCTGAATGAATCCGTGGTGTAACCATCGGTGCCGATGTTGTTCCAGGCGCTCTCCGCCAGCGATTCGAGCGTCTGCGCGTCGCCGTTGCAGCCGCTACCCAAGCCCACGCAGCTGCCGCCGTCATCCGTGATGCCCCAGATGGCCCACTGCCAGTCGGCGGAAGAATTCACCGCCGGGTTGTTGCCGGCCTGGAAGTAGTTCGTGACAATGAAGGCCGCTTCCCAGTACTGCTGCTCGCTCTTGATCTTGGTGTTGGCGTAGCTGGCGGTGCTGGTAAGCGCCGTCAGGTCCACGTCGTAGTTGGTGACCGGATTGAGATCATCGGCGAAGTCGACACAGAAGACCTCGAACGCGTTCTGCAGGCCAGGCTGCGGCACGACGAGCGGGTTGGTCGCGACCGTCACGCCGTCAAAGCACCCGGTGCGATCGAAGAAGTCCGGCCCGTCCGGCTGGGTCTCGGTGAGGTAGGTGAAATTGGCGTCGCCCTTTACCGGGGCCTGCGCCGGACAGGCTCCAAGCTGCTGCCCCTGCGCGTGGGCCGGCTGAGCCATCAACAGCATTGCCGCCGCGCCTGCGATTCCAAAAAGTGCACGCTTCATCGGAAACCCGCCCTTTACCGGTGTGAATGTATGTGACCGTCTATACCGCGATGCTCTGTTGCTCGGTCAGGGATTTTGCACCCCTTGTGCCACGGCCGTTCAATCCAGGTGGTGGGGAAGCATCGCCCGTCCTCAAACCTGTAAGCGATTGAATTTACATGACTTGCGGCCATTGTCGCCGCCGACAAGCTGGTGGGCTTGCCGACCGATATTCCCCTCATTTCCGCCCGTCGATGTATCCCCACAACAACGGATTGTTGCCCCATCGCCACAGTCTGGCCCGACGACAGGCGTTGTACTGGCCCCACGGGCGAAGCGGAATGGCAAACCCGCGGCGGGTCGATCCCACTGGGCCAACTGCCAAGTAATTGGTCGGAATCGAGCGTTGGAATGGGCCTGAAAGCGGCATGAACATTGAGTTTCCGCTGGCATGGTCGTTGCCTTGAACTGCCGCGTCGCCCGATAGGAGGCGGCCGCTGCACAGAGCAAACCGGCCGAAAGGCCGGGACGCAGAACCACGGAGCTACCACGTCGCGCTTGCGCGGCGTCATGCCAGCCGAGTCGCCAGCGCCAGGAAAGCACATTGATCCCGGTCTGGGGAGGCTACGCGCGTGGTTCGATCAATCGTTCGTTCACTCAAGCAAGGTTGCCGGTGGCCGATGCGCCTCGCGCTCGGTGCCACCACCCTCCTCAGTGCGGGCAGGGTCGCGTCGCTCGAGGCCCAGATCACCAAGGTCCAGGACAGCTACTCGCTGTGGTACGGGCCGTCAGTGGTCAGCATGAACAACCACGCCGGCGACCTGCTGGTCATCGTCGCGCGGTGGGAAAACTTCTTCACGATGCAGCAGGGCCCGGCCGCGATCACCGACAGCCAGGGCAACAACTGCCATCAATTCGCTTCCGGCGTGAGCTCCAACGGACTCGAGACTGTGGTTGCGGCCTGGTATTGCTATAACATCAAGGCGGGCTTCAACAGCGTGAGCCTGAGCGGACCCAAGCCATACGGCGCAGGCGTCTACAACCAGGAAGCCTCGCTTTCGGTGTACGAGTTCTCCGGCGTCGACAACACCGCTGATCCCCTCCAGAGCGGGCAGGCCTTCAGCTTCCCGGATCCGGGCATCATCGAGTACCCGTTTGGAAGTGGCATCCTGCCCGCGGCCAGCATGAGCGCGCCGGGCCTCGCCTTCTTCAGCTGGCAGGACATGAACACCGGGGGCCAGTTCGACGCGCTGGGCAGCTGGACCGCCGGGGAAAACACCTCGACGCCGCGCGGACCCACCGGCATTGGCCACATGGAAGCGTACTGGCTCAACGCGCCTGCCGGTACGGCGACGATGCCGGCCATGGAATCGTGGGACAACGCGCGCAACTCCACCATCATCATGGCCTCGTTCCGCGCGGCCGGGCAGGGCGGCGGCACGCAGCAGCAGCCGGTGCCGGTGGCGTTGTCGGTCAGCCCGACAAGCCGCAGCACCAGCGCCCAGCAGGGCGCGTCCGCGGCGAGTGCGACGGCCGCGGTCACGCTGACCGGTGACAACGCGTCGACCACCACGTGGAGTGCGACGAAGCGACAGAACTGGACCACACTCACCACGGCGAGCGGGACCGCCTCGGGCAACGTGGCCTGGAGCCGCAACACCACCGGCCTCGCCGTCGGGACCTATGTCGACACGATCACGGTGACCGCGCCGGGTGCGGCGAGTGGCTCGCCGAGCACCATCTATGACACGCTGCGAATCACGGCACCGCCGGTTCCCGTGACGCTGGCGCTCTCGCCCGCTGCGCGCAGCGTGACGGCGCAGCAGGGAAGCGCCGTCGTCGGCGACAACGCCAGCGTGACGCTGACCGGCGACAACGCGTCGACCACCAACTGGACCGTGGCAAAGAAGAAGACGTGGACCACGCTGAATACCACGAGCGGCACTGGCAGCGGCACCGCGAGTTGGAGCCGCAGCATCTCGGGTCTTGCGGTCGGCACGTACGTTGACACGATCACCGTCACCGCGCCGGGCGCCGCCAACGGTTCGCCGGCGATGGTGTTCGACACCATCCATGTGACCGCCGCGCCGGTGCCGGTCACGCTGGCACTGAGCCCCGCCGCGCGCAGCGTGTCCGTGCAGCAGGGCAGTGCGGCAACCGGCAGCAATGCGACGATCACGCTCACCGGCGACAACGCATCGACCACGAGCTGGACGGTGTCGAAGAAGCAGAGCTGGACGACGCTCACCACCACGAGCGGCATGGGCGGCGGCAGCGCGAGCTGGACGCGCAATACTGTGAGCCTCGCGGTCGGCACTTATGTCGACACGATCACCGTCACTGCACCGGGTGCCGCGAGCGGTTCACCCGCGATGGTCTTCGACACAATCCATGTGACTGCCGCCCCAGTGCCGGTGACATTGGCACTCAGCCCGTCCGCAAGCGCGGTAACAGTGCAGCAGGGCAATGCCGCGGCTGGCAGCAATGCCACGATCACGCTCACCGGCGACAACGCGCCCTCGACCACGTGGTCCGTGGCAAAGAAGAAAACGTGGACCACATTGACGACGACCAGCGGCACTGGCAGCGGTACCGCAAGCTGGACGCGCAACACCGTGAGCCTGGCCGTCGGCACCTATGTCGATACGATCGCCGTCACTGCACCAGGTGCCGCGAACGGCTCGCCGGCGATGGTCTTCGACACGATTCATGTGACTGCCGCACCGGTACCCGTCACGTTGGCGCTTTCACCATCCGCCCGAAGCATCACGGCGCAGCAGGGAAGTATCGTCGGGGGCGACAACGCGACCATTACGCTGACCGGCAACAACGCGTCGAGCACCACATGGACGGTGTCGAAAAAGAAGAGCTGGACCACCCTGACCACCACGAACGGCACTGGCAGTGGCACGGCAAGCTGGAGCCGCAGCATTGCTGGCCTCGCCGTGGGTACCTATGTCGACACGATCACCGTGACCGCTCCCGGCGCGGCGAATGGGTCGCCTGCCATGGTGTTCGACACTGTTCACGTGACCGCCGCTCCGGTGCCGGTGACACTGGCACTCTCGGCGACCGTTGCCAGCGTGACGGTGCAACAGGGTAATGTGGCCGCTGGCAGCAGTACGGCGATCATCTTCACGGGCGACAACGCGTCCACCACCACCTGGACGGCGTCGAAAAAGAAGAGCTGGACCACGCTGGCCGCCACGAACGGCACCGGCAATGGCACGGCGAGCTGGACGCGCAGCACCGCAAGTCTCGCGGTTGGCACCTATGTGGACACGATCACGGTGACCGCCCCCGGTGCGGCGAACGGGTCGCCCGCAATGGTGTTTGACACCATCCACGTCACTGCCGCTCCGGTACCGGTGACACTCGCACTCTCGGCGACCGTCGCCAGCGTGACGGTGCAACAGGGTACTGCGGCGGCTGGCAGCAGCACGGCGATCGCGTTCACTGGCGACAACGCATCCACCACCACCTGGACGGTGTCGAAGAAGCAGAACTGGACCGTCCTCGCCACCACGAACGGCACTGGCAGCGGCACGGCGAGCTGGACGCGCAACACCGCAAGTCTCGCGGTCGGCACCTATGTCGACACGATCACGGTGACCGCGACCGGAGCCGTGAATGGGTCGCCCGCGATGGTGTTCGATACGGTCCATGTGACGGCGAACGCTGTGCCGGTCATGCTGGCGCTCAGTCCGGCAGCTCGCAGTGTAAGTCTGGTGCAGGGCTCGGCCGCCGGCGGCGACAATGCTGCGATCGCGCTCACCGGCACCGGCGCCGGTGCGGTCAACTGGTTTGCCACGAGCAGGAAGAGCTGGACCACGCTTGCAACCACCGGTGGCACGGGCAGCGGCAGCATCAACTGGACTCGCAACACCGCGACTCTTGCGGTCGGTACCTATGTCGACACGATCACGGTGACGGCCCCGGGTGCGGTGAACGGCTCGCCGGCAACGGTATTCGACACGATTCATGTGACGGCGGCTCCGGTGCCGGTGGTACTCGCCGTCAGCCCCGCCGCGCGAAGCACGTCGATCGACGCCGGCAGCAACGCGCCGGGCGACAACGCCTCGGTCAGGCTCACTGGCGACAACGCCGGCAGTACCTCATGGACGGCCGCGCATCGCAAGAGCTGGACGGTTCTCACGCGGTCGAGCGGCACCGGCAGCGGCATGCTGATCTGGAACCGGAATGCCAGCGGTCTCGCTGCCGGCGTCTATGTGGACACCATCACAGTGACGGCCGTCGGCGCGGTCAATGGCGCGGTCGCGATCTTTGATACGCTCACAGTCACCGCTGTGACGGAAGAGACCGCCTTCGGCATTCGACCGCGCGGCAAGCGGTCGCGCGTCCTCACGTCGTCGTCGCTCTCGAACATCGTCCTGCCGCCGATGGATACCGCGACCGTATCCGATGACGCGGACAGCAGCGCGACCTGGGTTGCGACCACGACGTCGACGCAGCTGCAGATCATGACCCCGACCGGCCCGGTCAATTCCGCCGTGGTCTGGACTCACTTGCCCGTCGAACTGAGCATCGGGTTGCACATCGATACCGTTCACGTGGCGCTGCAGCAGGACGCGAGTGTGCAGGCGATCTTTGTCGACACCATGGAAGTGGTGGATGTTCCGGCGCCCGATCCGTCCGTTGCGGTCGACGCGCTCTTCGGGACCAGTGCGCTCACCAGCGATCAGCGTGCGTTGCTCGACCGACTGGGCAACAACAACGGGACCTTCGATCTGGGCGACTTCCTGGCCTGGGTCGATCGGCAGCGCATCGTGCTGAGCGCGCGGCTGCAGGATCGGCTGAAGGGCATCAGCGGGGTGATCAAGCCCTGATATCGGCGCGGGCGCTGCGCCTGCCGGTCAATGCGGCCGGTGCAGTGTCCGCGATTCGTCGCCCGTGATGCGGCGCCCGGGAATCAGGCCGGTCGCCGGATCCGCTGGGGCAGTGGGGTCGAGGTAGCAGCGGGCGCCTTCGCGGCCGTAGCGGATTCCCTTGGCTGATGCGACATCGGTGATCGTGAAGCGCAGGATATACGATACCGGCGCGACACCGACCACCCAGTGCAGGTTGTGATGTCCTTCCGATGACGACGACACGTCACCCGGCGTGAAGCGAGTGTCGAGGCCCGGTCGAAGCGGCACTTCCGCGACGGTCGGGTCTCCGATCGTGTCCCAGGTCCGGAACCACGCCTCGCCGTCGAGCAGATACATCGCCGACACTACGCCGCGATGCCCGTGCGGGGAGATCTGCTCGTCCGCGGGCAGGCGCATCACATCCGTCGTGATGTCCATGGAGGCCGCGCGGCGCGTGAGCCAACGGAACGCCGTATTGCCGGCGCCTTCGCCCCAGCGCTCGCCAAAGACCGCGCGCTTGTAACCGGTGCCGCTGTCGAGCGCGGCGCGCACCGCGTCGAAGCGCACCAGCGTGCGCGCCGTGTCCGGGGTGATCTGCCGGAGTCTGCCATCCAGTTCGGCGCGGAACGCTTCCGGGGCTTCACCGGTCAAGCGCAGCGAGACCGCACCGCGGAACGCCGCCACGAAGGGAGCATCGGCCGGCGCGGCCAGGGCGCTCAAGGCACGCACCATCAGCGTGCGGGGGAGTGATGTCATCGTCCAACTCCTGGAGCTGAAGGTCGGAAAGCTCTATCCTACCGCGCGATGTTCTGGTGCAGCCAGGCCCAGCCGTCGCAGCAGACGTTTGCCACGACCACCAAGGACCAGCGCTTCGGCCTCCCGCACGAGCCGCCGGCGTCGATACCGCCCAATCAGGCGCCGCAGCTCGCGCGCGAGCGCCGGATCGCGCTGCTCGAGCGTGTCATCGAGCAGTTCGGCCCAGTCGACCAGATCGCCGTCACTCGTGACACTGGTCTGTCGCAGCATGCGCGGCTGTTCAAGCGCCGGTAGCGCCGCTGCCGCAAGCCGTGCGACCCGCAGTTCGGCCGCCGTCTGCAGGCACTTGCCGCAGCGGCCGCAGTTGTAATCGGTGCCCTCGAGACAGACGCGCAGACGATCGAGCAGCGCCGGCGTGTTGCCCAGCGCGCGAACCTTGTCGATCCGCCGCTGATCCGCGCCGTGGTGCGTGACGGTGGTCGTGGCGCTGGAGAACAGCGGGTCGGTCAACGGGTGCGTGCCCATGGGATGCAGGTTTTCCCAGCTATTGCTCCCCGCGATCGCATAGCTCGCTGCACTCAGCGCGTGTGCGGTCGCCGCCAGGCCAGCGCCGTGATAGATCAGCCAGGAGAGCCGTTGCTGATTGCTGAAGGCTTTCACATCCGTTCGAACGACCCACAGATCGAGGCCGAGCGTGCGTGCGAGCGTTCGATGACCGGCGACGACGTCCGTCACGATCCCGGCGTCGCGCCGTTTGGCATCGATGCCGTCGATGAACACGAGCGTATCGAGCTGCGGGGCCAGCGCGGCCACCGTATAGGAAGAATCCACTCCGCCGCTGAACCCCGTCATCCGCCGCGCCACAGGCATCGCACGCGGCGCACGTTCCGCCTCGATCGGCACGGCACGCAGCCCGGGAAACCAGCGTTGCCAGATTGCCTGCAATGCGACGAGGTTGTCCAGCAGCACCGGATCCACCGGCCAGCCGGCGGGGAGGATCAGTGGGGTGCCGAGGCGCATGGCCGGCATCAAGGCCGCAATCGCAAACGCCTCGCCGCGTGGTTCGAGCGCGCTGCCAGGCGGGAGCATCCACCGCACGCGCGTGCCGCCCAGCGCCGCGGAAAGCTCCACGCCCTGGGCGTCCGACTCGATCCGCGGTTCGGTGACTCTCACCGCGCCGCCACCGCTCCCGCGGCATTCTGGCCGCGACGCGCCGCCTCGATGGCTTGCCACATCTCATGGCCGGTTGCGAACGCGAGGCGCCAGCCCCTGCGATGTGTCGCCGCGCGCAGGTGTTCCACCGTGCGTTCGATCGCTCCGCCAAGGAGCGGCCGAGCGTTTTTTTCGGCGGCGCCATGTGTAAACAGCTTCACAAAGACGTTGTTGCCTACGCGTGGTGCGGCGGCGAGCCACGCCGCTGCGCGCGCCGGTGCGGGTGGTGCGTAGCCGGCGAGCTCGCCGACTTCCAGCGACGGGACGATCCGCCAGCGCGGATGCGCCCGTACGGTCAGTGGCCCCTGCACGCAGAGCAATGCGTGCTCTGGTGGCATTGCTCCTGGCGTCACCAGCGTGCCGTGGTCATGCGACTTGGGCGCCGCCGGGTCGTCCACCGCCCAGTAAATCGCGTTGACGAGTGTGGTCTGGCACGGATCGGGCGCGGCCGGCATGGTGAAATCGGCGTAACAGCCGAGCTGGCGCAGCAGGGTGAGTTCGTTGTTGAGGCCGCACCAGCGGCCATCGGGCCGCGAGTTGTCGAGCGCCCAGTTGCCGTGAATGAAACCGAACACCGCTCGTCCGTCGTGCTCATGCAGCAGCCCATGGTCGTGCGACAGGCGATGGATGAACCGGGTCATCCGCCCGACAAAATCCTGCTCGCCTTCGCCGTCGTGATGGATGTGAATCTCGACGTCGCCGATGCCTGCGTGCGCAAATGCCGCGAGTGGCTCCAGCAATTCGGGACGATACTCTTCTTCCGGATAGAAGAAAGTCCAGCGCGCCGGGCGCCCGAAATCATCGCGCTGCGTGTCGGCAATCCTGGGCCACGCTGCCGACCACGCGGCCACCCGCTCGCGCGCCATTGCATCGGTCGGTCGCGCCCAGTACGGCTCGTAGTGATCGGCAAACATCAGCCAGACGGTCACCGGTTGCGCGGGATCAAAGCGATGCGTGGCTGCGCGACGTCGCGCAGCAAGCAGGCCGGGAAGCCAGAGTTGCGCGTTGCGGGGCAGCTTCACGGCGCGACGGCCAATGCGCCGGTGGGCTGCGGTGCAATCACCGCCGCCAGCTGCGCGCGCAACGCGGCAATGGCGTCGCGACGATCCGGAACCGCCGCCTGTGCGCGTGCGCTCAACGGTATCGCCGCCGCGCGATCGCGGAGTGCGACGGCCAGCGCATCAGCGTTTTCCGGCGGCACCATCACGCTCGGCGGCTCCAGCAGGTCGGGCACGCCGCCGACCTCGGACGCGATGAACGGTGTACCGCACGCCAGCCCTTCCAATAGCACGTTGGGCACGCCTTCCGAGCGCGACGGCAGGACGACGGCGTCGGCCGCGCGATACCAGCGCGCAAGGGCCTCGTGCGCGACCGGCCCCACGAACCGCACCGAGTCGCCGAACGGCACGGCCATACGGGCGAGCGCCGTGCGCTCTTCGCCATCGCCGATCAGGACCAGGAGAGGTGGCGTGGGAAGATTCGCCACATCGCGCCACGCCGTGAGGAGGACGTCGAGGCCCTTCACATGCGCCATCCGCCCGATCCACAGAAAGACCGCGCGGTCGAGCGGCAGGCCAAGTGCGCGGCGGGCTTCCACGCCCGAACCGGGAGAAAAACGAGCAGTGTCCACCCCGCGCTGAAAGCTCTGCACGTGATCAGCCGCCATGCCCAGTTCGAGCACACGCATGCGCAACGCATCCCCCACGGCCAGAACGAGGTCGGCGCGCGCGAGCGTCTCGACAATGATGCGGCGTCGCGCGGCATTGCGCGTAAGCACTCGCACGTCGGTGCCGCCCACCATGACGACGCCGGGTACCGCGAGCTGGTGCGCCACATCGAGGGCAACGGTGCCGTCGGGATGAGTCCAATAGCCGAGGACCAGATCGGGCTGCCAGTCAGCGGTTGCGCGCCGCGCGGCGGCGGGAATGGTGAGCGACATCCAGCGGTGATGACCGGCGTGATCGAGGCGTGGCGGATACCACCAGGTCGGATAGCGCACATCGGGCTCGGCCGGGGCAGCGCGCGGCGCGCGGAGCAGATCGGTCCACGGGACCGGTGCAATGACGCGGACCTCGTCACCCGCGGCGCGGAGCCCGGTGACGAGATCGCGATTGAAGGTGCCCTTGATCGGCCGGCGTGGAGTGGGATAGACCCCGGTGACGAGCAGCAGCCGCATTGGCTCAGCCCGCCGGAACGTCACCCGGAAAGCGTCGCAGTCGCCGGCGCGGAGCGCCGCCGCTACGCAGGGCGGGCGTGGCAGCTCCGGGTTTGGCCAGCGAATCGGGCACGACGTCGGGAAGGGGCGAGCCCAGGAGGACTGCGGCGGCGAGGCCCAGGGCCATGTACATCAGCGGATAGTAGGCGTTGGACAGGAATGAGCCTGTCACGAGTACCCCGGCCAGCAGCGCCAGCATGTGTCCGCCGAGGACCTGTTCGTCCTTGGCCTGCGGCATCACATCCGCAAGCGCGGCGGCGCGGCGCTGGTGCTTGCGAAGCGACCGGACGAGCCACACACACAGCACCACGAAGATCGTAATGCCGGTGACACCGAGTTCCATGCCGTACTGCACCCAGCTGCTATGCGCGGCGCGTTCGGGGCCATTCATGATGCCGAAGTACGTGGGAAAATTCTCGATGCCGTACCCCCACGGGCGCTTCAGCATCCAGACAAAGCCCTGCTTCCAGAAGAACCAGCGTCCCTCGTTCGACAGGTTGTAGTCGTCTTCGCCAAAGTCCGAAAAGCGCGCCGCCGCGCCGATGCCGGCCGCCATCATCACAAAGACGGCAATACATCCGGCAACGAGGGCAAAGGAGAGCCATCGTCGCCATCCTTTGGCTCCTACGCTCACGACAACCGCCGCCGCGGCCGCGAAGCCCAGCTCGGCGCCACGCGACTGTGTCGGGGTGACGGCCATGACGAGGAGAACCGCAATACCCGTCCAGAAAACGCGCCGTTTGAAACTGCCAACGGACAGCCAGAGCGCCAACGGAAACGTGGACACCAGGATGGCGCCAAAGTCATTGGAGTCGAGGCCCTCACCCACGATCTGCAGCCGGCGCAACTCGGGCCGCGCCGCGACGATTTCGGGCGCGACCGGATCGCCGTCGTCGTTGAGCACGACAGAGTTGGGGTCGTACGTGCGAACCACGTTGTAGGAGACGGCCGCCACGCAGAGCACATAGACCGTGATGGCGATACGGAAATTCTTCCGGTCACGGAGAAACACCATGCAGATGACGAAGATCGCCACCGAGATGATGTAGTTCTCCTTGATGAACGTGAAGGAGTTGGTTGGCCAGATGCCGATCTCGGCGGTCGCCACCGCCAAGCCCAGCAGGGCCCCCACGCATCGCAACGCACCAGACTTCTTCCAGATCAGTGACCACGCGTCCTGCGGAACCGCAAGTCCGAGCATTCCGAGAAACACGAGCATCAGGATCATCGGACCGCGGGGGACTTCGAAAACCGGGAAGACCTCGGGCAGGCGAACGACCGCATAGCCGAGGTAAAGGCCGAGGATCGGGGCAATGATCCGTTCGGCCGTACTGGCAGTCGTAAACGAGAACAAGCCGCTCCGTGGCCGGCGAGGGGCCGACTCGGTCGCCTCGCGGACTGCGGACACAACATCGGCGGACTGATTTGCTCCCAGCGTGGTCATTCCCCGGTCCTATCCCCTGGCGGTGTCGTTTTCACACGGTTCACCACCACCTGCAATTTTCCCGCCGCGGTCAACGGAATGTCAGTCACCCGCTCCAGGTCAAGCCGCAACGCGCTCCCCCCCACCGCCGCCACCTCCCGGCGGAGCCAGGCCTCGTCCTTTTCCGTCAATTCAGGGGCCACCAGCCGGAGGGTGATCGCCTCCGGGACATCCTGGATGACCTGAAAACGCCGGACTGCGCGGAGCTCCTTCAGTATATGGGGAAAGAACTCTCCCGGCAGGCGGCGCCCATCGGGTGTGGTCAGGACGTCCAGCCGCCGGCCGGTCACCGCCTCGAGCAGCGGGAGTCCACGTCCGCAGGCACAGCGCTCGGGTGAACTGACGGCGCGATCGCCATTGGCGTACCGGATGAACGGCATGCCGAAGTTGGTGAGATCGGTGACCACCACGTTTCCTTCGACGCCCGCCGGAACGGACTGGCCATCGTCGTCCAGGACTTCCACGATCAACTGCTCGGCGGTGAGATGGAGTCCTGCATGCTTCTCGCATTCGGCGCCGAGGAGCATGAACTCACGCGAGCCGTATGTCTCGAACACCGGTGCCCGGAAGACGCGCTCGATCACCGCCCGCTGGAACTCGTGCAACTTTTCGGCGCCGACCACAATTCCCCTGGGAGCGAACGGCACGAGACCGCGCTCTTCGAGCATCAGCGCAAAGGTATAGATCGCGTTGGTGTACGCGACGATCGCGTCCGGCCTGGTGCGCGCAAGCG
>DATAVM010000189.1:0-7161 GCA_036267775.1 Gemmatimonadales bacterium
ACCCAAAGCGCCGAGTGATGTTTCTGAGCGCGAGAATCACGCGAACGCGTCAGAGGCCAGTGGGATGGTCGTGAAAGAGCCACGGCAGGTCAAATTGCTCGGACAGGTGCTCGGCCAGCGCCTTGACACCCACAGTCTCTGTGGCGTAGTGGCCTGCGTAGATCACATTGAGCCCGAGCTCGATGGCCTCGTTTGCGGTGTGATGGGCACCCTCGCCAGTAATGAAGGTGTCGAGTCCCGCGCGCGCGGCGGCGTGAACGCGGTCACCTGCGGCACCGGTGATGATGCCGACGCGCAGCGTGGTCTGGGGCCCGCCCGCGACCAGATGGACGCGCGGCGCGGTCAGCAATTCGGCCAGGCGCGCGACCAGCGTGTCGCGGGGCATGATCAACGGACCGGCGGCGCCAAAGGGGATGCCTCGGTACTCATCGAACGACACAGGGTCGACGATGTCGAGCAGCCGCGCCAGCACCGCGTTGTTGCCGACCATCGGATGCACGTCGAGCGGAATGTGGGATGCGTAGACCGCGATATCGTGGTCGAGCAGCATCTTCACCTTGTGGTAGCGACGCCCTGTCACGGGCGCACTTCCGCTCCAGAAGAGTCCGTGATGAACCAGCAACAGCGTGCCGGGTGCACACTCCGCAACGACCTGCTCGATCGTGCGCATGCTGGCATCGACCGCAGCCACCAACCCGGTCACGACGCCGCCGTTGGCAAACTGAAGGCCGTTCATCGCGCCATCGTAGTCAGGCACATTTGCAGTGCCGAGAAGGCCATCGAGGTACCCGACTACATCCGCGAGCGCGGCTTCTTTCACTGCGCGACCTGTCCCGCCACGACCAGTGTGCCGGCCATGATCGAATCCGCAGCGGCGTGGACGCGCGCAGCGAGGCCCGCTGGCCAGTGGCTCTCCAGCGCCGGATTCGTGACGAACTGGATCACGCCACTCTTGAGCCCGAAGCTTTCGACGCGCGGCGTGAAGGTGCCGGCCTTGACCTCCGCGGCCACCTGGCGCATGGCGAGCGGCAGATCGATCGCGGCCGAGCCGATGACGCGATCGGGCGCCAGGAACGTCTGATCCGCGTTGGCGCCGTACACATAGACTCCGGGCGATTCCTTTGCCGCGGAAAAGACGCCGAGGGCCGCGGCATCGGCGTTGTGATGGAGCTGATCGACACCAAGGCGAATCATCGCCAGGGCGGCTTCCTTGCCGGCCGCAGCATCGTCAAAAGTGTTGAGATAGGTGATGCGCGTCTGAATGTCGGGGCGCACGGCGCGAGCGCCTTGCACCCAACCGTCGTAGCCGAGCTTGATCGGTGGCAATTCCATGCCACCGATGAAGCCGATCTTGCCGCTGTGTGTCATGGCACCCGCCACCATGCCGGCGAGGTACGTCGCTTCGTGGATGCGGAAGATCAAGGGGACCACGTTGCCGGCAACATGATCGCCACTGGTGATCACGAAAATCGTCTTGGGAAAATCCTTGGCCACGCGCTCGGCAGGCTGCTGGAACTCGAAGCCGTGGCCGAACACGATCGCGTAGCCTTGCGACGCATAGCCGCGCAACGCCTCTTCCTGTTCCGCCGGCGTATGCGCTTCGGTGTTGGAAATCGTCATGCCGAGCGAATCCCGGATCTGCTGCAATCCTTGATACGCACCGGCATTCCACGCGGCGTCGGCCACCGAGCCCGGTGTGACGAGCGCCACCTTGAGCGCACTCGACGCTGTGGGAGTGGCCGGCTTGCCGCAGGCGGTGGCCAGCGCCAGCAGGACGAAGAGAGCGCGGCGCATGGACTTCAGCCTTCGAACGGCTGGCCGAGGATCATCTCGAGCAACCGGGAAAGATCGTCGTTCGAATAGTAGGAGATCGTGAGGAGCCCGCGACCGCGACGTTTGGCGGTGAGTCGGACGTCGGTGCCAAGTCGCTTGCGCAACGCATCCTCCACGCGGCGTGCATCGGCCGTCGCGGGTTTGTGCGGGGCGGGCTTCTTCATCATCTGCCCGCGCGGTTTGTCGGGCGTGTCGCCGCGAACCATCGCCTCGACTTCGCGCACCGACCAGCCGTGCTCGACGATCCGTGGCGCGAGGCGCGAGATGGCGGCCGGTTCGTCGAGCGCGAGGAGCGCGCGCGCATGACCTTCGGTGAGCTTGCGCTCCTGCACCAGGTTCTGCACGTCGAGCGGCAGCTTGAGCAGCCTGAGTGTGTTGGCAATAGTCGAGCGATCCTTGCCGACCAATCGCGCAAGTTCCGCGGCGGCGAGCTTGAACTCCGCAGCCAGGCGCTGATAGCCGTGCGCCGCATCAAGCGGACTGAGATCATCGCGCTGCAGGTTTTCAATCAGCGCGAGTGAAAGCGCCATGCGATCGTCAAAGTCGCGGACAAGCGCTGGAATCCTGGGCCAGCCCAGGCGTTGCACGGCGCGCCAGCGGCGCTCGCCTGCGACAAGTTCAAAACGATTGCCCGCCGCGCGCACCACGATCGGCTGAAGCAGGCCCGACGCGGCGATCGAATCGGCAAGCTCGCCGAGCGCGGCTTCATCAAAGGTGCGGCGGGGCTGAAAGCGGTTGGGCGTGATGTCACCCACCGGGATCTCACGCAGCGCGCCGGTCGCTTCCGCCTGTTCGCGCGAGATCGGCCCTAACAGAGCCTCCAGTCCGCGCCCGAGCCGCTTGGTCTCGCTCACCGTGCCTCCTCAGGGCGACCGCGGGTCATTCCCGCAGTGCGCTTCATCAGCTCCTGGGCCACCGACAGATAACTCTTGGCACCGACGGATTGCACGTCATAGAGCAGAATCGGTTTGCCAAAGGATGGTGCCTCGGCCAGGCGGACATTGCGGGGAATGACGGTGCGGAAGACCTTGGCGCCAAAGTATTCGCGGGCCTCGCCCACCACCTGGCGCGACAGGTTGAGCCGCGCGTCGAACATGGTCAGGAGCACGCCGTCGATCTGGAAATCGGGGTTGAAATTCTGCTGGACAAGCCGTATAGTGTTGAGCAACTGAGAGATACCTTCCAACGCATAGTACTCGCACTGGATTGGAATCACCACGGCATCGGCGGCGGTCAGCACGTTCAACGTGACCAAGCCAAGCGACGGCGGGCAGTCGATCAAGACGTACTCGTACTGGTCCTGAATTGCCGCCAGGGCTCGGCGGAGAATTGTTTCGCGCTCCCCGAGCGAGATCAGTTCGATCTCGGCCCCCACGAGGTCCTGCGTGGACGGCAGGACGTGCAGGTAGGGGAGTTGAGGATCAGCGACGACTACATCGGCGACGGGGGTGCCGTTGATCATCACATCGTAAAGCGAGCGAGTGACGCCGCGCTTATCGATTCCGACACCAGAGGTGGCGTTCCCCTGCGGGTCGGCGTCGATGAGCAGGGTCTTCCGCTCCGCGATCGCGAGCGACGCGGCAAGATTCACGGCGGTCGTGGTCTTGCCCACGCCGCCCTTCTGATTTGCAATTGCAATGGTGCGGGCCATGAAGCGCCAGGTAGAAGGGTCGAGGGGCCAAAACATACGGCGCCAAGGTGGGGGCAGCAATGGCTGGCGGTCCCAGGGAGGGCAACGGGGATCTGTTTCACGTGAAATACGGATAGAAGACCGAGCCGAGAGGCCGTGATCCCTGAGAACCGAGACCAAGGCCGGCGTTGATGCCTCGGGGCACGGCAGGAAGAGCCGACAGCCGCCCGGAGGAGGCGCGGCGTCAGAGCGCGCACCTCTAGCTGTCAACGCGATCAGCCGTGCGGGGCGCGCGCGAGTTCCCCGCCGACGGTTGGGCGGATCTGTCGCGTTCGCCCGGCCGGCGGGCAGCTTGGGACGCGGCAATGGGACAATGGTGCTACGCGCCTGCAGTGCGCTCGCTGCAACCCGACCCATCCGGACTCGCGCACTGACGCCGCTCCGCACCACCGTCCTGTTGCCTGTCGAGCGATTCGCGGCAGTAAGTCACGAGGTCGCAGAGTTCCCCGCACAAACAACAGCGCACCCCGAATATCGGAGTGCGCTGGGCTGTCACAACAGAGCAGAAATTGCATGTAATTTGTTGCTATACAAAACGTTAACTACTTGGTGGTAACCCACTTGAGCGCCTGGAGCAACGACGGCTTCTTGCCATACATCAGCATGCCGGTGCGATAGATCCGGCCGGCGATCCAGGCGACAGCAAAGAGCGCGACCACGCTCAAAGCCAGCGAGATCGCCAGTTGATAGCCCGGCACCGCCGTGAGCGACCACCGCGTCGGCATGATGAAGGGGGAGAAGAACGGCACGAATGACAGCACTGTGCAGAGCCCCCCGCCCGGGTCCTTCATCACCGCGAACAGCGACATGAAACCCAGGAAGATCGTGATCTGCACGAACGACGCGACCTGCTGCGCCTCGCGCACCGAGTTGAACATCGAACCGATCGCGGCGTACAGCGCTCCATAGAGCAGGAAGCCCAACACAAAGTAGAGCAGGAAAATGACCAGCAGGGACGTCGACATTGAGGGAATCGGCAGCTGCTGCATGGCGGCAGGGCTCACATGAATCATTCGCGCGAGCATCGCGCGCTGATTGCCCACGAGGTAGATCGTCCCGCCCCAGATCGCCATCTGCAAGAGACCGGTGAGTCCCACGCCAAAGATCTTCCCGACCAGCATCTGGAACGGACGCACCGAGGAAACCAGAACCTCCATGATCCGCGATGTCTTCTCCTCGATCACCGACGTCAGCGTTTGCAGGCCGTAGATGATGATCATCAGATACAGCAGGAACCCCATGACATAGCAGAGGATGAACGATGCGGTGCCGCTTTCTCCGGTGGCCTTGCCGTCGCTCACTTTCACCGTGGTCATGTCGGCCGGCACCATCGCGCCCATGACCGCGCCGGAATTGATGCCGTCACGCTCCAGGCGCGTGAGCACGAGGACTCGCGATACGCTGCCTTCGAGCGCGCCCATCGCCTCGAGCGCACTGGTGTTGTCGCCCAGGTACTCGAGCTTGCCGCTGCGCAGCGTGGTATCCGTGATCATGAGCACGCCATCGAGGTCGCCAGCCGTATCGTGACGGCCGATTCCCGTCTGCGCGACCAGCGAATCGACCACGTGCTGGAGCGTGCCCATGGTGGCCGGCACGCGAGTCAGCGCGTAGCGAGGAATCGCGGCCCCCGTCCCGGTGCTGTCGCCACTCAGCCGCTCGCGGGTCAGGACCGCCACAATGTTCATGCCCAGCGAATCTCCGGTCGCATCGACCACCGCGACGTGCTCGGTCCGTGTGACGCCGCGCGAGAGCAGCGCCGGAGCGACGGAGAAGAGCACCAGCATCACGGGCAGCAGAATCGTGGACAGCACGAAGGCGCGTGTGCGGACGCGCGCGTTGAACTCGCGGCGCAGGATCGCAAGTGTCTTTCTCATGCGGCCTCCGCGCGCGCCGGCGCATGTGACGCATCGCCCACCTTGGCAATGAAGATCGACTGCAACGACGGCTCGACGACCTCAAAGCGCTTGAGCTCGACATTCGCCTGCACCAGTGTCGCGAGCAACGTCTGCGCGCTCGCACCGGCTGCAAGCGACACTTCCGCACTGGCGCCGTAGTCGTCGACCTTGGCCACCAGTTGACGATCGGCAAGTATGCGGCTCGCCGCTTCCTTGTTGCCGGCGAACGTGAGTGCGATGTGATGTTCGCCAAAACCTGCCTTGACCTCACTCACCGCGCCGTCGACCACCTTCTCGCCCCGCGCGATGATCACGATGCGGTCGCACATCCGTTCGGCCTGCTCCATGATATGCGTGGAAAACAGCACCGTGCGGCCGCTGCGCGCGATCTCGACGACCACATCCTTCATCACCTGCAGATTGACCGGATCGAGCCCGGAGAACGGCTCGTCGAGGATCAC
Source organism: Gemmatimonadales bacterium (assembly GCA_036267775.1). Lineage (GTDB taxonomy): Bacteria > Gemmatimonadota > Gemmatimonadetes > Gemmatimonadales > GWC2-71-9 > Palsa-1233. The sequence goes on from DATAVM010000189.1 coordinate 5,880, forward strand.
CAGATCGGGATCGTGAATCAGTGTGCCGGCAAACTGGATCTTCTGCTGCATCCCCTTGCTCAGGTCCTCGACCTTCTTGAGGCTCCAGTCACTGAGGCCCAGGCGCTCGAGCCATTTGACGGCCCGCGTTCGCGCTTCCGCCGAGCGCAGTCCCTTCACTTCGCCCAGAAACGTGAGGTGATCCAGGACTTTCATCTCGCGGTACAGGCCACGCTCTTCGGGCAGAAACCCCACACGCTCCGACAGGTCGCGAGACGACGTCGCCGTGCCGAAGAGTGCAATCCGGCCCTCGTCCGGTTCGATGATGTCCATGATCATGCGAATCGTGGTGGACTTGCCGGCCCCGTTGGGGCCCAGCAGGCCAAAGATTCCGCCAGCCGGAACGGCAAAAGAAAGATCCCGGACAGCCGTATGGCCGGCGAAGCGCTTGGTGATGCGCTCGACACTAACCGCGGTCGTCATCTGTCACTCCGTTGGGTTGAACGTCCGGCCGCCTTACCCGCAAGGCGGCCAGGAAGTTTCACTCGGCGACGTCGAAGGGAGTCACGTCGCCAGCTTCATCATTGGGAAGCAGAAGATACTTCTCGGTGGCGGCCACGCCGAACCTGCGCTGGCGGGCAAGCCACTCGTGGCGGTCGAGTGGGGCAGCGGCCGGATCGTGGATCGCCACGTCGCGCATGACCACGCCGCGAGCATCCCGTTCGTGCCAGCGCCCGACATAGGTGCGGCCGCTGGCGCCGGCGATGATCACGGTGGTGCCGTGCAGGTCATCGTGACCCGGATGAAAGACGTGTCCGCTCACGCGCAATTGGTGTCGAACGCGGCGGTCAGCGCCGCGGCGATCTGATCGGGATTCCGGCCCTCGATCTGATGGCGATGGACAAATGCCACTACCTCGCCGTCCTTGAGCAACGCGACCGATGGCGACGATGGCTGGTACTCGCCAAAGTAGGACCGCGCCCGGGCGGTGGCATCGAGATCCTGCCCGGCGAACACCGTGTACAAGTGTTCCGGCTTGACCTGGTGCTGCAGCGCGCGGGTGAGTGCGGGGCGCGCCATGCCAGCCGCGCAGCCACAGACGGAATTGACGAAGACCAGCGCCGTGCCGTGCAGGTCGCCCAGGGCGGCGTCAACGTCGGCAACGGACCGCAATTCCTGCACGCCAAGGCGGGTGACTTCTTCGCGCATGGGCTTGACCATCATTTCAGGGTAGGGCATCGCGCATCATCTCCGTACTGCTGTTGAAGTTGAAGACTGCTGATCCAGTGCTGCCTTGAGGGTG
>DATAVM010000190.1:0-23846 GCA_036267775.1 Gemmatimonadales bacterium
CCGGCAGATACACCAGCGATCCCCGCTGCATCGACATCAAGCCCACCGCGTTCCCCTGCGTAATTGCGAGGTACGCGAGTGCCGCGGCGATCAACTGGCTGTAGCGGAACTTGGCAACGCCGGTCGCGGGAAACGCCATCGACGCACTGGTGTCGAGCACCAGCATCATCGAGAGATTGGTCGTCTCCAGGAACTGCCGCGTGTAGAGGCGGTCGCTCCGGCCAAAGAGCTTCCAGTCGAGATACTTGAGATCGTCGCCGGCGCGGTAGGCACGATGCTGGCGGAACTCGGTACTGAACCCGTGAAAAGGCGAGCGGTTGGCGCCGGTACGGAGTCCCTCGACGATCAGACGCGCGGCCACTTCCAGATCGTCGATGGCCGCCACCACGCTCGCGCTGAGCGCGCTCGGGGTCATGGCGCTCACGGCCTCACAGCGTCGAGCAGCTTGCGGATCACATCGTCGGGGGTGATACCGTCGGCATTCGCCTGAAAGTTCACGAGCACGCGGTGACGCAGCACCGGCAACGCCACCTGCACCACGTCTTCGAGCGACGGCACCGTGCGGCCATCGAGCAATGCCGCGGCCTTGGCGCCAAGAATCAGATATTGCCCGCCGCGCGGGCCCACGCCCCAGCGCACCCAGTCGCGCGTGACCTGCGGTGCGTTTGCGTCGGCCGGCCGGGTGGCGCGGATCAGGCGGAGCGCAAAGTCCACCACATTCGCGGCGGCGGGGAGATCGCGTACCAGGCGGCGCGCGGCTTCCAGGTCGGCGCCTGTTGCCACCGGCCGCGCCGCGCGCTCGACGCCCGTCGTCGTCTCGGCCAGAATGCGGCGCTCATCATCAGGATCGGGATAGTCGATCAGCACATTGAACATGAAGCGATCGAGCTGAGCCTCGGGGAGCGGATAGGTCCCTTCCTGCTCGATCGGATTCTCCGTCGCGAGCACAAAGAGCGGCCGCTCCAGCGCGTGGCGCACGCCGCCGACCGTGACCTGGTATTCCTGCATCGCTTCGAGCAGCGCGGCCTGCGTGCGCGGCGGAGTGCGATTGATCTCGTCGGCCAGGATGATGTTGGCGAACACCGGCCCCGGAATGAAGCGCACATGACGCTTGCCGGTGGCGGTGTCTTCCTCGATCACCTCGGTGCCGAGAATGTCGGACGGCATCAGGTCGGGCGTGAACTGGATGCGCGAAAAGCGGAGATCGACGGCATCAGCGAGCGTCCGGATCAACAGCGTCTTGGCGAGCCCCGGCACGCCGCGCAACAGGCAATGCCCACCGGCGAGGAGCGAGATGAGGATTTCGCGGCGAACCTGTGGCTGACCGATGATGACGCGGCCGATTTCGCCATCGAGGCGCGCGGCCAGTGCGGTGGCCTGCTCAAAGGGCGCGGCGCTGCGATCGCTGGGCGCGGAGAGGGAATCGAGGGTCACGTCGGAAGATACTCGCTGAGAGGTGGCGGTCCGGGCTACTGCTTGACAGAGTATGCATTGCCCCGTAAGAATGTTGACGACACGCCCCGGCGCCGCCGATCTCCTCCACTGGAGCAGTCTCATGGCCGCAGAGCATTCCACGAACGCCGTCCCCGCGACGCGCCAGCCGGTAGATACCGACGCCGAGTTTCATCGCGGCCTCCGCGACCGCTTTGGCGGTCAGTACGATCCGCCGGTGCTGGCGGCAGGCGACGCTGGCGCCGCTCTCGACCATGCCGACGCGACCGACGCGTACGAAGCCGGGTATCGGTCCGGCGATATCACTCCGTAAGACCATTTCACCGTACCGCAGCACAACGGTTTCGCGCTGAACGACCTGTCGTTCGGCGCGAAATCGTTTTCAGGCTCGCCGGACTCGGTTGAGCAACTGTTGGCCTGATAGTTGCAAAAGCGTACTGTCGAGGTTTCTGCCGACCAATAATCGTACGCGTAGTTGTCCGCCGACGCGGAGTGGCCCGTGGTGTCATCCAGGACCCAGATGAAGTCGTCGATTGAGTGGCGGCTGCCCGCGACAGTGGGCGGGCTGGTCCTGCTGGTCACCCTGGCCTTGTCCTGGGCGGCATACATCCAGGTCCGCGCCATCTCCGAGTCGGCGGCGGCCGACCGTCTTCTCGGGCTTGCCACGCAGGTTGCGGCCGGAGCGCAGCCACAGACCGTCGTCGTCAAACAACGGATGCATTCCACGGCAGCCATTCCCGCGATTGCCGCGGTGCTGCACGCCGGTTCGGCCACGCCGCGAAGCCCGGACTGGGTAGCCGCGCGCCACGCACTCCTTGGCGACACCTCGGCTTCCCTCGTGGCGGCGTCACTCTGGGACGTGGACGGGAAACTCGTGGCTGCAACTGATTCCTCGGTTGATGCCAGTGCCTCGCCCACGGTACGGACCACGCTGCTGGCTCAGGCCAGCGGACCCGATTCCGCCACCATCGGGCCGACGTTGGCTCACGGCGACTCAATCGTCTATCCGGTGGTGGCGGTCGTTACACTCGGCGGACATCGTGTCGGCTATGCGGTGGAATGGAGCCGGGTCAAGCGGAACAAGCGGGCGCGCGAACAGATCGGCACACTCCTCGGCGCCAGCGCGGTGCTCTACATCGGCAGCACACCGGGCGCGTGGACTGACCAGGAAGATGTCATTCCGGCTCCGCCGCTCAACCTCGCACATCCCGGCAACGTCGTGCACTACACCGGGTCGGGCAAGGAGTCCCGTCTGATCGTGGGCGCCCGGATTGCGGGCACGCCCTGGGTGGTTGCTCTCGAATCGTCCGACGCCATCATCCTGGCGCCTGCCCGGCGGTTCTTGACCCGGATCGCCATCGTCAGTGCGGTTGTCTTTGCCATCGGATTGCTGCTCGCGTGGTTGCTGAGCCGCCACATTTCGTTGCCGCTCCGCATCATGACGGCCGCCGCCGATGCGCGCGCCACGGGCGAGTACAGCGTCCGGGTACCGGTCACCGGCACGGATGAGCTGGGACGTCTGGCGGTCGCCTTCAACGAGATGGCCGACTACGCGGATGCGGAGGCGGATGGACGGCGCGCGTCCGAAGCGCAGTGGCGCGTGCTCTTCCAGACCAACCCGCATCCGATGTGGGTCTACGACAGCAACAGCTACCGCTTCCTTGCCGTCAACGACGCGACCGTGGCCAAGTACGGCTACACCGCCGCCGAGTTCGACAAGCTGCTGCTGCCGCAGCTCTACCCGGAAAGTGAGCGCGCGCGAGTCGAAGAGATTCTCGCCGGGCTCAAGGACGATGCGAACCGGCTGCCGCTGACGGATTCCGCCTGGCATCATCGGCGCAAGGACGGGTCGCTCCTCGAGGTTCAGGTCGACGCCAATTCGCTGTCGTTCAACGGCCGCCGCGCGCGGCTCGTGCTGGCGCAGGACGTCACCGATCGTCGCGTGCTCGAGCAGCAACTCCGGCAAGGACAGCGGATGGAAGCTGTGGGGCGGCTGGCCGGTGGTGTTGCGCACGATTTCAACAACGTGCTGACCGTGGTGATGGCGTGCACGCAATTGCTGCAGGAAGGTGCGAAGGCCGACTCGTTCGAAGCGGAAGAGCTCGCCAGCATTCTCGAAGCCGCCGAGCGTGCGCAGACGTTGACGCGGCAACTCCTTGCCCTGAGCAAGCAGCAGGTGCTGCAGCCCATTGTGCTCGATCCGAACGCCGCGGTCAACCATCTGCGCGGCCTGCTCGACCGGGTCATCGGCGAGGACGTGGTCTTCGAGACCGAACTCGATTCGGATGTGGGTGCGATCCTGGTCGACCCGGGACAGCTCGAGCAGGTGCTGCTCAATCTTGCCGTCAACGCCCGCGACGCGATGCCGTCCGGCGGCCACCTCACGATCACGACGAGCGCGGTCGATCTCGATCAGGCCGGCAGCGCGCTGCATGGCCTGACACAGACCGGCCGCTTTGTGGTCATCTCGGTGGCGGACACGGGTGTCGGCATGACGCCGGAAACGCGCGGGCGAATCTTCGATCCGTTCTTTACCACCAAGGACGTGGGCAAGGGAACCGGCCTCGGCCTGGCGACCGTGTACGGCATCGTCACGCAGAGCGGTGGCGCGGTCACTGTCTACAGCGAACCGGGCCTCGGCTCGACCTTCCGCGTCTACTTCCCGCGCGCCGACGCACCTGTTGCGGCCACGATGATCGCAGCGGAACCTGCTTCAGTGCGCGGCACCGAAACGATCCTGCTGGTCGAGGATGAACTCTCGGTGCGCCGCACCGTCACGCACGTCCTTGAGCGCCTCGGCTACAACGTCATTGCCGCGGGCAACGGTGAAGAGGCGCTCGCGCTTGCGACCTCGCACACCGGTGCGCTGGACCTCGTGGTGAGCGATGTCGTCATGCCCGGTCTGGATGGTCCGAGCCTCGTCAACCGGCTTCGCGAAACGCGGCCGAGCCTGCGGGCACTGCTGCTTTCGGGGTACAGCGGGGACGCAGTTGCGAGTCGCGGCTTTGCCAAGGCGAACGCGGCGTTCCTGCAAAAGCCGTTTTCGCTCGCGGCGCTTTCGCACAAGGTGCGCGAAGCGCTCGAGGGTGTCGCGCAATCCGTCGTGTAGCGGCGCTCCTCCGTATTTTCTCCGCGCCCCGGGCCTTCGGAACCAATCTCCACTATCATGCAGAGATGTACTTTGCCTGGGAAAAATCGTCGCGTGCACCGCGGCGGTATGGTCGATTTGTCTGTTGCATCCTGCGACTGGCGGCAGTCCTGGCCGTTGCCGAGCCGGCGCACGCGCAAGGCACCGCGTCGCTGGTCGCCGCGGTCGGCGATTCGCTGCCCGCGGTCCGCCTCGATTCGCTGCTTGACCTGGAGACGGTGGTCCGTCGTGCGCTCGCGGTCAGTCCCGATGTGACGGGTGCGGAGCAGGGCGTGCGTACCGCGGAGTCCGGGCGGCGCGTGGCCAACGGCGAGTTGTTGCCGGATCTGACCGCCAACGCGTCGTTGCTGCGCTCCAACGTTACCAGCGTTCCCGACAACGGCACGTTGCCGCCCGACGCCTTCGCCGCGGGTCTTGCCGCATCGGTTGATGTCTTTACCGGTGGCCGTCGCAGCGCCGACCGGGCGCGCGCCAACGCCGATCTTGGTGCCGCGCAGGCCGGCAATGTCGCACAGCGCTTTGCCGTGACGTTTACGGCGCAGGCGGCCTTCTTCGAAGCGCTGCGCGCCAACGATCTGGTCGATGTCGCGCGCGCCAGCGTGGCGCAGGCGCGGCAGACGCTCCGCTACGCGGAAGATCGCGTACGCGCCGGTACCACGACCCGTTCCGACGAATTGCGGGCACAGCTCGAGCTTACTACAAGTCAGCAGCAGCTGGTGGCGGCACTCGACACGCTGCAGACCGCGGGGTGGGATCTGGGCCGGCTCGTGGGCGCCGACGGCCCGGTGGGGAGTCGCCGGCCGGCGTCGCTCGAGCCGCGGCAGCTCGCGTTGAGCGACAGCGAGGTGGTGCGTCTGGCCATCGACGCGTCGCCCGAAGTGCAGACCGCGCTGGCCCAGCAGCGCGCCGACGAGGCCGCGCTCAAATCCGCGCGCACGCAGTACGTGCCCGATGTCCGCCTCAGCGGCGGCTACAACTGGGCCGATCAGTCGACGTTGATCTACGCCACGCGTCCCGGCTGGCAGCTGACACTTGGGACAAGTTTTCCGCTCTTCAACGGTTTCCAGCGCGAAGACAATGTCATCCGCGCCGACGCGGCCGCCCAGGTGGCGCGGGTGACGTCGCTCGACGTGGTCCGGCAGGCGCGGGCCGACGCCGAACGCCTGCTCAGCCGGCTGCGCTTTGCCGAGCAGAGCATTGCGCTTGCCAATCAGGGAGTCGCATCGGCGTCGGAGGATCTTCGCGTGCAGACCGAGCGCTATCGCGCGGGGATCGCGACGGAACTCGATGAGTTGACGTCGGAGCTTGCGTATACGCAGGCGCAGATCGCGCTCGTGGGCGATCGTTACAGCTATCAACTGACTCTCGCGCAATTGGAAGCGCTGGTGGGTCGTGTCCTGTGATGGTAACGAGGTGATGCAGTGTGGCTAGTACAACTGGCGCTCCGGCGCCCCTACACCTTTGTCTGTCTGGCGATCATGGTGCTGATCTTTGGCGTCGTGGCCATCGAGAACATGGCGATCGATATCTTTCCGTCGATCAACATTCCCGTGGTCTCGGTGCTCTGGAGTTACGGCGGCCTGTCGCCCAAGGAGATGGAAGAACGCGTCGTCACGCTCGCCGAGCGCGTCTATTCGAGTTACACGAACGACATCGAGCACATCGAGTCGCAGTCGCTCAATGGCTTGAGCGTCATCAAGGTCTACTTCCAGCCTGACGCGGACATCGCGGCCGGCATGTCGCAGCTCGCGGCCGCGTCGCAGGCGGTGACGCACAGCATGCCGCCGGGGATCTCGCCACCGTTCATGCTGCGCTTCAACGCGACCGACGTTCCGATTCTCCAGTTGAGCGTCGGGAGCACGCAGCGCACCGGGGCCGAGCTCAACGACTACGCCACCAATTTCATCCGGATTCCGCTGGCCACCGTGCACGGCGCCACCGTGCCGCCGGCGTACGGCGGTGTGCCGCTCAACGTCAACGTCGATATCGATCCGCAGGCGCTCTACGCCAAGGGACTTTCTCCCGCCGATGTGAGCAGCGCTCTCGGCGCCCAGAACGTGATCCTGCCGGCCGGCGTGGCGCGCATGGGCGGCCGCGAGTATTACGTGCGCCTCAACTCCGCCGCCGACTCGCTCGCCGATCTGAGCAATCTGCCGATCAAGGAAGTGAACGGCGCGACGATCACCCTGCGCGACGTGGCGCAGGTGCGCTACGGCGCGGGTGTGCAGAACAACATCGTCCGGCAGAATGGCAAACGCGGCGTCTACCTGCCGGTGATCAAGAACGGCAAGGTCTCGACGCTGACGATTGTGAACCAGGTGAAGGAGATGGTGCCGAAGATCAAGGCCATGATGCCATCCGACGTGAGTCTCACGGTGATGGGCGACCAGTCGGTGTATGTGCGCAACACGATTTCCGGCGTGCTCCGCGAGGGCATCATCGCCGCACTGCTCACGGCACTGATGATCCTGCTCTTTCTGGGAAGCTGGCGTTCGACGGTGATCGTCGCGGTGTCGATTCCGCTGAGCGCGCTGGTGTCGATCATCTGTCTCTGGGCGGCCGGCCAGACGCTCAACGTGATGACGCTCGGCGGCCTGGCACTCGCGGTCGGTATTCTGGTCGACGACGCGACCGTGGCTATCGAGAACATTCACCGCAACATCGAGCAGGGTAAGCCGCTCCGACCCGCGATCGTCGACGGTGCGCAGCAGATTGCCGTGCCGGCGTTTGTCTCGACGCTGTCGATCTGCATCGTGTTCCTGCCGATCTTCGCGCTCACCGGTCCCGCGGGGGCACTCTTCCGCCCGCTTGCGATGGCGGTGGTCTTTGCGATGGCCGCCTCCTATTTCTTTTCGCGCACCCTCGTGCCGACGATGGCCGACTACATGCTGGGCGCCGAGGCGCACCATCACAGTCAAGCGGTCGCGACGCGGCCGTCGCTGTTCCGGCGCCTGGTCGCGCAGTTCGATCGCGTCTTCGAGAGTTTCCGCGGCGGATATCACGCCATGCTTGCCTGGGCGATGCTGCATCGCCGGAGCGTGCTGGTCGCGGCGACCGCGTTTGTGGCGCTGTCGATGCTCCTCGTCCCCGCGATCGGCGAGGACTTCTTCCCGCAGGTCGATGGCGGCCAGTTCCAGCTGCACGTGCGCGCGCCGGCCGGCACCCGGATCGAGCAGACCGAGATTCTCTTCCTGCAGGTCGAGCGCGCCGTCCGGCGGGTGGTGCCGGCGCACGATCTGCAGCTCGTGCTCGACAACATCGGCCTGCCCTCGTTTGGCACCAACCTGGCGATCGGCTCCAACGCCACGGTCGGCCCGGCCGACGGCGACATGATGGTGCAGCTCGTTGCCGATCACAAGGGATCGACCTGGGACTATGTCCGCCAGCTGCGCCGCTCGCTGCCGCAGGAATTTCCCGGCGTGACCTTCTTCTTCCAGCCGGCCGACATGGTCAATCAGGTGCTCAATGCCGGACTGCCCGCGCCCATCGACGTGCAGGTGGTGGGGCATGCGGCAGGCAACTACGCGCTGGCGCGGACACTGGCGGCGGAAATTGCCAAGGTCCCCGGCGCCGTGGATGTGCGCGTGCAGCAGGTGATGGACGCACCGGAGATCTCCTTTGACGTCAACCGGACCAAGGCGCAGCAGATCGGCCTGAGCCAGCGCGACGTCGCCGGCAATCTGCTGATCTCGCTGTCCTCGAGCGGGCAGACCGCGCCCAACTTCTGGATCAATCCGGCCAACGGTGTGCAGTACAACGTTTCCGTGATGACGCCGCAGTACAAGATGGGAACGATCGGCGCGCTGGAGAACACGCCGATCACGGCACCGAACGCGGGCGAGCCGCAACTCTTTGGCAATCTGGCCACCGAGCAGCGCGGCGTGGCGCCGGCCGTGGTCAATCACTACAACGTGCAGCCGGTGTACGATGTCTACGCCAGCGCCGACCGCCGCGATCTGGGCGGCGTGGCCCGTGACATCGATCACATCATCGCCAAGGTGACGCCCACCATGCCGCGCGGCACGCAGATCACCGTCCGCGGACAGGTGCAGAGCATGCGCACGTCGTTCATCGGCCTCGGTCTCGGCATTCTCTTCGCGATTCTGCTCGTCTACATCATTCTGGTGGTCAACTTCCAGAGCTGGCTCGATCCGCTGATCATCATCATGGCGCTGCCTGGCGCGCTCGCGGGGATCGTATGGATGCTCTATCTCACCCATACCACATTCACTGTGCCGTCGCTCATGGGTGCGATCATGGCGATGGGGGTCGCGACCGCCAACAGCGTGCTGTTGATCACCTTTGCCGACGATCAGCGCACCGCGGGCCGCACCGCCAGCGAGGCCGCCATCGACGCGGGCTTTGCTCGTCTCCGGCCCGTGTGCATGACCGCGCTCGCCATGATCATCGGCATGCTGCCGATGGCGCTCGGCCTGGGAGAAGGCGGCGAGCAGAATGCGCCACTGGGCCGCGCCGTGATCGGCGGTCTGCTCGTGGCGACCTTCTTTACGCTGGTTGTGGTTCCGCTCATCTACAGCGTGTTGCGGCGGCACGCCGTGCTCGCGCATCCCGTGGTGGTTCATGACTCCGTCTGAGATCGATCCACCGGTGCGGCCGTCAAATGGCGCACCGGAGCCCGCGCCGCAGCCGCACAACCATGTGCTGCACGACGACGTCGGTGCCGCGCCGCCGGTGACACCGGTGTCCACCAACCGCATGGTGATGATCGGTGCGGCGATCGTGGTGGTCCTCGCCGGCCTCTTTGTGATGTCGTTCCTGCCGCGCCGGGCGGTGTCGCGCGAGCTGGCGCATGACGCGGCGGCCAGTGCGACCATGCCGATCGCCCAGGTCGTGACGGTGCGCCGCGCCGCCGTGGGTGGCACGATCGACCTTCCGGGGACGATCGAATCGCTGCATGAGAGTGCGGTGTATGCGCGGGTGTCGGGCTATGTGAAGCGGTGGAATGTCGACATCGGAGGTCTCGTTCGCGCCGGCGATGTCTTGGCCGACATCGATGTCCCGGAGCTGGCCCAGGAAGTGGAACAGGCGCGCCACCAGGTGGCCCAGACCACCGCTGCCCTGGGCTTGGCCAAGGCTGACCTGGCCCGCTGGAAGGAAATGGCGGCCGATAGCGCGGTGAGCCGCGAGGAACTGGACCAGAAGCAGGCGGCCTTCGACGCCGCAGTGGCCAACGGCGGCGCGTCAGAGGCCAATCTCCAGCGCCTTCTCGCGATGCAGAACTTTACCCAGGTCACCGCGCCCTTTGCCGGCGTGGTGACGGCCCGGAACATCGATATCGGCTCGCTCATCACTCCGGCCGGGGCCACCAGCGCGCCGGCGGGGGGAGCGGGTGGGGCGGGGGCGCAATCCCCAGGCGCCCTCTTCCGGATTGCGGAAACCGACACCGTCCGCATGTACATTCCCGTGCCGGAGAGTGACGCGACCTCGATGACCACGGGCCTCCAGGCCCAGGTCACCGTCCAGGAGCTGTCGGGGCGGACATTCACCGGGCATGTGGTGCGGACCTCGCATGAGCTGGACCCGGCGTCGCGGACGTTGCTGGCCGAGGTCGACATCGCGAATCCCCGGTTCGTGCTGCTGCCGGGGATGTATGCGAATGTGCGATTGCAGTTTCCGATGGCGTCGCCACGGTTGGTCATTCCGTCGGCGGCACTGGTCGTGCGCTCGCTAGGGACACAGGTCATGGTGGTCGACAGTGTGGGCCCGGACACCACGGCGACGGTGCATCTGCGCACGGTGCAGGTGGGGCGCGACAACGGGGCCGAGATCGAGATTCTCAACGGCGTGCCAGAAGGAGCGATGGTGGTCACGAATCCGGATGCGGACATGCAGGACGGAATGCGGGTTCGCGTGATGCAGCCCGCGCCGGCAGGCACCGGGAGCTCCCAGTGACGTCGGGAGTTCGTGCGCCATGTCACCCGAGACCGCATTGACGAGCGCGGCCGCTTCCCGTGCGACGCGCGCGCTGATTGCACCCGTCGCCGGCGTGCTGGCATTTGTGCTGGTGGCCACCGTGGTGTGGTGGGTCATGCGCGCCGGCAGTGTGCCCGATCCGACCGCGGCGGGAACGTCGTCGGCCGCGGGCGTGGCGGATATTGGCGTTCTGGTGCTGCGCGAAGGACTCGAGTCGGTGCTCGTCATCTCGGTCATCACGGCGAGCATGGTGGGGTCGAGCCAGGCCTATCGCCGGCCGATCGTGGTCGGGATCGCCGTAGCGCTGGCCGCCACCCTGCTCACCTGGCAGATCGCCGTCGGCATCATCAATGACATTTCTGGCAGCGTGTCGGCCCTGCAACTGCAGGCCGCCACCGGACTGCTCGCCATCATTGTTCTGCTCGTCGTAATGAACTGGTTCTTCCACAAACTGTACTGGACCGGCTGGATCTCGCTCCACAATCGCCGCAAGAAGGATCTGCTCCAGGACGCCGCGACGGCTGATCCCTCCCGCTTCCGTCTGCTGCTGGGCTTTGGCCTGCTGGGCTTCACCTCGATGTACCGGGAAGGCTTCGAAGTGGTGCTCTTTCTCCAGAGTTACCGGCTCAAGCTCGGCACCGGCCCGGTCTTCCGGGGCGTGGCGCTGGGCGTGGCGCTCACGGCGATCATTGCCGTGATCACGTTTGTCCTGCATCGCCGCCTGCCGTTCCGCCGGATGCTCGTGGCGACGGGTGTGATGCTCGGCGTCGTGCTGCTGGTGATGGTGGGCGAGCAGGCGCAGGAGATGCAGCTGGCCCACTGGATTCCGACGACCACGATTCCCTGGCTCCAGCAGGTGATTCCCGCATGGCTGGGCCTCTGGCTGTCGGTCTTTCCGACCGTGGAAACGCTGGTCGCACAGGGTGTCGCCGGCGTGCTGGTGATTGGCTCATACGTATTGGTTCGGGCGCAGGTGCGCGGATCTCGCGCGCCGTCTGCGGTCGAAGGTTGAGCGAAACCACTCCGAAGTATTGGCACTCGTAGCACACTGAAACAGAAAGGTATCACAGCGACGACTTAACTGGCGTCAACCAATTCCGTCAATGACGCGTACTGTCAGAGTCCTTGACGTCAAATGATCCTTCACGGGGCGGTGCACGGTGCAGTCTGATCGCTCCTCTCGCTGGATCCTGCCGGCGCTCATCTTTTTCCTCGCTGCCATCCTCCGCGTCGCACTGAGCGGACAGCAACTCTGGCTCGATGAGATCTGGTCTGTCCAGATCGCCACGACCATGCATTCGGTCCTTCAGGTGTTCACGCTGCATCACGAGATCAACCACCATCTCAACACGGTGTGGCTCTTTCTTATCGGGGCCGCCGGCAGTGCGTTCCAATACCATCTTCTCTCCCTCGTGGCCGGGACCGTGAGCGTGGCGGTCGCGGGGCTCATCGGCGCTCGGCGCAACGCCGTCACGGCGTGTCTGGCGATGTTCGCGGTGGGGATCTCCTACCAGATGGTGCTCGCGTCCACGGAAGCGCGCGGCTACGGCACGCTGGTACTCGCCTCGCTCCTCGCGTACTACCTGCTTGAATCGCAACTCCGTCGTCCCCGGTGGCCCACCGCGACGGCGTACGCCGTGGTGACCGCGTTCGGATTGCTGTCGCAGCCGGTCTTTGCCGCGTTCATTGCCGCAGGCGTCGTCTGGTCGCTGGCCGCCATGATCCGCAACGGTCGAGTCACGGCGCGCAGCGCAGCGCAGGCGCTTGCTGCGCATGTCGTTCCGGTGCTGTCGTGCGCCGCGCTTTACTTCGGTGATCTGCGCCGGGTGGTGGCCGGCGGCGGAACGGCCGCCGCATCGATTCCAGCGGTGTGGGCTACAAGCCTCGCCTGGGCGCTGGGCGCACCGCAGGTCGCGGCACTCCAGTTTGTCGGCGGCGCGCTTGCACTCGTGGCCATTGCTGCGGCGCTGCATTGGCAGTGGCAGCGCGATCGGGCGGAGGCCGTGTTCTTTGGCGCGATCATTCTGGTCTTCCCGCTGGCGCTCATCGGCGTGCGCGGTTCCGACCTGGTCTACGTCCGCCACTTCATGGTCGCGACCACGCTGCTCCTGGTCCTGCTCTCATTCTGGGTGGGGACGTGGTGGCAGGCCGGGCAATCGGGCCGGATCGCCTGCGCCGTCGCGGTGACGGGCTATGCCGCCGGCAACGCGTGGAGCATTGCGCAGCTGGCCCGCTTTGGCCGGGGCGAATATCGGCAGGCACTCCAGTTCATGGTTGACGCCGCGCACGGCCGACCCGCCACCGTCGGCGGCGATCAGGATTTCCGCGTCGGCACCGTGGCTCGCTACTACCTCGCACGAGAAAAGCCGTCACCCGCGTTGACGTACCTCGACCAGTCCGCATGGCCCGCCGGCGGGACCGATTGGCTGATCGTGCAGAGTGAAAGTACTGAACCCCCGTTCCCCTCACTGACCAGTATCGCCGACGACCTCGGCGACCGGTTCGACCTTGTCAGGACCTTCCCGACCGCACCGCTGTCGGGCTTGCACTGGTTCGTGTATCGCAACCACGCAGCGCGTTGACGCGTGACCGACATGAACCGCTGGAGAATCTGTGCTGCATGGAAAGAAAGTTGTGGTGGTGCTCCCCGCCTTTTGCGCCGAAGCGACGCTGGCCCGCACCGTTCGCGCCATCCCGGCCGATGTGGTCGATCATATCCTCCTGGTCGATGACGCGAGCACCGATCGCACCGTCGCCATCGCGTCCGAACTGGGAATTGCCACGTTCCGCCACGGCGAGAACCGAGGCTACGGCGCCAATCAGAAGACCTGCTATCGTCACGCGCTCGAAGCGGGTGCCGACATCGTGGTCATGCTCCACTCCGACTACCAATACGATCCACGGCTGATCACTGCCATGGCCGCCATGGTCGCGTCCGATATCTATGATGTCGTCCTGGGCTCACGCATTCTGGGTGGCGGCGCGTTGCGGGGCGGGATGCCGGTCTACAAGTACTTCTCCAATCGCGGTCTCACGCTCCTGCAGAACTGGCTGCTCGGCGCCAAGCTGTCGGAATATCACACCGGCTACCGCGCCTTTTCCCGCACAGTGCTCGAGACGCTGCCGCTGTCGGGCAATTCCGACGACTTCGTCTTTGACAATCAGATGGTGACGCAGGCCGTCGCGGCGAATTTCCGGCTGGGCGAAATCAGCTGCCCCACCAAGTACTTCCCCGAGGCGAGCTCGATTTCGTTTTCGCGCTCGGTGACTTACGGCATGGGAGTCCTGCGGATCAGCGTGCAATTCCGTCTCTGGCGCTGGCATCTTGCGCGGCCGCGGCTCCTCCGATTCCTCAACGGGAAGCCCCGGCGAGCCGGGCGGCCGCAGGCGGAGGCCGCATGAAGCTGGTGTTGACCGGTGGATGCGGCTTCATCGGCCATCATGTGGTCGAGCACATCCTGCGCAACACCGACTGGCAGATTGTCATCCTCGACAAGCTTTCGTACGCGTCGTCCGGGTTCCAGCGGCTGCGCGACATCGCGGCCTTCGATTCCAGTCGCGTGTCGCTCTTTGCGGTCGACTTTGCGGCACCGCTGTCGCCGGGTGTGCTGCAGGAGATCGGCGACGTGGACTGCATCGTCCACATGGGCGCCGAGACCGATGTGGATCGCAGCATCACCGATCCCGAGCAGTTTGTCCGCACCAATGTGCTGGGCACCTTTCACATGCTCGAGTTTGCGCGCCGGCAACCCAAGCTCAAGTGGTTTGTCTATTTCTCCACCGATGAAGTCTTCGGTCCGGCCCCCGGCCACGTGGCGTACCAGGAATGGGACCGCTACGACTCGCGGAATCCCTATGCCGCGACCAAGGCCGCCGGAGAGGAACTCGCGCTCGCGTGGGCCAACACCTACGGGGTGCCGCTGTTTGTCACGCACACCATGAACGTCTTTGGCGAGCGGCAACACCGGAACAAGTTCATTCCCAAGGTGATGAATTTCATCGCCGCCGGCGATATTGTGCCCATTCACGCCGATCCGACCGGCACCATTTCCGGATCACGATTCTGGATCCATGCGCGCAACGTGGCGTCGGCGCTCTGCTTTCTGCTGGAGCACGCCGCACCACGCGAGAAATACAACATTGTCGGCGAACGTGAAGTGAGCAACTACGAGATGGCGCGCTTTGTCGCCGACGTCATGGGCGCGGAGCTGCAGTGTCAGTTCGTCGATTTTCACTCCAGTCGTCCTGGCCACGATCTGCGCTACGCGCTCGACGGCTCCCGGATGGCGGCTCTGGGCTGGGCGCTGCCGCTCACCTTTGAGCAGTCGCTCCGCAAGACAATCGAGTGGACGCTGCATCATCCGCGCTGGTTGCACGAATAGCGCGCGCCCCGTTCATCCGAAGGTAAAGGAAAAAGCGCTCACACCTGGATCGAGAAATTCGATCTCGAAGGTGTGATCCGTGATCGTGCCGTGCTGGCGGATGAGCTGATAGAGCCGCTGCTCGGTGATCGTGCCATTGCCCTGGGCATCGATGTCTGCGCCGTGTGCATCACCGGGTGCGGCGCCGTCGATCGTCACGCGAAAGCGGATCGGAGCGCCATGGGGCCCGGGACCAAGCACCAGGTGGAGATCGCGGGCGTGAAAGCGGAAGGCGATCCTTCCCGGTGCTCGCACCAGATAGCCGCGCTCCTGCTCTACGCGCCAGTGGCCGTCGAGCCCCCACTGGTTGAGCGTGAACGTCCCCGGCGTGTGATACATGTGCGCCGTGTCGCGCACCACGCGGCCCGATGCAAAGTGCTCGCCGCCTTCGCCGTAGCCGACAAAGGTCTCCGGGGAGAGCGCTCCCACGGGTGCGGCGGGGGCGAGCGCACCGCTGGCGTTGGGAACGGCCGTATCGGCCGGCACGTTGGTGGCACCGGCTTCGCGTAGCAACGTCTGGATGACGCGTTCCGATTCGGCGTAGTCGCCTTCACCAAAATGATGGTATCGGATCTGACCGTTGGCATCGACGAAGTAGTGCGCCGGCCAGTATTCGTTCTTGAACGCACGCCAGATGGTGTAGTTGTTGTCGAGTGCCACCGGATAGGTGACGCCAAGCTCGCGCACCGCGCGCCGGACATTGTCTTCATCACGCTCGAACGCAAATTCCGGCGCGTGCACGCCGATCACCACCAGTCCCGCCGCGCGATACTTGTCGGCCCATGCTTTGACATACGGCAACGCCCGCAGACAGTTGATGCATGAGTAGGTCCAGAAGTCGACCAGCACCACCTTGCCACGGAGCGAGTCGGTGACGAGTGGCGGCGAGTTGAGCCATGCGACCGCACCCGCGATTGATGGCATCGGGCCTTCGACCGCCAGCGTTCTGTGGGCCGCAGTACTGTCCTTGGCGGCGTCGGGGTGCCGGAGATCGAGCAGTCGCTCTTCAATATGTGTGGTACTGCCGAGTGACCAGCCCGCCAGCACGCGCGTGTCGAGGCCGAGCGCGATCGCGACCACGCCCACCAATACCGCGACGCCGAGCGCGCGGCGCAACCATTCGCCGGCGCCGAGCGCACGACGCATTGCCCCGGTCACGCGCCCGCCCGCGAGGAGCGCCAGCGCAAGCGATGTCGCCGCGCCGAGTGCGTACGCAAACAAAAGGAGCGTGGCGTTGGCGCTCGCCCCTTGCAGCGCGGCTCCGGTCAGCACCAGACCCAGGATCGGACCGGCGCACGGCGTCCAGAGCAGTCCCACCGCGATGCCGAGCACAAACGACCAGCCAATGCGGGCGCCGGCGTGCTGCGCCTTGTCGGAACTGGCCGAGAGGCGCGTGCCGGCGGCGACGAGCGGTGCGGTGATCCGTTCCGCGAGCGCGGGAAAGAGCAGGGCCACGCCAAAGAGCGCCAGCACCACCATCGCGGCGACTCGGCCGAACTGATTGGCATGAACGGCCCACTGCCCGCCGACTGCTGCCAGTGTCCCTACGGCTGCAAAGGTCGCCGCCATTCCGGCGAGCATCGGCAGAGCGCCGCGCAGGAATGGCTGCCCCGATCGCACAAACACCAGCGGCAGGACCGGGAGAATGCACGGGCTCACGATCGTGAGAACACCGCCGAGATAGCAGAGCAGAAAGAGCAGCACGTGGAGCTCCGCCGATGCATGTCGTCAGGGAGAGTACGGCCGGCGAAATCTACCGGGACGGCCGCGTGCTTACGCTCCCGGGAAATCCGGATCACTTTTACCGGACGTTGCCAATGGAGGCCGGAGTGGACGTATTGATCGTGGGCGCCGGACCAACCGGCCTGGTGCTGGCGCTATGGCTCACGCGGCTTGGTGTCTCGGTGCGCATTGTCGACTGCACCGCGGCGCCGGGGACGACCTCCCGCGCACTGGCCGTACAGGGGCGCACGCTGGAGTCCTATCTGCAGCTCGGGATCGCCGATCGTGTCGTGGCGGCGGGGCGGCAGGTATCGGCGGTCAACCTCTGGGTTCAGGGCCACCGCCGTGCCCATGTCTTCTTTGGTGACCTGGGCCGCGGCATCAGTCCCTTTCCTTTTGCACTCATCTATCCGCAGGATGAACACGAGCGGATGCTGGTGGCCGAGCTCGCGGTTCGCGGCGTGCATGTCGAACGCCAGACGGAACTCATCGCGTTCAGCCAGAACGCCGATGACGTCACGGCCACGCTGCGCCGTGCCGACGGGACCGACGAACCGATTGCGGTCCGGTATCTGGCCGGCTGCGACGGCGCGCATTCCATCGTGCGGGAGAGCCTCGGTATCGGCTTTGGCGGTGGTACCTACGACCATGTGTTCTATGTGGCCGACGTCGATGCCCATGGGAATGCCGTCACCGGCGAACTGCAGGTCGATCTCGATGTGGCGGACTTTCTGGCCATCTTTCCGCTGGCGGGAGAAGGGCGAGTGCGACTGGTGGGTACCGTGCGCGATGACGCGGCGCCAAGTGGCCGTGCGCTGACATTCGACGACATCAAGACCGCATCGCTCGCTCGTATGGGGATCACGGTGGATCGGACCAACTGGTTCTCCACCTACCATGTGCACCATCGCGTCGCCGATCACTTCCGCGGCGGGCGTGCCTTTCTCCTCGGCGACGCGGCGCATATTCACAGCCCGGTCGGCGGCCAGGGAATGAACACGGGTATTGGCGACGCGACCAACCTGGGCTGGAAGCTTGCCGCGGTGCTCAAGCACGACGCCGATCCGGCGCTGCTCGACACATATGAGCCGGAGCGGATCGCGTTTGCTCGACGGCTGGTGGCCACCACCGACCGCGGCTTTACCGCGGCGGTGAGTCCCACCAGAACTGCGCGCTTTGTTCGCATGCGCGTGGTGCCGGCGCTGCTCCCGATCGCGGCGCACTTTCGGGTAGCGCGAACGTTCCTGTATCGCACCGTGTCACAGACGGCGGTCGAATATCGCGACAGCGCACTCAGCCGGGGCCGGGCCGGGCCGCTGCACGGCGGAGATCGCCTGCCATGGCTCGATGCCGCGGCAACGGCTGCGCCAACGGACAACTTTGCCCCGCTCACGGCACTGTGGTGGCAACTGCATGTCTACGGCACCGCGACACCGGCGTTGCGCGCGGCCGCTGATCGCGCGGGCCTGCCATTGCACGAATTTCCCTGGCAGCCGGCGATGCGGCGGCAAGGATTCGTGCGCGACCATGGGTATGTCGTGCGCCCCGACGGCTATATCGGCCTGATTGTCAGTCCCGGCGCCGCCGGATCACTTGACGCGTATCGCGCGCGGCGGTTCTGGTAGCGAACGCCCCTTGCCAGCCGTGTTATCATCTCTGGTGACGCTACTGGCTCCTGGGGGTGGGATGTCGGACGCTGATTCTCCGCTCGACCCGACCGCCGTCCCGTGTGTGGACGCGGATTTCCAGCGGCTGCGGCGTGAAGCCGACATTACGCAGGACCGGCTTGCCGCGATCATTGCCTCATCCGACGACGCGATCATCAGCAAGACGCTCGGCGGGATCATCGAGTCCTGGAACGACGCCGCGGAGCGGCTCTTCGGGTACACGGCCGCAGAGGCGATCGGTCAATCGATTTTGATCATCATTCCGCCGGATCGCCGGGATGAGGAGCGCGAGATCCTGGCCAAGCTGGTGCGTGGCGAGCGCATCGATCATTACGAAACGGTCCGGATCACCAAGTTTGGTGAACTCCGCAACATTTCGCTCACCTCTTCTCCCGTCCGCGACGCGGCGGGCACGATTGTCGGCGCGTCCAAGATTGCGCGCGACATCACGGCCCGCGTGCGGAGCGACGCGCATCTGCGGCTTCTGCATGAAGAGTTGCGTCAGGCGGATCAGGCAAAGAACGACTTCCTGGCGACGCTGGCGCACGAACTGCGCAATCCTCTGGCTCCGATACGCAGCCTGCTTTCCATGCTGGGCAGGAGTACCGCGCCCGATCGCGATCTTCCCGCGGCACTCCTCGTCATCAATCGTCAATTGACGCAGATGACGCGCCTGATCGACGACCTGATGGACATTGCGCGGATTTCCAAGAACAAGTTCGAGCTCCGGCTGGAAGCCACGAGTCTCGCCGCGATCGTCGAGACGGCTTCCGAGGCGGTCCGGCCGTCCATGATCGACAAGGCGCAGGAGTACGTGGTCAACTTGCCGATCGAGCCCGTGCGCTTCAACGGTGATGCTGCGCGGCTGACCCAGGCGCTCGGCAACGTGCTTGGCAACGCGTCCAAGTACACGCCGCGCGGTGGTCGGATCACGCTGTCCGCCGCGCGAAAGGACGGCGACCTGGTCATCACGGTCGCCGACAACGGCATCGGCATTCCCGCCGACATGCTCGATCAGATCTTCGAAATGTTCGTGCAGGGCGCCTATTCGCGGCGCAAGGACGAAGGCGGTCTGGGGCTCGGTCTGCATCTCGCGAGCCGGTTGATCGAAATGCACGGCGGCACGCTCACCGCCTTGAGCGAGGGCGCGGGAAAGGGCAGCACGTTCCGCGTGGCCATTCCCGTCGTCGCGGCGGCGCTTGCCCGGTCGGCGCCGGTTCCCGGCTCATCAGTCTCGCGCACGTCGCGCCGGGTGCTCGTCGTGGACGACAACCGCGACGCGGCTGACTCCCTCGGCGCCTATCTCCGGGTTTTGGGTTATGCCTCCGCCGCGGTGTACGATGGCACCGCGGCGCTCGAACAAGGCGCCCACTTCGCACCGGACGTGGTCCTGCTCGACATTGGTCTTCCCGGGATGGACGGCTACGAGACGGCGCGCCGGATCCGGCAGGAAAGTTGGGGACAGGCGGTGCGGCTTTGCGCCCTGACCGGCTGGGGCCAGGAGGATGCACGCCGCCATTCGAAGGACGCCGGCTTTGATGCCCACTTTGTCAAGCCGGTCGATGCAGCGGCCCTCATGGCTGCGGTGGAGCGGATCGACGTCGACGCCGCCTTCGGCTTGCGCTGACCCCGACCTGCGCTAGCGTCCGCGGTCGCCCTTCTTTTCGGCGGAGCGCTCGTGATCCGCGATCCGGTTGAGCTCGCCCGCGAGTTTGTTGAGGTCCTCATCGGGGAGCTGCTCGAGCCCCACCAGCCCGGTCCGCGCATCCTTCACACTGCGAATCAGCTCGTCGAGTTTGAGATGCAGCGCACGGGTCTCGCGTGTCTGGGTATTCTGCAGCAGGAAAACCATGAGGAACGTGACGATGGTGGTGCCGGTGTTGATCACCATCTGCCATGTTTCGGAAAAGTGGAATGCCGGTCCGGTCGCCGCCCACACCAGCACCGCCGCCACCGCGGTGGCAAAGGCCCAGGGCGAGCCGAGGGCGTGAGCGGTGCCTTCGGCAAAACGACGAAAGCCGCTGATGGTATGCGGCGCCTGGCTGGACGGTGCGGGCATGGTTGAATCTCCGGGAGATGGGTGCAATGTCCGGCCCCTCTTCCTACATCATACGACGTCGGACCCTCGCAATGGAGTACCGCTGATGGCCGTCTCGATTCCGCGCGGTGTGCTGGTGCGCACCGCCGCGCTCCTGCTCGCGTCCAATTCCTTCATGACCATCGCGTGGTATGGCCACTTGAAGGCGCTCTCCACTCGTCCCTGGTACGTCGCGGCACTCGCGAGCTGGGGGATCGCGCTCTTCGAGTATCTGCTGCAGGTCCCCGCCAACCGCATCGGATACACCGCGATGACGCTGCCGCAGCTCAAGGTCCTGCAGGAAGTCATCACGCTCGTCGTCTTTGCGCCGTTCGCGCTGCTGTACATGGGAGCGACACTCAAGCTGGATCATCTCTGGGCCGCACTCTGCCTGGTCGGCGCCGTCTACTTTGCGTTCCGCTCCTGACGGCTTGTCCCAGCCTGAGCGGTGCTCCACATTGCACCCCGGATTGCTTGTCATCCGATCTCACGCCCGGAGCCTGTGCATGGTGCGTCATCGTCCCTTTTCGGCGGCCGCGACCGCTGTTGCCCTCGCCGCCGTGCCGCTGGCCGCGCAGCGCGCTGCAACTCCCGCGCAGCCCGCATGGCACCTGACGGCCGCCGCACTCGCCGCCGATTGCCGCGCCCAGATCGCCATCACCAGGCGTGATCTTGCGCGCATTCTCGTCGCGCCCAATGCGCCGGGCGCGCTGATCAAGGTTGAAGACGCCGAGGCGCGCCTGGCGAACGCAACGAGCACGGAAATGTTCCTGTTCAATGTGGCCGCGGACGCTGCGGTGCGCGATTCGTCCACAGCGTGTGGCCAGGCAAGTTCCGACTTTGCGATTGAAGCGGGCGCCGATCCGCGGGTCTACCAGGCCGCCGAGCGCCTGCTGCACACTCCCGGCATCAGCGCTGTCGATCGGCAGCTCGCGACACTCGACGCCGAGCAGGCGAGGCACGCCGGTGCCGCGCTCGACAGCGCCACACGCGTACGTACCACGGCGATGCTGCAACGCCTCTCCGACATCGAGCGCGACTACGAGGTGCACCTGGGCGCCGATGCATCTACGATTCGGATCTCCAAGGCCGAAACGGAAGGGCTTTCGCCGCAATTCGTCGCCCAGCTCAAGCCGGTGGGCGACAGTTTTGCCCTCCGCACCAACGAGAGCACGGTGCGCGATTTCCTGGCCACCGAGCATTCTCCCGATGCGCGCCGGCGGTTTGTGATCGCGTACGCCGACCGCGGGGATACGTCCAACGTGCGGCGCGTCGCGGAAGCCGTCGCGCTGCGCGACAGCATCGCGCACCTGTTTGGCTTCCCCACCTGGGCGGCGTATCAGCTCGATGTGAAGATGGCCAAGACGCCTGAAAAGGTCTTCGCCTTTCTGGATCGCGTTGACGCCGGCCTGCTTCCCAAGGCGCATGCGGAGGCCGATCGCCTGGCGGCACTCGCCGCCAAGGATGGCGAGAAGCCGTTCCAGCCGTGGGATATGACCTACTACGGCGCACAGCTCAAGCGCACCGACTACAACGTGGACGACCAGGCCATTCGTCAGTACTTCCCGGTGGACTACGTCGTACCGCAGGTGATGGCGATCTACGAGCAGTTGCTTGGGCTGCGGTTCACCGAGGTCACGCCCGCCGATGCGTGGGCGCCCGACGTGCGGCGCTTTGATGTGTACGATGTGACCACGGGCGCCAAGCAGGGCGTGTTCTATCTCGATCTCTTTCCGCGCCCCAACAAGTACGGCCACTTTGCCGATTTTGGTCTGGTCAGCACGCGCCGCCTGCCGAACGGAACCCGCGAGCTTCCGGTCACCGCAGTGGTCGGCAACTGGCCGCTGGGTGCTCCGGGCAAGCCCGCGACGCTCACCCACAGCGACGTGGTGACCTTCTTCCATGAGTTTGGGCACGCCATGTCGGCCATCTGCGACAAGTCGCCCTACGTCACGACCGGCGCGGGCGATCTGCGGCAGGACTTTGTGGAAGCACTGTCGCAGATGCTGGAGAACTGGATGTGGGATCCCACCGTGCTTGCCCGCATCTCAAGGAACGTCGTGACCGGCAAGCCACTACCCGACTCCCTGGCGCGCAAGATGATTGCGCTCAAGCACCTGTCCGACGGTCTCAACAACACCGCGCAGGCGTTCTACGCCACGTACGACATGCGGCTCCACACGGCCGGTGCGAACGTGCAGCCGGTGGCGCTCTGGAATGAGCTGCAACCCAAGCTGATGGCGGTCCCGCCAATCCCGGGCACCATCCCGGTTGCGTCGTTCGAACATCTCATGGCCGGCTACGACGCCGGCTACTACGGGTATCTCTGGTCGCTGGTCTATGCGCAGGATCTCTTCACGCGCTTTCAGAAGGACGGCGTGATGAATGCGACCGCGGGACACGCGTATCGCAACCTGATTCTTGCGCCGGGTGCGACCGCCGAGCCCGATCAACTGCTCCAGAACTTCCTCGGCCGCCCGCTCAGCTACGATGCGTTCTTCCGCGAGGTCGGCATCGCCAATCCCTGAGCGGGGATGCAGTCATCCGTCTGCCGGTGGCGGGTACGTGATGGACGTGCCCGCCACGCGTGCAAATGGCGTCAGCGTGTGAGGATTCCGGCGGGTGAGACTCATGATGTGCGCCACCGGCACGCCGCGCACGAGCAGCGCGTCCGCGATGAGCGAGCGATGGCAGCGCCACGGCACCGCTTCGGCGCACATGATCGCCGCGCGCCGGCCGGTGGCAAATGCGATCAATTCCTCGATGGCCGCGGCAAACTCTGGTGTCTGCATGTAATCGGCGTAGCCGCGAAACGACGCGTTGCGCCAACCGCCGTTGATTGAATCCTTGCGGGCGTGGCGCAAACCGCCAAGATGCGGAGCCGGGCGATAGCCCAACGCCGCATCCTGGAGTGACTGCGGCAACACTTCAATTCCGAATTGCGGGTTGTGCCGCGAGCGCGGCACGGTGCGCACATCCACCACGTCGGTTGCGTCGTGCGCCTTGAGCAGCGCAATGAACTCGTCGATCGGACGGGTGGAGTGTCCGATCGTGAGAATCCTGGGCGGCGCGAGGAGCGGCACCGCGTCAGTTTATCCCGTTCAGGATGGCTTCGTCCAGGTGCGCACCCTCAATACCCTCGGATCTCGGCGGTGAAACTGCGGCGACGGATAAGATACCGCGGATTGTCACAGGTGGATGACCGGGACCGGCCGCATGTACGGCCGGCCTCTCCCGTTGGATAGCGATCGCTATGTGGCGGCAGTCGGCGATCGAGAGAAGGAATCGAGAACGGTGAAGTGTGAAGCGTGACGTCGTTCGTTTGTCATCCTTACATCTTGGAGGTTGCGATGTCGGGAGGGCACGGAAGTAGAATACGCGGTCGGGCGTCAGCTCGTTCATCCTGTGGTGGAGACACCGTTGCT
>DATAVM010000191.1:0-7305 GCA_036267775.1 Gemmatimonadales bacterium
CGACACCCTGCTTCTTGAAGAGCGTACCGTCCACGCGTTGCGCGCTCAGGGCCTCCTGGTGTCACCGCGCCGCCGCGTCTCTCCTGCGCTGATCGGTTCGGCATTGGCCGCGGCCCTTGTGGTGTTCGTCGCTGGCACCGCGTTTGGGCGCGAGCTCGCGCAGCACCAGATCGCGACTGCTCCGCCCGAGGTGCAGGTGCAGCGTGCCGGCAGCGAATACGTTGCCGCCATCACGCGGCTTGCCGGCGCCGATGCGGCCGAGTCGCCGCACCGCCTGGTGGCCGGGCTCGAAGCAGGCACCGCTACGCTCCGCGCCGCCGCTGTCAGTCTTTCCCAGATCGCCCCCGCCGACACCACTGTCCGCCGCATTCGCGCGTCGCTCGACGCGGCGACCAATGTTGCCAGTACCCAATCGTCCACCGTCGATGGCCGTCCGGTCATCTGGTTCTAGAAAGGAATTATCCTCATGTTACGCTGGTCTGCTGTGCTCGCCACCACGGCCCTGGCCGCGTCGTCCGCCGCCGCTCAGGCGGTCTGCAGCACAGACGCGAATTTCGACTTCGTCACGCTCGACTGTTTACAGTGCGTCGTGCATCCGTCGGGGCGCGACGTGTACATCGAATACGGCGCCGAGCCAGTGGTGCGGGCGCTGTCAATGCGCGACGTGCCGTTGCGTGTCGGCGATGTCGTTGTGTCCGTTGAGGGCGCGCTGATCACGACGCCCGCCGGCTCGCGCCGACTTGCCCATCCCGCCGCTGACCAGGCAACACGATTCACGGTGCGGCGTGATGGTAAGGAGATCGAGCTGTCGGTGATGCCGGCGGGTGGTTGTGGCGGCGGGCGCGGCGCTGACGGGGGATTCGGCGGTGGTGGCGGCGGCGGCGGCCGCGGCGGGCGGGCGGGCCGGCCAATCCAATTCCAGTTCGGGACCAATATAGGCAGCTTCGATTCCACTGGCCGCATCACCGTCGAGCGCTTCAATCGTGAGCAAAACGCGGCGGGGCGCGGCTTCGGATCCGGAGTCGATACCGTCTACCGGATGAACGCTTTCATCGGCGATAGTGCTTTGCATCAGATGCGCATACGGATCGATACCTTGCGCGGCCGGATGTTGATGACGATGAAGGATTCGGGACGCATGGGATCAGTCTTCGAGATGCGCGGTGACGGTGTCGACCACGAGCGGATCGACACAATCGCCACTCGTGAGTTGCAGCAGATGGTCGAGCGAATCCGGGCGGCCACCGGGCGCGCGGGAACCAGCGGTGGGATGTCCGTTTTTCTCCGAAACGACAGCAGCGGCCTGCGCCGCGTCGACACGCTCAACAACGTGATTGTCCAGGAACTCGCGCGACGGATGCGCGACGCCACCGGTCGCGGTGCCATTGGCGGAGCGATGATCGGGAGCAGCGCGCGCGGCTGGATTGGCTTTGGTGTTGATTGCGGTGGTTGCACGGTGACGTCCGGCACCAACGGGGCCGTGTGGCACTTTGAAGGCAACCCCGTCATCGCGGGAGTCGATCCCGATGGGCCCGCTGATATCGCCGGCGTGCTCGCTGGCGACATCCTTCGCTCCATTGACGGCATGTCCATTAGTTCAAACGAAGGCGGCCGGCGCTTCAGTTCGCTCCAGCCCGGCCAGAAGGTGCGGCTCACCGTCGACCGGCGCGGACATTCACTCGATCTGGTGATCACCGCCAGCAAGCGGCCCAACTGAATTGCCACCATCGGATGCACCGGTCCGCTACACCGCGGCCGGTGCATCCCGCCATTCGCTAGAGCCAGCTCCGCCACACCAGCACCATCGCCAGCGTGTCGAGTTCGCAGTACGCGAGCAACTGGTCACGCAGCGCCACGCGCACCTCGGGTAGCAGACCATCCTCAAAGAGCAGCCGGCGATACGCGTTCATGGCGCCGGTTCCGTCATGCACCGACACCACTTCCCCCGCTGCATGCCGCGCCGGGAGTGCTTCGTAGGGCCCCTGGCCCGGCGGAACAATGACCGGCCGCGTTGACCACTCGTCATACCAGGCGCGAACACGCGGATCAGTCTGCCAGAGTCCGTCGAGCAACGGCTTGATCGACGTGCGGCCGTGGGCCAGCGGATGCAGGTAAAACTTGCGGCAGAGCTTTTCCAGGTCGAACAGACGAGTGTCATCGTCCGCGACGATCAGCCCGTCAAGCCACTCTTCCAGATCGCCGGACAACGCACCACAGCGACCGCTCTGCGCGCGCACCGCCGTGAGCGTCGTGCGCTCGAACGACGACCACGTCATGACCGTCCCATGCTCGCCGATCGCACCACGCAGCGTCCGTGCAAAGTCGCCGCTCGGCCACTCGTCCATCGGCGCGAGCCATTCGGAATGGACCGGTGCCGCGCCCCGGGTGGCAATCGTGTGACAGCTCCACTGAAACGCGGCCTTTTCGTACGGGCGCATTTCCTTGAATGGCGGAACCGCCATCGCGAGCGTCTCAAAGTCGATGAAGTGGATCGGCCACGTCACCCGCGCCAGCGCTTCGCCGAGCCTCGCATCACGATACGGGTCGCCCGATCGCTGATGCTCGATCTGCTTGATCTGGCGGTGCGCGTGACCAGTGCCATCAGCCTTGGGCTCGCCCAGAATGTCGACAGGAATGTCAAAGAGCGACGTCCTGCCGGCGTCAATCAATTCCTGGATCACCGGCTTGCGCCGCGCGACATGACCGCCATTCCAGAGGTCAAGCAGATGCGGTCGGACGCGACCGCCTTCTCCCCAGCATTCGAGGAACCCATTGGGTTGCTCGTCAGCGCGCACGCGGAACTCGCACCCGCCGCACCGCCACGAGAGCCGCGGCTCGGCGCGCGTGACCTCGTCGCCGTGGTAGAGTGCAACGAGTTGTGCCGCGGTCTCCCGGACCTCTTCGGCGACAATCGCCACTTCCTTCGATACATCACGCAGTGCCAGAAAATGGCCGGGATCAACGGCGTCGCGGCCTCCGCGGTACTCCACGATCAGGTCGCGCGTGACACCGTCTTCATCCACTACATCGCGTTCGATCCGAAACAGCGCCGGCAGGCGATCGACCTCGCACGCTTGTGATTTGTTCACCACCAGCAGATGCGGCACGATCTCCGCGTCGGGAAAGAGCTCGCGCAGAACCTCGACCTGATACGCGACGTCCTCCACGTACTCACGCCAGTTGGAATAGATGGCGCCTTTGGTGTTGATCAGCTGTTCAGTGGCATCGTTCGCGTCGTCCTCGCTGTCGCTGTCCTGTTCGCCATTCCTGAGCGACTTGGACTTGACCTCGATCAAGTCAAAGCGGTTGCCGTGCCTCTGCAGAATGTCGACGCGCGCAAGCTTCCGCCCGGAGAGCAGCGTCGCTTCAAAGAGTGTCACGTCCTCGCGCCCCAGCAGCGCCAGCGTCTCGGACCAGTTCCGCTCGGCGTCGCGACCATACTCAAGCGCAGTCCCGTCGTAGAGCATCTTGGCCAGCTGCTCCACCATATATCCGCCCTCGGCCAGAAACTTGAGAAACGGATCATCATCGCTGCGCTCTGGATAGCCGTATTCGCGGTAGTAGATCTTGGTCGCACAGCTATGGCCGAGCTTGAAGTCGGATTTGGACAGCGTGCGCACGCAACTCTCCCGGCGATGGAACTCCAACAATAGCGAGTCGGGTATCTTTCAGGTCTCAGGTCTCAGGTCTCAGGTCTCAGGTCTCAGGTCTCACGCCTCACCCCAACCGCGACCCCTCATGCCGATTCACGCGCCGACCGGTCCCCACCGCACCGCCAAAGGCTGGATTCAGGAAGCCGCCAAGCGGATGCTGATGAACAACCTCGATCCAGCCGTCGCGGAAAAGCCGGAAGAACTGATTGTCTACGGGGGCCGCGGCAAGGCGGCGCGCAATTGGGACGCCTATCACGCGATCATCGCGACACTCGATCGCCTGGAAAATGACGAGACCCTGCTCATCCAGAGCGGCAAGCCGGTGGCCGTGCTGCGCACGCACGAGATGGCCCCGCGCGTGATTCTCGCCAACTCCAACCTTGTCCCCAAATGGGCCACGTGGGAAGAGTTTGATCGTCTCGACCGCCTAGGCCTGATGATGTACGGCCAGATGACGGCGGGCTCGTGGATCTACATCGGCACGCAGGGCATTCTCCAGGGCACCTACGAAACCTTTGCATCCGCGGCCGACAAGCACTTTGGCGGAACACTCGCCGGCACGATCACAGTGACCGCGGGTCTGGGCGGCATGGGCGGCGCACAGCCGCTCGCCGTCTCGCTGGCCGGCGGTGTGTCCATCTGTGTTGAGATCGACGCACACCGCATCGAGCGCCGCATCGAGACACGATATCTCGACGAAGTCGCCACGTCGCTCGACGATGCCATCGCCCGCGCGACCAAAGCCAAGTCCGAGAGGCGTGCGCTCTCCATCGGTCTCCTGGGCAACGCTGCGCTCGTGATTCCGGAGATGGTCGCGCGCAACTTCACGCCCGATCTCATCACGGACCAGACCTCTGCGCACGATCCGATGTGGGGCTATATCCCGCCGGCCAGGGCGGATGAAGACATCGCGGAGCTGCGCGGCAAACAGCCGGACGAATATCTCAAGCGCGTACGCGCAGCGATGGTCACGCATGTGCGTGCCATTCTGACCATGCAGGAGCGCGGCGCGATCGCGTTTGATTACGGCAACAATCTGCGCGCGCAGGCGCAGATCGGCGGCCTTGCCGAAGCATTCAACTATCCCGGCTTTGTACCCGCCTTTATTCGCGACTCGTTCTGCGAAGGCCGCGGCCCGTTTCGCTGGGTGGCACTCTCCGGCGATCCCGCCGACATTGCCGCTACCGACGCCGCGCTCCGCGAGCTCTTTCCCGACGATGTGCGCCTCCAGCGCTGGCTCGGCTGGGCCGGTGAGCGCATCGCGTTCCAGGGATTGCCGGCGCGGATCTGCTGGCTGGGCTATCGACAGCGCGACAAGGCGGGCCTGCTGTTCAACCGCATGGTCCGCGAGGGCAAGCTCAAGGCGCCCATCGTGATCGGACGCGACCATCTCGACGCCGGCTCGGTGGCCTCGCCGTTTCGGGAGACCGAGGCGATGAAGGACTCCTCCGACGCAGTGAGCGACTGGGCGCTGCTCAACTTTGCCGTCGGAACCGCAAGCGGAGCAGCCTGGACGTCGTTCCATCACGGCGGCGGCGTCGGCATGGGATATTCGCAGCACGCGGGACTGGTCGCAGTGGCCGACGGCAGCGCCGACGCCGATCGGCGGCTGGCACTGTGCCTGACGAACGACCCGGCGATGGGGGTGATCCGCCACGCCGACGCCGGGTACGAAAAGGCCATCGAGGTGGCGCACGAGCGCGGCCTCGACCTGCCTTCCCTTGATCACTGACCGGATGCCGTAGATTCCAATCATGCCCGCCGCCGACCTGCTCGTCACCGGGATCTCCCAGCTCGCCACACCGGGCGGAACCGGCGTGCGTCGCGGCCGGCAGATGAGCCAGATCGACATCGTCGAAAACGCTGCGATCGCGATCACCGGTGGCCGGATCACCTGGGTCGGCCGGCAATCGGCCTTGGAAGGCAAAGCGACCGCCGACCTCGATCTGGGTGGTCGCGCGGTCATTCCCGGTCTGGTCGATCCGCACACGCATGCCATCTGGGCCGGCGATCGCTTCGCGGACTTCGAAGCGCGCGCCACCGGTGTGTCCTACGAAGAGATCCTGCAGCGCGGCGGCGGGATCCGCTCCACCATTCAGCACACCGCGGACGCGCCAATCGAAACGCTGGTCGCGCTCGCCCGCCCGCGCATTGACGCGCTGATCGCGAGTGGTGCCACCACCATCGAGATCAAGAGCGGCTACGGCTTCAGCCGCGAGGGTGAACTCGCGTCCCTCGCGGCAATTGCCGCGTTGCGCGCGCAGACGCCGGCCGCGATCGTTGCAACACTGCTGATTCATGTCCCGCCGCGCGATCACCTCGCCCGCGCCGACTACGTGCAGATGGTCACCGACGATCTCATTCCGGCGGCGGGCCCGCACGCGCGCGCGGTCGACGTCTTCATCGAGCGCGAAGCGTTCAATGTGAAAGAGGCGCGACGCATCTTTGCCGCGGCGCGCCGCGCGGGACTTGGCGTCAAGGCGCATGTCGATCAATTCAACGTGATTGGCGGCCTCGAGGCCGCGGTCGAAGCGCAAGCGCTTTCGGTCGATCACCTCGAAGCGTCGGGACCCGAGCAGATCGCCTGCCTCACCACCAGCGGCACGATCGGCGTCGTACTCCCCGGCGTCACACTCCATCTCGGCCTTCCGGCGGTCAATGCCGGCGCCATCATCGAAGGAGGCGGCGCCGTGGCCGTCGGTACCGATCTCAATCCCGGCTCCTCGCCGCTCTTTTCCACCCAGCTGGCCATGGCGCTCTCCATTCGTATCAACGGCTTGACGCCCGCTGAGGCACTCACCGCCGCCACCGCGAACGCGGCGGCGGCACTTGCCGTGACCGATGCGGGACGGATTGCACCGGGACAGCGCGCCGACTTCTGCGTGCTCGCCGATCGCGACTGGCGCGTGGCGCCGTGGACCATGGGAACGTCGCCCGTGGAACGTGTCTTCATCGCGGGCTGCGAGGCGGCGCGGTGAAGCGTACCGAGGCCGTGCAGATCGGCGCGCCGCTCACGCTCGCCGATGTCGTGCATGTCGCGCGCGATGGCGCTTCGGTCGAACTCGCCGCCGCGGCCCGCGAACGGGTGGCAAAGAGCCGCGCATTCATCGAGTCGATCGTGGCCGACGGACGCACCGTCTACGGCGTCACCACCGGCTTTGGCAAACTTGCCCATGTGCGCATTGCACCCGCGGACGTGCAGCAGTTGCAGCGCAACCTCGTCCGCTCGCACGCGATGGGCGTAGGCGAACCGCTGAGCACGGAAGTCGTGCGCGCCATGCTGTTGCTGCGAGCCGCGAGCCTGGCCTTTGGCCACAGCGGCGTGCGGCCGGCCGTGATCGATCTGCTGCTCGCGATGCTCAACAATGGCGTGCATCCGATCGTGCCGTCGCAGGGCTCGGTCGGCGCCAGTGGTGATCTCGCGCCGCTCGCGCACATGGCGCTCACGGTGATCGGCGAAGGGCGGGCGGAGTTTCAGGGCGCGGTCCTCTCTTCTGCAGACGCCCTGAAGGAAGCCGGCCTGGCGCCGTTGACACTCGAAGCCAAGGAGGGCCTCGCGCTGATCAACGGCACCCAGGCGATGACCGCCATCGGGGCGCTGGTGATTCACGACGCGCAGGCGCTCGCCACCGCCGCCGATATCGCCGCGGCA
>DATAVM010000192.1:0-18636 GCA_036267775.1 Gemmatimonadales bacterium
GGGTCTTCCGGCGTGGTGACGGCGCTGGTGCAGGCAATGACACACGACGCTCTTCGAGTGATATTGCACGTGATATCACCTTCGATTTACAGGAGCGAATCGCATGCGTTTGCGCTGTACTGGCCCCGCCTTCCTCGCCGCAGCGCTGATCCTGAGCGCCTGCCACAAGGCGGCCCCGATCCCCGGCGACATCCCCACCGCCAAGTTCGATCCGAACTTGCATGTTGACCTCAAGGCATCGACCCGGATGCCCGACGGTCTCTACTACCGCGACATTACTGTCGGCAGCGGCCCGGTCGCGCAGGTGGGGCAGCAGGCGTCGGTCAATTACACCGGCTGGCTGGTCGACGGCACCCAGTTCGATGCGACGCGCGCCGGCGATCCTCCCCTCACCTTTCCGCTGGGCGCGCACCGCGTCATCGATGGCTGGGACGAAGGCGTAGCTGGAATGCACGTGGGCGGCCGGCGCCAGTTGATCATCCCGCCAATGCTCGGCTATGGCGCCGCCGGTTCCGGACCGATTCCGCCCAGCGCCATCCTTGTCTTTACGGTGGATCTGATCGGTGTGCAGTAAGGGAGTGTTTGTCGCCGCGCTGGCGGCGATTGCCTGTCACGCAGGTGCTCTCAGCAGCCAGACGCCGCCGGCGCTGGAGCATTTTACGGTGCGGGTCGACGGCGAGCCCTTGATGCTCTGGGCGCGCCGGCCGACGGGAGCCACGCGGACCATCCTGCTGATCCACGGCCGCACCTGGAGCGCCAGACCGGACTTCGACCTGCAAGTCGCGGGGGAGCAGAAGTCGGTGCTCGAGGAACTCGCTGCGCGCGGCTACGCGGCATATGCGCTCGATCTGCGCGGTTACGGCGCAAGCCCTCGCGACGCGACCGGGTGGGACACGCCGCGACGCTCGGCCCTCGACGTGGACTCGATCCTGTCGTGGATCGCCGTGCATCAACCGGTGTCCCATGCGCCGATCCTGCTGGGCTGGTCGAACGGCGCCCTGGTGTCGCAACTCGCGGCGCAACTGCACCCCGAACGCGTGTCGCTATTGGTGCTGTACGGCTATCCGTGGAATCCGGATGACGCCTTCATCGACGACGACGAAAGCGACCCGCCGGCACGCGAGCACACGACGCCGGCCGACGCCTCCAGCGATTTCATCACGCCCAATGCGATCTCGCAGCGGACGATTGACGCGTATGTCGCGGCCGCGGTCGCCAGTGACCCGGTGCGATCCGATTGGCGGCGGTACGCGGAGTACAACACGCTCAACGGCGCGCACCTGCACATGCCCGTCCTGTTATTGCAAGGCGAGCGTGATCCCGCGTTGACACACGAAGCGCTGGCCCGCGTGTTCGCGAAGATTGCATCTCAGAAGAAGGAATGGATCACGCTGCGGGGTGGCGATCATGCGGCACTGCTCGAGCGGACGCGGCCCAGCTTTATCGACGCCGTGACCGGTTTTGTGTCGCGCGCAACGCCCTGAACACCGGGCGTCGCGCGGTGTGCGCGAGCGGGATCAGCGCTGGTGTGACATGGCGCCAACATCCTGCCATGTCTGAATGCGTCCGTCCTTGTAGGCCTGGATCATCTCCGACATCGATGAAATCACCGACCCCAGACGCACGCCGCCACCACCGAACCCGCCGCCGCGTCCACCGCCAATTGAACGGATGAAGGTGCTGGTCGAATCGAGCGGGAAGGTCGCCACGTTCTCGTAGAACTGACCGGCGATGCCGTCCTGGAACAGGTACTGCTCGACGTTCGACAGATAGAAGGTGGTGATCGTCGCGTCGTGGGCGCGCACGTACGCGCCGATGGCACGCAATGCCTTTGGTCCGGCAAAGTTGCCGACGACCGGGACGAGGAGATTCCTGACCTCGAAATCCCGGAGCCAGCGATAGTTGGCTTCGTTCGCCAGATAGCTGCGATCGAGGCCGGTACCGTCGGTGGCCACCATCAGCTGATAGTAGTCCGGCATGCCGCCACGCCCGCCGCCAAAGCCGTTGCCATTGGGAAAGTTGTACGTGAGCTCGGGGCCGGCCTGGTAGAACGCGTCGTAGACCTGACCGAGCTGCAGGATGTCGGCCTGGCTGAGATCGAAGCCGTGGTCCTTGATGAGATGATTGCGGATGGCGTCGAAGTTCTGGCGGTAGAGCGCGGTGTCGGGAGAAATGCTGTCGAACGCCGCGAAGATCGCTTCCGCGCTGCTCGCGGTGTCCAGACCGGCAGGCCGGCGGCGCGAAAACAGGCGCGACACAAAATCCGCCCGGGTATCGGACATCTCCATCAACGACTTGTACATCAGGTGTTCCAGCAGGTTGCCGCGCCGGATATCGCAGATGAACACCATCGCCGGCTTGAGCGCCACGATATATGTGAAATTCTGCTCAGGGGCCACGCCGAGATAGACGCCGCCCGGTTTGATGGTACGGAGCAGCTCGGGAATCACGTACTGGAAGGTGGTTTCGTTCGACAGCAGGTTTTCGGAACGGAACGTCCCGTTCGGTTCAGAGAACTCGGAGGACATGCGCCAGAAGGTGCTGTCGTCGAGTCGACCGGGCACCTGGGCGGCCGCGGAAATGGTAACGGCGCCGAGGGCGGCAACGACGCAGGCGGCCTGGGCGGCACGGCGAAACAGCGGCATGGGCGACACCCTCCAGAGCGAACAGATGACGGGGACCAACGAACAATAGCCCCGACCGCAGCCTCGGCGCACGGAGCAGCCGGGGGGTGCTCACCAATGAAACGTTGCCTGTCAAGAGAACGAACGACCGACTCCGGAACACTGCCGCGATGCCCTCGAGTGCGTTTCTCTTCACGCCGCTCCCACTGTATAGAAGTCGCTTTCGTCTGGCGCCCCCAGTCGTGATGACGTTGTGCTCCGCGATGCCCGGCAGCACCAGGGTGCACGCGCGCGAAAGTGAGCCAGCGCCCAGTTTGCAGAACTGCCCCGGTCACACTGTTCCGTTTGGAGGATTGCTGTGCAAGTGATGCGACCGAGGCGGGGATGGCTGGTGCGCACGGAATGCGCCGTGATAATCATCGCGTTCACCGCGGGTTGTCATGGCGCAGACGGGCCGACGGTCCCGACACCAGTGACACCGCAGCGTCCGGCCGGACTTGCAAGCGTCACGGTCATCGCGGGCAGCGATCAGCAGGGCTATCCCGGTGATCCGCTCGACAACCAGATCACGTTCTGGGCCCAGGACACGTCGGGCGCCGGCATGCCGCACATACCGGTACATGTGGCGGTGGTGACCGGGGGCGGTGTGACCGTCGACACAGTTCTGCTCACGGACGTCAACGGGACGGCGTCGACAATCTGGTATCTCGGCGACGTCCTCGGAGCGCAGAAGATCGTCGCCACCGTGGCGGGGATGCCGCCCGTCGAGGTCAACGGCACAGCCGCCGGTTGCGATCCGGCCGTCTGCCTGGTTGCCGCTGCGTTCGCGACCGACATCTGGGATCTGTTGCAGCTCAAGACCTATGAGCACTCCGGCCAGGTGGTGCATCCCGACGTGACGCCGGAAGGGCCCGATGGCCATCTGCTCTGGATGGCGATCACACCGTATCCGGGCGGCAATTCGGAATTCGAGAATCCGTCGATCTATCAGAGTCTCAATGGCCACATCTGGCGCGCGCCGATGGGCGTGGTGAATCCTGTGGCCCGGCCGCAGCCCGCGGCATATCTGTCCGATCCCGACATGGTCTTTGATCACACCACGCACAAGCTCTGGCTGTACTATCGTGAAGTGGCCAGCGGACAGAACATCATTCATCTCAAGCGCAGCCTCACCGGCGGTCAGTGGGACTCCGCCGTGACCGTGGTGGCCGCGCCGAATCATCAGATCATTTCTCCCGCGGTCGTGCGGAGCGCTCCCGACGCGCCGTGGCAGATGTGGTCGGTCAACAGTCAGGCTCAGGGATGCACGGCCAGGTCCACCACCGTCGAGCGGCGCACGTCGGGCGATGGCGTGCACTGGGGGAACCCGGTCACCACCGACCTCGCGCAGCCCGGGCAGGTCATCTGGCACATTGACGTGCAATGGATTCCGGCGCGGTCCGAATACTGGGCGCTGTACAACACCTATCCTTCGGGAAACAGCTGTGCCACAAACGCGCTGTATCTGGCGCGCAGCACGGACGGATCTCACTGGCAGACCTACACGGCGCCCGTGGTGATGGCGGGGATCAACGCCGCGTTCCAGGACATCGTCTACCGCTCCACCTTTTATACCAACGCGGCTGCGGACAGCGTGCACCTCTGGGTCTCGGGCGCTCGCCTGGATATCAACGCGGGCTATACTTGGGAGACGCAGACCGCCGCGTTCCGGACCGACGATCTCTTTGCCGCACTGCAGAGTTCGTTGCGCGCACCGCTGCCGAATCAAGCCGCCCGCCGCAATCTGCCTCCGCCGGAACCGGACGGTCCATCGAACTGAGTTGGTTCACCGCCGACCACGAGGCCGTCGATGTCGAGTCCCCGCCGTGATTTTCTGAGCTGGCTTGGCGCCAGCGGCGTCTACGCGGCAGCGGGAGTCCCGCTTCCGGCGCGGACGCCAGTGCGCGGCCTCATCCCGGTCGATGATGCCTGGGACATGTCGTGGACCGATCGGGTGAAGGGCAAGCATCGTGCGGTGTTCGATTCGCCGCAGATCTCCGACGGTGCCGGACTCTTCCGCGCCATACTCTGGCAGAAGGACCACGCGACCGTCTACCAGACGCCGGCCTCGGATATCACATCGGTACTGGTGCTCCGTCACGAAGCGATCCCGCTCGTCATGAGCGACGCGTATTGGGCCACCTACGGCGTGGGGAAGTCGCTCAAACTCAAGGACGACGGCACGAAGAAGTGGCGGACCACCAATCCGGTCGCATCGGCGGCTCCGGGGACACCGCCGCAGTTTGTCGACTACACGCTCGACAAGTTTATCGCGGGCGGCAACATCGTACTCGCGTGCAACCTCGCGTTTGGCGGCATCGTCTCGAATATCCAGACGCACGACAAGCTGCCGGCGGCGGACGCGCGCAAGCGCGCGCTTTCGCTGATGGTCAAGGGTGTGATCCTGCAGCCCTCCGGGGGCTTTGCGGTCCTTCGCGCGCAGGAAGCCGGCTGCAACTATCTCTTTGCCAGTTGAGCCGCTCCATTTTCCACTGTCGATGGGAAGACAATCATGGCTGACCGGGCTCCGCAGACCTTTGCCAATCATCCGCGCTACGTGCCGCTCTACCACTACGTGGCGGTGCCGATCCTGTTGATCAATTTCGTCAACGCCGCCGTGGTCCTGATCAAGCAGCCGGAATGGCGCACGATTCTGGGCTTGCTGGTGGCATTTGCACTGGTCGTGGTCGCGGTCTGCGCCCGGACATTCGCCAATACTGTGCAGGACCGTGTGATCCGCTCCGAGGAGCGCGAGCGCTTGCTGCGCCTCCTTCCGGCCGAATTGCAGCACCGGGTCACCGACCTTGACCATCGTCAGCTCGTGGCGCTGCGCTTTGCTTCCGACGCGGAACTCCCGAGCCTGGCCCGCACCGTCCTCGAACAGGGCATCGCCGAGCCAAAGACCATCAAGCAGATGGTCACTACCTGGCGCGCCGACCACCTGCGCGCGTGAATCAGTGCGCCCGGCGCTTCAACGCCGGGCCTGCAGCACTCGAATATCCTCGATGAGCCGGTCGACATCGAACGGCACCGAGCCATCGTAGACGCCCCGGATCCGCCGCTCCTGATCGACGAGCACCAGCGTCTCGGTGTGCAGGAGACGGCCCTGCGTGTTGCCGGTCGTGTCCGACAATTCCACAAAGTACGATTCGCGGGCGAGCCGTTCGATGATATCGCGCCGACCCGTGAGCAGGTGCCACTTGCTGGCAACCACGCCGTTCGCCGCCGCGTAGGCGTCGAGCCTGGCCGTGTCGTCCACTTCCGGGAACACCGTGTGCGACAGGATCAGCACGTCGGGGCTGTCGCGAAATGCGTTCTGCACACGGGACAGGCTGCTCTTGAGCCGCGGGCAGAGCTGCCGGCAATCCGAGTAGAAGAACGACGCGACATAGACCCTTCCCGCAACGCTGTCTTCCGTGACCGGAACACCCCGTTGATCGAGGAGCGCAAAGTCGGCCACGCGGTGGATGCTCGAATACTCCGGCGCGCTCGCGGCAATCCATTCCGGCGTGAGCGCTGCCGTCCGGTAGAAGGGCAGCGCCGCCCGATGCGAGCCGAACACCGTCAAGGCCGCGGCACCCGTCGCAATCACTCCCAGCGCGCCACCGGCAACGCGAAAGATCATTCCGCGGCCCGGCCGTTCGTCGTGGTGTCGACGCAGCCCTTGGTCCCCGGAAGCCCGTAACGGCGGCCACTGCGCATCACGTAGTTGGCGCGCAGCGTGCCATCGGCGTACCACATCTGCTCACGGCCTTCTTCCTGGCCGTGCCGATAGTGGAAATCACGATAGAGCCGGCCATTGGCAAACCATTCGCGCGCTTCGCCTTCGAGGCGACCATGGACGTAGTGATAGACAAAGTGCGGCGTGCCATCGCTCCACCAGCCAAGGTGAGTGCCGTCTTCGTATCCATCGAGATAGGTGCGGCGGTAGCGCGGCGCACCGTCGGCATAGTAAGCGCGGCGCACCATCGGCGTGTGGCCCGCATACACTCGCGCGTTGCTCGCAAAAGCCGCCGTTGCCAGCACCGCGAGCGTGACGGTTGCCAGCGTCATTGCGACACCGTGCCGGCCGAGCCCCAGAAGCCCGAGCCGTTGATGTATGGATCCTCGGCCGTGATATGGTAATGGTAGATTCCCAGCGGATAATCCCTGGTGACGCCAAAGTGCCCGTGATATGTGTCGAGATCGGCGTCGGCGATGGTCCGGCCATTTTCCACCGGCCCATACACCGGAAATCCATCGAGCAGAAAACCGATCAGCGCGTCGCGGCCGTCCGTGGCGGTGATATGCAACGGCTCGACGTGGTAGTGATACACGCCAGTCTGCTGGGGATGCCCGTTGCCCTGGTCGAACGAGTTGATCTCCACCGTGAGCGGCCGGTCCTGCCCATTGTACTGGTTGAAAAGCGCCACGCCATTGATGGCAATGCCGATCGGTCCGAGCGGTGTCGCCGCGTGGGACGATGCCGCGGCCGGATGCAGTGGAATGCGGAAGACCATCTGCTGCGCCGTGATGGTGTTGGGCGCGGCCGCAAACGCCGTATTGGTTCCGTTGTAGGCCTGATACATCGTGTCCGACATTGGAAAGTAGACGCTCTTGTGGTCGGGGATATCCGTGGTCGAGAGCACGACCTGATCGCCGTCGATCGAGACCTTCACGCCGTTGGTGAAATGCTTGTAGGCATCCGGCAGCGTGTCGGCCGATGTGGTCGTGGTGCCGGTGGTCGTGCTGCCGGTGCTGGACGTCGAATCGCCGCAGGCGAGCAGCAACGCGATGATCGCTCCGAGGCCGGGAAACAGTCTGCGCATTGGGAGACTCCTTGAAGGTGCGTTCTCTCCTTGGACAACCGATTGGCGCGCGGCATTCCGTCGGCAGGCGATGGAATGAATGCACGTATCCGGTTGTCCAACGGGTTGAGGCATCGTGACATTGGCCGAGGACGAGCGGGACCTGATCGATCGGGCCCGGCGGGGCGATGAGACAGCCTGTCGCGCGCTGGTTGAGCGTCACGAGCGCGACGTGGCCGGCACGGTGATCGGCATGCTGGGACGGGGCGACGAGGCCGACGACGTGGGCCAGGAGACCTTTGTCCGCTTCTTCCGCTCCCTTGGCCGTTTTCGGGGCGAGGCGTCGGTGAGCACGTATCTCCAGCGGATCGCGATCAACCTGTCGCTCAACGCACTCAAGCGGCAGCGCCGCGGGCGATCCCGTTTTGTGGATGCCGATGATGCCGGCAATACCGATCACGCACTTGCCGTCGACGAAGGTCGCATCCACGATGCGCGCGAGATTCACGAGATGGTCCACGCGGCGCTTGGCCAGCTGCCGGACAAGCTGCGGCCGGTCGTCGTGCTGCGGATGATCGATGGCTTGAGCACGCGCGAGACCGCGACGGTGCTCGAGATTCCGGAAGGGACGGTGCTGTCGCGACTGGCGCGCGCGATGGCGCAACTCGAGAAGCGACTGGCGCCGTTCATGCGGGAGGGCGAGGGATGACACCACCGGAACAGAATTCCCTGCAGCAACGGCTTGCGGACCTGCGCGTCACTGCGTTTGCGCCGGGTTTTGCCGATCGCGTGATGCGCCGCATGCGCATCGAGCCGCTGCCGTCGCTGGGCGCCGTGCTGCAGCGCTATTTCGCCATCCTCGCACCAGTCGCCGTCGCCGCCATCCTCCTGATCGCTGTCCGCAACGTGCGCGCCGCAAACACCACCGACTCGACGATTGTCGCCGCGGCGCTCGGCCTGCCGCCGGTGACGCTCGCGTCAGCCTATGTCTTTGACGCCGCGACGGACGGTGCACCATGAGGGGGTCGCATGCAGATTGACACCAGAGCGGCTGTGATTCTGTTGATCACGCTCCTTCTCGGCATCGGGCTCGGCGCCGTGGGAACCGGCGCACTCGCACGCCAGCGCGCGGCGGCGGTGCAACAGTTGCGCCGGCCACAGGGCTTTGTGGCCCATCTGGACGACGTGATCGGGCCCAGGGACGATGCGCAGCGCGCGGCACTTGCACCGGTCCTCGAGGCCACCGCGGAGCGCAACGACGACATCATCGCCACCGCCAACAGCCAGCTGCGTGCAGCGCTCGACAGCATGCGCGCCCGGCTCGTCCCCCTGCTCGACCGTGCCCAGCGCGCCCGTCTCGACGCGATGGACCGCGCGCCGTTCGGGCCACCGCCAGCGGGGCGTCGCGGAGAACCACCCCCGGGTGGCGGACCGCCCGATGGGCGCCGCGGTCCACCCCCGGGGGGACCACCGCCCGCAGGCGGTCCACCGCGTTAACCGCGTTCGAACAACACTTTAGCCACGGCGCGCATCGAAACCTCGGAGGGAGATTGTCGTAGGTTGCGACATTCGCTCAGGCCCACTTTTTCCGAGGTGTGTTTCCAATGAGGATCTCTTCCCGGCAGGCAGTCTTGCTGCTCGCGGCGCTTGCGTTGCCGGCTCCGCTCGTGGCGCAAGCCGCCACCACGGCCGCCGACCCCTGGGCACCGCTTACCTGGCCGCGCACGCACACACCCACGCCGACCACCGCCGCCATCACCGCGGCCGATCTGATGACGCGGCTCTATGCGTTCTCGGACGATTCGATGAATGGCCGCGTCATCGCCTCCAAAGGCAACTACGAGGGCGTCGAATACGTCGCCAGCCAGCTCAAGGAATTCGGCGTGCAGCCCGGCGGGGATGGCGGGACCTACTTCCAGGTGGTGCCGCTCGTTACGCGGGTGCTGGACAGCACGTCCACGATCAGCGCAAACGGCACGACGCTCGACGCCCGCACCGACTTTCTGTCCCGCGATCCGGGCCGCACGCTGCGCCCGATCAACGGCGCACAGGTGATCTTCGCCGGCGATTGGGCCGATGCCGCACACCGTCTTCCCGCGAGTGCCGCGGCCGGCAAGTTTGTGGTACTCGTCTCGAGCACGCAGCCGGAAGGCAACCCGCCCGGCGTGCCGCGTCGCGATTCTGTGGCGACGTATTTTGCCGATGCCGCGGGCGTGGCCGTGGTTGCGCTCGACGGCATTCCCGCACCGATGGCGGCATCGTACCGGACTGCGAGCGGCGTGGGCATTCCCAGCATGAACCCCGCGACCGCGCCGAGCTATCTCTACATCACGCGCCACGCCGCGGCCGTGCTGCTTGGCGCGCCGCTCGACGGCCTGCACGCCGGGGCTCTTGGCGCGACGGTCTCCGGGCGACTGGCGTACCGTGACGCGGAGATCAAGCTTCCCTACCCGGCGCGCAACGTGATCGGCATCATTCCCGGCAGCGATCCCAGGCTCAAGGGCGAGTACGTCGCGATCGGCGCGCACAACGATCACATCGGCACGACGTCGAGTGGCGTGGGCACCGATCTGCATCAGCCGGTGGCGCACGACTCGGAATACGTCGTGAATCACCTCTACCGCACCAGCGGTCTCGACGATCCCGCACCGAAGCTCACCGCCGCCGAGCAACAGAATGTCAATGACATCCTCGTCAAGATC
This sequence comes from Gemmatimonadales bacterium, assembly GCA_036267775.1. Classification (GTDB taxonomy): domain Bacteria; phylum Gemmatimonadota; class Gemmatimonadetes; order Gemmatimonadales; family GWC2-71-9; genus Palsa-1233. The sequence goes on from DATAVM010000192.1 coordinate 10,153, forward strand.
CGGGCGCGCACCGGGGGCAAGTCGGCGCGCGTCGATTCGATCTTCAACGGCGCCGATGACGACGGCAGCGGCAGCGTGAGCGTGCTTGAGATGGCGCAGTACTTTGCCGCGGCCAAGGTCAAGCCCAGGCGCTCGATGATCTTTGTCTGGCATGTCGGCGAAGAGGAAGGGCTCTACGGTTCGGAATACTTCACCGATCATCCGACGGTAGCGCGCGACTCCATCGTGGCACAGCTCAACATCGACATGGTCGGCCGTGGCGACGCCGCGGACATCACGGGCATGAAGAAGGGGATGAAGGAGCACATTCACGGCAATCCCGACTATCTCCAGCTCGTCGGCTCGCGCCGCCTGTCCACCGAGCTCGGCGATCTGGCCGAATCGGTGAATATGTCCGGCAAGCACGGCCTCAAGTTCGACTACTCGCTGGACGCCAACGGCCATGAGCAGGACATCTACTGCCGCAGCGATCACGCCAACTACGCCCGCTTTGGCATTCCGATCATCTTTTTCACCACCGGCGGTCACGCCGACTATCACCAGGTGACCGACGAGCCGCAGTACATCGACTACGGTCACATGGCGCGGGTCGACAACTTCATCGCCGACCTGGCGCTGCATGTGGCCAACCTCGACCACCGGCCGGTGGTGGACAAGCCCAAGCCGGATCCGTACCGGGCGTGCGTGCAGTAGCGAACAGTTGTGCGGGACGGGCCGTGGCCGCACTTTGCGGCGCGGCTCGATTCCCTCACCGAAGGACTATGCTTGTCGTTCCAGGCGCTCCAGCTCCACCCATCGCTGCTCAAAGGTCTCAAGGACCTCGGTTTTACCCGTCCCACCCCGATTCAAGCCGATGCCATCCCTCCCGCGCTCGCCGGCAACGACATGCTGGCGTGCGCGATGACCGGCAGCGGCAAGACCGCGGCCTTTCTGCTCCCTATTCTCCATCACCTGATCGGCCGGCCGCGCGGTGTCACGCGGGCGTTGATCCTTACGCCGACCCGTGAACTGGCAGCCCAGATTCTCGAAGATCTCAATCAGTTTGCGGTCCACACGCCCATCACGGCGGCCGCCATCTTTGGCGGTGTGGGAATGGGCCCGCAAGAACACGCCTTCCGAAGCGGCGTCGACGTGCTCATCGCTACGCCGGGCCGGCTGCTCGATCACTTCAAGGCGCCCTACGCACGCGTGCCGCATATCGAGTACCTGGTCCTCGATGAAGCCGACCGGATGCTCGACATGGGATTTCTGCCCGACATTCATCGGGTACTGCGCCATCTGCCCAAGAAGCGCCAGACGCTTTTTTTCAGCGCCACCATGCCGGCGCCGATCGCCAAGCTCACCGAAGAAATGCTGCACAACCCCGTGCGTATCAATCGCGAGCGCCGTTCCGCGCCGGCCGTGGGAATCACGCAGGCGATCTACCCGGTGCACCGCGATCTCAAGTCGGCGCTGTCGCTGCATCTGCTGCAACATGGCGAGATCAAGCAGGCGCTGATGTTCACGCGCACCAAGCACCGCGCCAACCGGCTCCAGGCCTATCTGCTCAAGAACGGCGTCAAGGCCGAGCGGATTCATGGCAATCGCTCGCAGGCACAGCGCACCGATGCGCTGGCCGGTTTCAAGAGTGGCCGCTATCGCGTACTGGTAGCCACCGACATCGCCGCCCGCGGCATCGATATCGAGGCATTGGGTCACGTGCTCAACTTTGATGTTCCGATGACGCCGGATGACTACATCCATCGCGTGGGTCGCACCGGACGTTCGGATGCCACGGGCGACGCCTTCACGCTCGTTTCGCCCGACGAGGAGCCGATCATTCGCGACATCGAACGGGTGGTGGGCCGGCGCCTGCCGCGAGTCACCGTCCCTGATTTCGACTACAACGCCCGGCCGGAAGGAAAGCTCGAGATTCCGATTGCGGAGCGCCTTGCCGCGGCGCGAGCCCAGCGCCGTGGCAGTCGCAGTGGTGGGAGCGGCAGTGGTGGTAGTTCGGGCAGCGGCAGTAGCAGTGGCGGTCAGGGTTCGCGTCCGGGTGCCAAGGGAAGGAACCGTGCGGGCCGGCCGCGCCGCTGAACTGGCAGCATTGCTGGTCCTGATGGCGGCCGTCGCGCTCGGCGTATTGAGCGCGGGACCGCCATCGGTCACGCCGGTCGATGCACCGCTTTCCCGGTTCTCCGCCGCGCGTGCGCTGGCCGAGGTCGGCACGATTGCCAGGGCGCCGCATCCCGTAGGCAGTGAAGAGCACGATCGCGTCCGCGATGCACTGGCGGCCCGGCTTGCCGATCTTGGATTTTCCGATCTCCACACACAGACCACCACCGGCTTCACCACGCGCGGTGGTACCCCGCGCGCGGCCACGGTGGCCAACATCGTCGCTCGCCGGCGCGGCACGCACTCGACCGGCGCCTTGCTGCTCACCGCGCACTACGACGCCGTGCCGCGCTCCTTTGGCGCCGCCGACGACGGCAGCGGTGTCGCGGCCATTCTCGAATCGCTGCACACACTCGCCACTGGGCCGCCACTCGCCAACGATCTGATCGTGCTCTTCAGCGACGCCGAGGAGGAGGGACTGCTTGGCTCCGAAGCGTTTGTCGATCTCGATTCACTGTCCCGCGATGTGCGCGCCGTGCTCAACTTCGACGCGCGCGGTACGTCCGGCCCGTCGTACATGTTCGAGACCAGCGTTGGCAACGGTGCGTTGATCGACCTGCTGGCGGCGAACGTTCCGGACGCACGCGCGAATTCGTTGACGGGCGAGGTGTACCGGCATCTCACGAGTGACACCGATCTGAGCATCTGGCTGCATCTGCATCCCGATGTTGCCGCGCTGAACTTCGCGTTCATCGGCGGCTACGCCGGATATCACACGCCACTCGATAACATCTCATCACTCGATCCCAGAAGCCTGCAGCATCAGGGCGACTATGTTCTCGGCCTGACACGCGCGCTCGGCAACGCCGATCTCACGCATCTCACCGAGCCGGAGCAGGTCTACTTCGATGCGCCGCTGCTCGGACTGGTGCACTATCCGGCCGCGATGGCGGCACCGTTCGCCTGGCTGCTCGTGTTGGCGACAGCGCTCATTCTCGCCATTGCCGCCCGGCGCGGAATGCTCTCCGGGCGCGGGCTGGCCGCTGGTGGTGCGGTGCAGCTGCTGGGACTCGTACTGCCGGCATGGCTTGCCCTTGGCGGATGGCGTGCGATCCGCATGATCCATCCGGCCTACGCAGACATGCTCCAGGGAGAGCCGTACCCCGCGGCGTTCTATCTTCTCGCGTTCAGCCTCTTCACCCTGGCACTCGTGGTCGTACTGCAGTTCGCGGCGCGACGGTGGGCAAGTGTGATGGACCTCGTGGCCGTACCACTCGTGGTCTGGAGCGTGGCGGGTGTCTTCATCGCTCGCGAACTTCCTGGCGCGAGCTATGTGTTGGCGTGGCCGCTCGCAGCGGCACTCGCTGGCGCGGCTGTCGGAATCTGGCGCATGGGCTGGCACGTTGCGCTCCTTGCCATCCCCGCGCTCGTGATCCTGCCGCCGCTGGCGATGTCGCTGGAAATCGCGCTGACAGTGAATTTTCTCGTGGGCTCGACGGTCGTGCTGGCACTCGGGCTGACGCTGATCGCGCCGGCACTGGCGCAGGTGGGCAGCATCTGGCGCGTCGCCACGCCACTCTGCGTGGTTGCTGGTGTCGCGAGCCTTGCATGGGCGGAAGCACATGCGGGATTCAATGCCGCGCGCAAACACCCCGATTCGCTGACCTATCTGCTCGACGGCGACTCGGGAAAGGCGTGGTGGATTTCTTTTGATCGTGCGCCTGACGGCTGGAACCAGCAAGTGCTTGGCGCCGCTCCGCATCGCCTTTACCTGGCGCAATACCGTCTCGGTGCCGGCGCGGACTCGCTCCTCGCCGTTCCCACCGACGTGGCGACGGTCCCGGCTCCCGCAGCGCAAGTGCTGAGTTCCGCGGCCACCTCGGACGGACGGCGCATCCACCTGCGCGTCGGACGCATGGGTGGAGCGCAGGAGCTGCTGCTGGTTGCGGAGGATTCCTCGGTTCGCGTGACCGACGTGGTGCTGAATGGTCGCGTGCTCTCCGACTCCACCGGAGATCGCTATGCGCCCGACTATCACACGAGTGCGAACGGAACGGTGCTCACCTGGTTCGGTGTGCCGCCGCAAGGCATCGACATGTGGTTGACCGTGCACGCGGCGACGCTGGTGCCGTTCCGGATTGCCGTCACGTCCGAAGGATTTCCCGATGTGCCGAACGCGCCGAGCCCGCGGCTTCCCGCGTTCATGAGCAAGCCCTTCGTGCCGACGGACGTCACCATCGTAGAGCGGACGATCACCCTCTAGACACCGCGATGCAGAAGGGCCCCGATCGCTTCGTGCTGAAGTGATCGGGGCCCTTCGTCGTGCGCTGGACTGCTGCGGAGGCTTATTCGCCGCCGCGGCCGCCGCGCCCGCCCTGCTGTCCCATCACGTAGTCGACCGGTGGCGTGCCGTTGAGGAGCCACGTCACGAAGTAATCCCACCGACGCCGCTGCATGTACGCCGCTTCCGCGCCATAGCCGTGGTGCTGGTTGGGCAGGAACACCAGATCAAAGTTCTTGTTCGCCTTGATCAGCGCGTCGACCATCAGGTACGTGTTATACGGCGGCACGTTCTCATCGTACGTGCCGTGGGCAAGCATGAGGTGCCCCTTGAGGTTCTTCGCGAAATTCTCGTTCGCGTCGGCATCGTAGTTGGTGGTGCCATCGGGCATCTTCTGCGAGAGCCCTTCGTAGCGCTCGCCCCAGTCATCCTCGTACTCGCGGTTGTCGTGGTTGCCCGACTCTGCGATGCCGACCTTGAAGAAGTCGGGATAGCGGAACATCGCGTCGCCCGTGGCAAAGCCGCCGCCAGAGTGACCGTAGATGCCCACCTTGTTGATGTCGATCCACGAATCGCGCTGGGCCAGCTCCTTCATGCCCGCCACCTGATCGGGCAGCGTGTTGTCGCCCATGTGCTGATAGTAGGCGTCCATGAAGTCCTTGTTGCGGCCCGGCGTGCCCATGCCGTTGATCGCCACGACGATGAAGCCGAGATCGGCAAGACCGGCCTGCTCACCACCCGAGGCCTTGAAGCCCCAGCCGCCAATGCTGCCGGTCTGCGGACCCGGATAGATGTAGTTGATGATCGGGTACTTCTTCGACGGATCGAAGTTGGTCGGCTTGAACATCTGGCCGTAGATGTCGGTCTTGCCGTCGCGGCCCTTCATCCTGATCGTCTCGATCGGATTCCAGCCCGCGGCCTTGAGCTTGGCAATATCCGCCGGCGCCTCGAGCGGCAGGATCGTCGCGCCCGTCGTGCCGTCGCGGAGCGCACTGGCGTATGGCACATCGGTCTTGGACCAGACGTCGACGACATACTTGCCGCTTGGCGAGATCTGCGGCGCCTCGTGGTTGCCATCACCCGACGTGAGCGCAACAAGGTGCGTGCCGTCGAGATTCACCTTGTAGAAGTGCGCGAAGTACGGATTGATCCCGTCCTCGTCGCCCTGTGCGGTGAACCACAGCGTATGCGTGCTGTCGTCAAGGCGGCTCACCGACGTGACATTGCCCTTGTCGGTGGTGATGGTGTTCTTGACCTTGCCGGTCGCCAGATCATACAGGTAGAGACGGCCGTAGTTGTCGCGCTGCGAGTACCAGATCAGCTCGTTCGATGCCCACAGCGGATGGAAGCCGAACTCACCGGCCCAGTTTTCGACGTGCGTCGGCGAGGCTTCGTCGAACACCTCGCGCACCGCGCCAGTCGCCGCGTCGGCCTCACGGACCCAGACGTGCTTGTGTTCGCGCGACACGGAGATGAAGAGCAGCCTGGACGCGTCGGGGCTCCAGCGATCATCCGCCATTGTGAGATTGTCGCCCTGCACCGAACGATGCTGATCCATCGGGATCTTGAGGCCGACCACCGTGGCGCTCGGCACATCGATGATCACGCGACGCACCATCGTCACGATGCTGTCGCCCGGAAGCGGATACTTCCACTCCTTGAGGATCGGGTGCCCGCCCTGGCGGCCGCCGACGCTGTACTGCGGATCGGCGGTCGGCGTCGTGACGAGATACATGTTGCCGACGTTACGCTGATCCTGCTGGAAGGTCGCGATCTTCTTCGAGTCCGGCGACCAGAGCGCCGTCGCGGCGTCGCTGGTTTCCCAGCCCGCATTGGTCGTGGCGTATCCGTAGTTCTCGACCCCGTCGTGCGTCAGCTGACGTTCCTGCTTGGTCGCAGTGTCGCGGACCCAGAGATTCCAGTCGCGGATGAACGCACCGAGCTTGCCGTCGGGCGACATCAGCATCGGATGGCCGTCAGGCGATTGCGGTCCACCCGCGCCGCCACGGCCACCGCCGCCGCCCCGTCCGCCCCGGCCCAAGCCGCCGGCCGCCTGGGCCGGTGCTGCACCGGGACACCCGGCATCGGCCGCGGGGGCTGGCGCCGCGGCAGCGCCGCGACCCGCCCGACCACCGCCGCGACCACCGCGGCCGCCAACGGCACCTGCGCGCGCCGCCGGAATTGCCGCGAGCGACGTCATGGTGCACGGCGGCAGCGCGGTGCAACTGCCACCGTGCGTGTCGCATTTCCAGTCCTTGCTGTTCACCGAGACCATGATGGAGCGATAGTCCTTGGTGAACATGATCGACTGGAACGGCAGACTCGCCGCGTCGACCGTCGTTCCGGTCGCCTTGGCCATTGCAGCGGCGACGCGGACATGGTCAAAGGCCGGCCCGCGACTCTTCTTCACCGGGTCGACCAGGATGAAGCGCCCGTCGGCGGTCCGATACCAGAAGTTGTCGTTGGGAAGCCAGTTGGCGGTCACCCGCCCGGCGCTGGCCAGCGTGTTGACTGCGGCCGGAGCCGCTGCCGCGCGTTCGGCGTGCTGATAGTCGGCGGCGGTAAAGACCTTGCCCTGCTGGGCTGCAGCGGGCAGGGCGACAAACAGCCCCACCGCGGCGCCCAGTGCGAGCCGGCGGCACAAGCGAAGTGCAGGTTCACGGGATGGCATGCGTTTCCTCAGAAAATGGCCCACGTTTCACAGCTGAACTCTGGGGGTTTTGGCGAGAGCATCAACAATAGGGCCGCGGAGGCGGAGGGCAAGGGACATCGATTGTCCGCTGGGGATCTCCCACGCCGGGCAGGTCAGACGTGAAAGCCCCCTGCGGGCGATCCTGCGTGCGCATGCCGAGAGGGCGCAGCCACGGGTGCTGGCGCCGGAGTGACATTCCCCAGAATCGCCAGTTGAAACGTCCCACTCTCGGGGACCAAGCCCGGGGCGGTCAGGCCTCCTAGTGGGTGGGCCGGCGGGCGACCGATCGCTTCCGGATCCGTCAGGCCGTGCACCAGTTTCAATCCACGCGTGCGCGCGGCGCGCGACCCGTCGACGCCAAGACCTGCCAGCACTGCTTCGAGTTTCAATCCACGCGCGCGACCGGACGTGCCTCTAACCTACCACCAAGGTGACATGTTTCAATCCACACGCGCGCGCGGCGCGCGACGCCTTTGTCGCGGCATTGATCACGACCAACAAGCAGTTTCAATCCACGCGCGCGCGGCGCGCGACGTCAATGGCGGTTGGATGTGGGGGGTCGAGGTCAAGTTTCAATCCACACGCGCGCGCGGCGCGCGACCACACTACCCGGAGAATTGACACAATGCCCATCGTTTCAATCCACGCGCGCGACCCGAAACCGCCTCGGTGAGCTGGCCTGCGGTATTGTTTCAGTCCACGCGCGACCGGGGCGAGTAGACGCCGTCATAGAGCTTCCGCACGTTTCAATCCACGCGCGCGCGCGGCGCGCGACCGGCCTTGAGGGCCACGTTGAAGCGCGTGAGCCGGTTTCAATCCACGCGCGCGCGCGGCGCGCGACTCGTCTAGTAGTGCAAGGGATATGCCACGTACCTGTTTCAATCCACGCACGCGCGGCGCGCGACGTCGCGCAGGGCAATCTTGCGCGCGGCGCCATTGTTTCAATCCACGCGCGCGCGCGGCGCGCGACGAGTTGCCACCCGTGCCGTCCCCACAGCAACTCGTTTCAATCCACGCGCGCGCGCGGCGCGCGACCGGAGTGCTCACGCTCACCAACGGTCCCACGGGGTTTCAATCCACGCGCGCGCGCGGCGCGCGACGCACTGCTGCTGTTCGGATTGCGCCAGGCGGAAGGTTTCAATCCACGCGCGCGCGCGGCGCGCGACGGCTGTTCACGCGCGGCGGGGCGACGAGTTCGAGGTTTCAATCCACGCGCGCGACAGGGCTTGTCGGACTTGCCCAGCGCGTTGAGCGAGTTTCAATCCACGCGCGCGCGGCGCGCGACAGCGGTCATTCGTCGTGCTGGTCGCCGACGGATAGTTTCAATCCACGCGCGCGCGGCGCGCGACGCTGCTCATCGTGGCAGTCGTGACCTATGTCAAGTTTCAATCCACGCGCGCGCGCGGCGCGCGACGCC
>DATAVM010000193.1:0-23063 GCA_036267775.1 Gemmatimonadales bacterium
TCTTGTCCACGGTAAGCAGGCCGGTGTCACCATCGCCCGGGGCCAACGCGACGAACGACTGCAGGAACCGCGTACGCGACTGGTACGCAAGTCCGTGACTGGCAATGTGGACGACGGTCGCGGTGGGGAGCAGGCCGCGAATGACGGACTCGCGCGCTTCGGCACCAGTGAAGACCGGCGCGGCCAGTTTGGCGGCCACCCAGCGTGCTTCTTCCTCTGCGCCGGCAAGTTGCGGAAGAGCAACGGTGCCCACGACGGGCATTGTCGGGTTGCCCACGACCAGTGCGTGGCGCAGCCATTCGCTGCGGATTGCCGCCAGAGAATCGACGACTGCAGCGGATCCGAACGTGATCCCTCCCTGCTCGCTCGGCAGCCATGCAAAGTTCACGAACGGAAAACGGCCGTCACCCAGCTCCGTTGCCGCCAGCGCCGACAACGACGGCGCGTAACGCAGCGCGTGCCGATCGCCCAGGAGCTGTCCGGAGGTGTCGGTGGAAAGCGCAGTGAACGGCACCATGCCAAGGATTCCATCTGGAATGATCACGAGATCGCCCGCGGCGGACAGACGGCTCACGATGACCGCTGGCAGTAGCCGCCGACCCAGCGCGGCCATGCTGATCCGCCAGTCCGGCGCGGTCGCGCCAAGTACTTCGTCGCTGCGCGTGTTCATCGAATCGAGTACCGGAAGTCCACGCCCGTCGGCGCGCCCGGCACCCCACGCTGTCCGAGCCGCTGCGACGAGTCGGCGCAGCGTGTCCGCGGGAATCGCTTGCTGCGTGAGCATGACCCCCGACGGTTGCACCAGCCAGATCAGCAATGTGTCGGGCGTGATGGCGTAGGCCAGCACGCTGGTCTTCGCCGAGTATGCTGTGGCCCATTCGATGAGCTGTTGACCCTGTGCTCCGGGGTCCCCGTCCGCCACACGGAACAGATTGACGATCCGCTGCGACGGCGCGCGCAGGTCGAGCAGCCGATGTGACCGGCCGCGTTCCATGATTGCAAGCGCACCAACCGCGGCTTTGCCGCTGTCCGAGCTGGCGTACGCATGGAGCCACGCAAGCGCCCATGCATTGAAGAACGAGACATCCGCTTCGCCGATCGACGGCACGGTGGTGTCGCCGGGAAGTCGGAAGGCCGCCTCCGCGCCGAGCGACCGGGCGGTCGCCACCGAGTCGTAGTACGCGAGTGGCCGCGACGTGTCTGCGCGCTGTTGCGCGGCGAGCGACTGCCGGCTGATGGTCGCCACAACCGCGCAAAGGGCGAGCGGGATGGCTCGCGCGATTCCGGTCGTCATCGAGGCGGCGAGCTTTGCCGTTGGCGGAACAGGTCGAGCAACAGCCGTCCGTGCGCACTGAACGTATCGTTTGCTATGGCGGTCGCAGCACCGGCGCGAGCGGCGGTGACGTATGCCGCTGGGGCTCGCACCATATCAGCGCTTACCGCAAGAAGAAGGTCGTCCACCGGCAAGTGGGTATTCCGGGCCACCGCGATCATGATCCGATGCGCCTCGGCCGCGCGGCCCGCGTCGAGCAGCGCACGCGCCATCAACGATGACGCGGCGTCCGAATCTGCTGCGGTGGTGGCCGTTGCCCGCTGACGGTCGGCGAGGTGCAATGCCGTGGGATTGCCGGCAAGGTAGGCAAGCCGCGGTCGCGCGCGCGTTGCCGCGACATTCGTGCTGTCAAAGGCGACGGCGGCGTTTGCTGCCATCAGTGCGGTGTCGGCATGGCCTCGCTCGTCGAATGTGTGCATGGCGCCGGACAGCAGGCTGGCATAGTCCGCGGCGGTGTGCGCGGATCCGCCGGCCGCCGCCTGGCGCAAGAGTGCCACGGCGGAATCGATTCGCCCGCGCTCGAGCACGATCTGCGCAATACCTTCGAGCGCGCCGGCATGCGTCGGGTCAATGGCAAGAACACGCGCATACTCGGCGCGAGCGCTGTCGGTCAGTGCGGAGCGAGCGCTCGCGTTGGCCGTTCCGGTATCGGCACGAGCGCGGAGATAGTAGAACGCGCCGAGGTGGTACGGGGCGAGCGCCGAGCTGTCTTCGAGCTGGATGGCTCGCCGCAACACACTGTCGACCGCGGCGTATTTCTGCTGGCGCCGCAGCACTTCGGCCAGGTGGTTGTAGCCGTCGATGAACAACGTGTCGCGGGCGATGGCGGCCCGAAATGCGGAATCGGCAATATCGAGGCGGCCGTGCTGGGCTTCGTAGATGCCGAGGTTGTCGATAGCCGCGACCGATCCGGGTGCCCGGCGCATGGTGCTGCGCAGCAGCGCTTCGGCCTCTACCGCGCGGCCCTGACGCGCCAGCAGATCCGCCAGACTGCTCGCCGACCACACAAACTGCGGTTCCAGCTCGTCGGCTTTCCGGTAGAGCGTCTCGGCGGAATCCTGCAGTCCCGCGGCAACGAGAACATCGCCCAGATAGTCGAGAGGCTGCGGCGTGTAGGGTGCCTGGGCGATCGCTTGCTGCAGCACGAGGCGGGCGGTGTCCAGGTGATGCGCGGCGCTGGCAACCAGGGCGCGCTGGATCGCGACCCACTGATTGAACGGCGCGCTGGTATCACGCGCGGCGAGATCCGCGGCGGTGTCGAGCTGGGCGGCCGCCTCGGGCAGCCGGCCCTCTTCGCGGTAGAGGCTGGCAAGCTTGAGGTATGGGTCCGCTCGGCCCCCCGCGTTGGCCTTCGCCCGGCGGTAAGTGGTCTCGGCGTCGCGGTAGCGGCCCAGGGCAACGTAGGTCGCGCCCAGGGCAGCGGCGGCGTCCACACTGGTGGAGTCGATCGCGAGGGCCCGCCGAAGCACGACGAGCGCCTGCGCGTTTGCGCCCGCGCTGCTCAGCGCCGCTCCAAGATTGGCGCGAGGGAGCACCCAGTTGGGTGCGCGCTGGATGGCGCGACCGAACATGGCGGTAGCGCTGTCATACTGTTCGCGCCTGAGGTAGACCGCACCCAGTGCGTTGTGCGCGTAGGCGGCGCGCGGATCGAGCTGGATCGAGGCGCGCAATGCGCGCTCCGCGCCCGGATACGCATCCTGCCGGTTTTCCCGGACAATGGCGAAGGCATCGAGAAACAGCTGGCGAGCCTCGACGGACTGGCGGTGGGGGTCGTCAGCGTCAAGCAGGTCGGCCGCATGCGCCATTTCATCGGCGGCCACATGGAATTGGGCGCCGCGCGGCAGGGTGTTGCCGTTGCCGTCGCCCAGATACACCTGGATTGGCACGTTCGCGGTCCGTTCAAAGACCGCCTGCAGGCCGCGGCGCACCTCGGCGAGGTGCGGCTCGCTTGCCGGCAGTTTGACCAGCCGTTGATAGAGGTCCCATGCGGCATGCTCGTCGCCAATCAGATGGCCGTGGCTGACGGCCCCGCTGAGCGAGTCGAGCAGCGCGGCGACCGCCGAATCAGCCGGGGCGGGCAGACGGACCGTTGAGGGCCGATAGGTGCGCGGCGTGGCGGCCTTGGCGCCGCCGCCGGCTTGCGTGGGCGACGCCGCCATCAGTCCGCGCAACGGCAGTACGTACTCCTTGTCTCCGCCAATATCGGGCAGCTGCTGGCCGTGGGTCGCCGTACGAACGGAGTCGTACGCATAGTCGCTCAACTCCTTGAGCGTGACCTGACCGTCGTGGTCGCGATCGGCCTTGGCGGGATGTTGCAGCGCGTCCAGCAGATACCAGGTGTAGACCCCGTGCCCACCGCCCCAATCCGCGCTTTCTTCCGACAGCTTGGTCGGGGCGCTCGAACTGGTGGAGGTCATCATGATCGAGAATTCCTGAATGTCCGACAATTGCGCCAGCGTCAATTGCGCCTGCCGCGCGCTGCTCAGCTGGCCGTCGCGGCAGGCGTCGGTGATGACGAGGACGCGAACGTGGGCCGCCGCCATGCTCTGGACGTAGCGGCGCAAGTCCGCAATGGCGATCCCGCCGCCGACGGAATAGTTGTTGGGATGCTTTTCGCCGTTGGCCAGGACGCTGTATCCCAGCAGATAGCCAAACGGATCTCCGGTCGTGTCCTCGACATCGCCGTGACCCGCAAAGTAGATGATGGCCACGTTGTCGCTGTGACCGGCGCGCTGGGCCTGAATCGACGTGGTCTTGAGCCACATGATCGCGTTGAACATCTCTTCGGCGGTGGCCCGGGGCGCGGTGCTGTCTGTGAGGAATCTGATGTTGGTGTCGGCCACGCCGGCCTTGCTCAGCCAACCCGCAAATGATTCGGCATCCCGCGCGGCAAAGTGGAGGGGCCGGACGTACTCATACGTCGAAATTCCCACCACCACGGCTCGGACCGTCACCGGGAGTCGGGGGGTCGCGGTGCCGACGGGATCCGAGGCCAGATTGCGGGTGCCGCCCTGCGCGGCGAGCATCGCAGGGCAACTCAAGGCAACGGCGGCGAGCAATGTCTGGCATGTCCGCACGGCGCAACGTCTCCGTTGGAGAGAGTCTGGCTGAAGCAGTCTGGCTGGCAGGGTCGCCTACTAAGCTACCGATCGCCGCCGTTTCCGCCATCGCGGCCGGAAAAGACTGGTCTCCATCGAGGGCATGGGCCTTGTGCCGCGGTGCATCCGGGCGCGATTCGAGCGTCCTATCGCCATCAGTGGTACCACCCCAAGACGAATGACCCTGGAGGACACGATGCACATGTCTGTGAATACCAGCGAACTGCTCGAGGTCGAACGGCAGTTCTGGCAGGCGATGCAGGAGAAGAACGGTGCAGCCGCGGCAAAGCTCGTCGATGACGGCAGCATCGTAGTCGGAGCGCAGGGTGTCTCGACGGTCGACGCGACCGCGATGGCGCGCCTGACCACCGAAGGAAAGTGGGAGCTCAAGAACTTCGCCATCGACGACGGTTCGGCCCGCGTACGGTTCCTGGACAGCGACACCGCGCTCGTCGCGTACCGGGTGCACGAGGAGATCCAGGTCGATGGATCGCCGCTCGAGTTTGACGCCTGTGACGCCTCGGTCTGGGTTCGCCGCGACGGCCGCTGGGTGTGCGCGATGCACACCGAATCGTTGGTGGGCGACCCGTTCGGCCGCGACAAGCAGGCCGCCAAGCAGTGACATCTGGCCCGGCGTGCCGGGGGTGCTATCGTTGATGCACCCTCAGCACGGCGGTCTTGCGTGGTGTCATGTCGATTGGTGGCTGCAGTCCTCTGCTGCCTGACCGTCTCCGCCGTGCATGCGCAGGCCCCCGCGGATCGTCCGGTGCTTGACTCCCTCCTTGCCGGATTCGCCGGCGACACCAGTGCCGTACAGCTCCCCGCCAGTACCACCTGTGCTGCTCGCAATGCCATGCTGGGAGTGCTCTGCGATGGGTTGATCGGGATTCGCCGCGCCGAACTTGGCCGCAGCCGCAAGGACGCCGAGCGTGCGCGGTCCGCCATCATTGGCGTGCTCAACCAGCATCCCGACTGGCCGGTGGCCTGGTACGCTCTTGGCGTCGCGCGTCTTGCATCGGATGAACTCGGCGCTGGCCCCGACGGCGGTCCGCTCGAAACGGATCATGCGGACAACGCGGCCGGCGCGGAACGAGCGCTGATCCGGGCACTTGGCTTCGATTCCACCTTCGTGCTGGCGGCTGAGGCCCTGGCCCTCGCTCCAATCGTGCATGACTCCACCAGCCAGCTCTATGATCGCGTCACGACCCTTCGCAAGGTGCGCCACCTGTTGCCACCGCCCTATCTCTTTGCGGCGGCCCTCGTCGAGCGTGAAGCGGATCATCTCGATAGCGCCATCGCGATCGAAGTGACGTTGCTCCGCACTCGCGCGGTGCCGCGCGGGCTCGTGGATGTGACGGTGGCGGGCGATCTGTTCAAGACAGACAACCCCACGCTGGCCAATCAGGTCTACTACGCCGGCGCCGACGATCCGACGCCGGTCTCGCGCAACGCGTACCGACGCAACATCCTCGCGATCGCGTCGCCGGCGGAGCTCGCGGCATGGGATTCACTGGCAGCGGCGCAACGACCCGCGTGGCTCAGGCAATTCTGGGGTGTGCGCGACGTGCGCGATGGACGGCCGGATGGCGCGCGGCTCGCCGAACAGTTTCAGCGGCTGCAGGAAGCGGAGGCGATGTATCGCTTTCGCTATGTGCCCGCGCGCAACGATCCGCCACTCCCGCTGCATGGTGACATCGCGTACTTCACCACGGAAGTGCCCGGCGTCCGCCAGCCGTTCAGCAGCATCGGCTCGTTCGACGATGTGCTCGATGATCGGGGACGAATCTATCTCCGCCAGGGCGTTCCTCTCCTGTCCATGCGCACGGGCGACGACGCTGGATACGAGTTGTGGGAATACGACCGCGCTGGTGAGAAGCTCTACGCGACGTTCAGCCCGCAGTTCGTGCCGCCGGTCAAGGTCATCGGAACATGGAAAGTCGACTTGCTCAAGAAGCTCTCGGATCCGATTGGCTGGGTGCTTCCCGCGTCGCTCGTTCCGACGCTCGACCCGCTGGACGCCAGCATCTATGGGTACCGCCAAGAGTATTTTTGCGCGTTGAAGCAGTCACTGTGCCATGCCTTTGTCGATTCTTCGAAGTACACCACGCCCAGAATCAACTGCACCCCGGCTGTCGAACGGCCACGCCTCGATTGGCGCCTGGGCGATGGACGCTTCATGTACCGTGGCGATGTCCATCTCACGCCTGAGGATATCGCGATCATCGACACGTTCCGCCTGAGGCGGCCGCCGTTGGACGAGCTGTACCTCCACGAACGCGAACGCGAAGAAGGGTGGTGGGAGATCGATCAGGCAACCACCACCGATGCGTTCCCGGTGCCGTTCAGCCGGCAGATTACGGCGGCGTTTGAAGCGCACGCGCTCAGGAAGAGCGACAGCACGACGCACCTCGCCGTCGCGTTCGCCATCCCCGGCAAGGAGTTGCCGCCACCGCAGATCGACTTTGAACGCGGCGTGGTCACGTTTCCACTGCACGTCCATGTGGCAGCGCTCAATCGGCGCACGGGCGTGCGTTACGACGTCGACACGGTGGGCGCGGTCGCCGTCCCGCCACAGAACAATCACGACCCCTTGATCGGCGCAGTCGACTTGTCGTTGCCATCGGGCGATTACCGTGTGAGCGCCTGGGTCATGCAGCTCGCCGACAGCAGCGGAGTGCTGGTGAATCTCGACTCGGTCTCCGTGCCGCGCATCACCAGCGCATTGCATCTCAGCGATCTGGTGATCGCCCCCAACGCGAGTCCCGCCGAATGGAGCTCGGGAAGCCAGACGGTGCCGCTCAATCCGCTCGGCACCTATGCGGCCGGAAGCACAGCGAATGCGTACTTCCAGCTCGCCGGGCTCGTCCCCGGGCAACCGTATCAGCTGCGCTTTGAGCTCTTTCGCGGCGACAGTGTCACGGCGCACGCGGCGCTCGCCATCGCCGCCACCTACACCGCGCCCGACGCCCTCGCGGAGGTCGTGCGGACGCTCGGCCTGCAGTCGCTGCAGCCGGGCGACTATCGCGTGCGCGTGACGGTCACCGGCGATAGCCAGAGCGCTCAGTCGCTCGCGTGCTTGACCGTGGTCAAGCCGTGAGTCTACTTGCCCACGACCGCCTTGGACAGGCGATCGAGCGTGGGCCGCATGGGCAGCGACTTGCCGCGCAGAATGTTCCAGCTGTTGACCACGACGACCATGTCCTGCTCCGGAAATACGACCGGGAACTGCCCGCCAAAGCCGTTGCCGGACCAGTAGAAGTGTGTAGTGTCGCCGTTTTCCGGATACAGCCACCAGGAAAGTCCGTAGCGCGGTCCCGTTGCGGCTGCGTTAGTCCGCACCAGCGGTGACACAGATGTCTTGACCCAGTCGGCCGAGACGATGCGCTGACCGTTCCACTCGCCGTTATGCAGGAAGAGATACCAGATGCGCGCAAGATCCGCGGGCTCGAGATAGAGGCCACCCTCAGTGTCAATCAGCCCGGTGGGACTCCGCTTCCAGTACCAGTGATGAATGCCCAGCGGCGCAAAGAGATACTTGGCCGCGTACTCCTCGATGTCGGTGCCGGTGGCCTTTCGGAAGACATCAGCGAGCAGCACCGAGCCGCCGCTGTTGTAGGCCCACACGGTGCCCGGTTCCGCTGCCATCGGCCGATTGATCACGAACTTGACCCAGTCCGGGCTCGCTTCGAGCTGCGTGGCGGAGTTGCGCGGGTCCATGTACGACACGGCTTCATTCCAGTCGAAGCCACCGGTCATGGTGAGGAGATGGCGAATGGTGAGGTGCCGCTTGCGATCGTCGATGTTGCTCACCGCGGTCGTGTCGAAGAACGAGAGTACCGGCCGATCCACGCTTGCGATGTCACCTCGGGTGACGGCAACGCCAAAGATCACCGAGGTCACGGTCTTGGAGACCGATTGCAGTGTGTGCAGTGTCTCGCCGCGATAGTAGGGATGCCACCAGGGATTGTAATAGTTGTAGGGCCCGCTGAAGTCGCTGGCGTTGAGCGGCCCTTTCACATGCAGTGAATCCGCGTACGCCGCGACGTAGTCATGGGCGTACCGCTTGTCCCACGCCACCTTGCCATGCCGGATGATGAGGACATGGTCGACATAGCCATACTTGCCGCTCTGGATTTCCTGATCGAGCGAGTCAAGCACCGCGCGGTTGAGGCCGACCGCCGCGGGCTCGGCGGTGGGCCAGGCCGCACCGGGTGCGGTGGTCTGGGCCGCGGCAGACAGCGAAGTCAGCGCCAGCAGGGCGCAGGGTAGCGTGGCGTATCGCAGCATCAGGGCTCCAGGCATGGGGGTCGAAGAATGTAGCCCGGAGTATGCTTTCGGGGGCGCCCGCGTTTTCTTTGGGCTTCGGTTGGAATCCATCCACATATGCCGGAGCAGGGAATGACCGCCACGCACCGCGCTGCCAGTGTACTTGTCTGTCTTGCCGCCGTTGCCTGCAGCGGCGCCAGTGGTCCGACTCCCGCTCAGGTGACCACAGCGACGGCCGCGATCACCGCGCCGGACCTCCTCACCACCATCAAGGCGCTTTCCGACGACTCGATGGAAGGGCGTGCTCCCGGATCGCCGGCTGAGGACAAGGTGATCCGCTACGTGAGCGGGCAGTTCAAGGCGATCGGACTGCAACCCGGTAATCCCGACGGCACCTGGGTGCAGAAGGTGGATCTGCTCGGCTTTACCGCGCATCCGACTGCTTCCTTCAAGGCGGGCGGCCACACCATCGCGCTCGACTTTCCCAAGAACTACGTCGCGGCGTCGCGGCGCGAAGCGCCGGAAATTGACGTCGACAACTCGGATATCGTGTTTGTTGGCTACGGTGTGGTCGCGCCCGAATACAACTGGGATGACTACAAGGGTGTCGACGTCAAGGGCAAGACGATCGTGATGCTGATCAACGATCCGCCGGTTCCCGATCCCAAGGACTCGACGCAACTCGATTCGACGATGTTCCGCGGCAAGGCCATGACGTACTACGGCCGCTGGACCTACAAATACGAGATCGCGTCGCTCAAGGGTGCGGCGGCAGCGATCATTGTGCATCAGACCATTCCGGCGGCGTACGGCTGGGATGTGGTCGAGCACAGCTGGTCGGGCGAGAACATGGACGTCAAGCAACCCAGTGGCAGCGCGGCGCCTGTTGGCGTCGAAGCGTGGATCACCTACGACAAAGCCAAGGAACTCTTCAAGGCTTCGGGCAAGGACTTTGATGCGCTGGAGCGTTCGGCCCGCGATCGCAATTTCCATCCCGTCGATCTTGGCGCGACGGCCACGTTCCACATCAAGAACACCGTGCGTCCGGTCGAATCGCACAACATCCTCGGCATTCTTCCCGGGTCGGATCCCAAGGCAAAGGATGAGCTGGTCATCTACACCGCGCACTGGGATCACCTGGGTCGCGACACCACGCTCAAGGGCGATCAGATCTTCAACGGTGCCATCGACAATGCGTCGGGTGTGGCGGGAATGATGGAAGTGGCCAAGGCATTCAAGGCGCTGCCCACGCCGCCGCGGCGCAGCGTGCTGTTCATCGCGGTGACCGCGGAAGAGAAGGGACTCCTCGGCTCGCGCTTCTACGCGGAAAACCCGCTCTATCCGCTCAACAAGACACTTGCCGACTTCAACATCGACGGCGTGAATCAATGGGGACGCACCACCGATCTCGTGGTGATCGGCAAGGGCGCCAGCACACTGGAAGACGTGCTGCAGGACGCCGCGTCGGCCAAGCAGCGCACGCTTTCGCCCGATCCGGAGACAGAGAAGGGCCTCTACTACCGCGCCGATCATTTTGAATTTGCCAAGGTCGGTGTCCCGGCAATGTTCCTCGACGCCGGCGTGCACTACATCGGCAAGCCCGACGACTACAGCAAGACCAAGCGTGACGAATACACCGATCACGACTATCACAACGTCTCTGACGAAGTGAAGCCCGATTGGGACTTGAGCGGTGCTGTCGACGATCTGGGACTGCTCTTTGCCACAGGGGTGCGTGTGGCCGATGACGCCACGTGGCCCACATGGAAGCCGGGCTCCGAGTTCAAGGCTGCGCGCGACAAGATGTTGCCGCCCGCACACTGACCCGGGTGACATCGAACGACACTGCGATCGCCCGGCCTTCCATCCGGGCGACCATTCGAGAAGCGCTCCACGGTTCGGCCCAGGACTTTACCCAGGGTCCGCTGGGCCGGGCCGTGGTTCTGCTGGCCATCCCGATGGTGGTCGAGATGGCGATGGAAAGCATCTTCGCCGTCACCGACATCTTCTTTGTCTCGCGACTCGGCGCCGCGTCCGTCGCGGCGGTGGGACTCACTGAATCGCTGCTGGCGATCGTCTACGCGCTTGCCATGGGGCTCGGCACCGCGGTAACAGCGGTCGTCGCACGACGGATCGGTGAGAAGGAGCCGGAATCTGCGGCGCATGCCGCAGCCCAGGGTGTCGGCCTCGGCATCTGCGTTGCACTGGTGCTTGGCAGTGCCGGTGCGTTCTTCGCGCCCTCGCTGCTGCGGTTGATGGGCGCGGGCCCCGACGTACTCGCCGTGGGCACCGGCTTCACGCGCGTCATGCTCGGCGGTGAAGCGTCCGTCATTCTGCTCTTTCTCCTCAATGCGGCGTTTCGCGGGGCAGGGGACGCGGCGATCGCGATGCGCGTGCTCATCGTGTCGAACGGCATCAACATCCTGCTCGGCCCGTGCCTGATCTTTGGCGTTGGTCCGTTTCCGCGGCTCGGTGTGACGGGCGCGGCAATCGCAACCACGATCGGTCGTGGCACGGGCGCCTTGATCGCCTTTCTCACGCTCGTGCGCGGCGATCATCGCCTGCGCGTCACACGTCGCCAGTTCGTGCCCGACCTGGCGCAGATGACCGCGCTCGTCCGGCTCGCCGGGTCGGCCACGTTCCAATTCATCATCGGCACGGCAAGCTGGATCGGCCTGGTCCGCATCATTTCGCTTTTCGGCAGCGTCGCGCTGGCGGGCTATACCATCGCGATCCGTCTGTTGATCTTTGCGCTGCTGCCCGCGTGGGGATTGGCCAATGCTGCCGCCACACTGGTCGGGCAGAATCTTGGTGCGGGCCATTCCGAACGTGCTGAGGCGTCGGTGTGGGTGGCGTGCCGCTACAACCTGATCTTTCTGAGCGCATTGGGCGTGATCTTTGTGGCGCTGGCACCGGAGCTCACCGGTTTCTTTGGCCACGACGCCGACGTGGCGCACACCGCCGCTGTTGCACTTCGGATCATGGCGCTTGGCTTCCCGTTCTACGCGTTTGGCATGGTGGTGATGCAGGCGTTCAACGGCGCGGGCGATACCTGGACGCCGACCTGGTTGAACCTGCTGACCTTCTGGTGCTGGGAGATCCCGCTTGCGTGGGTGCTGGCGCGTCCGCTGGGTTGGAACGAAACTGGCGGCTTTGTGGCGATTCCGATCGCGTTTTCAACCATGGCTGCCGTGGGCGCTTTGCTCTTCCGCCGCGGGCGATGGAAGTTGCAGCGCGTCTGATCGAGTGGCAGTCGTGCCATCTGTCTGACATGTTCCCCCGGCTATCGTTGGGGAACTGACACCCTCTGTCCGGGAGTGCCGTTCGTGCGTGTTCGCGTGCTGCTTCTGCTGAGTCTGACGGCGCCGGTTGCACTTGCGGCGCAAAAGAAGGTCGACATCACCGGCACCTGGCGTGTGGACGCTGGTTCCGATGTGAAGAACGGACCCCGTGAAGTGGTGATCCGCGCCGATTCCTCGGCCTCATGGGGGACGGGCGCCAAGGAAATCGCGCGCTGGCGGCTGATCAGCGACAAGATCATGATCGCGCTGGGCGGTGAGTGGGAGACGTACAAGATTCGCATCAAGGGCGGGTCGATCACACTGTCCGGCGGTGATTTGCAGAAGGCGGTGACGCTCAAGCGTATCGGACCACCGACACCATTGCCGACCGGGCTCAAGGTACCGCCCGATCCCGACCACGCCGGGTGACGGTGCCGAGCGATCTAAACGAAGAGTGATGCCTGCGCCGGCCCCGCGATCCTCAGTGGGGCCATCGGTCCCATCTGTTCCGCCACCACAAGCATGCCACGAAAGCCACGCGCCGCGAGTCCGGGAGCGACAGCTGCGCGCGCGGCCTCGGCGCTGTTGCAGCGCTGACTCACATGGCAAAGCACAACCGCTTCGAGATTGCTGCTGTGCACCTCTTCGAGCAGCCGCGCCGCATCATCGTTGGAGAGGTGACCTCCGGGCCCGGCAATGCGTTGCTGCACCACCGGCGGATACTTGCTCGTGCGCAGCAAGACCTCATCGTGATTGGCTTCGAGCACGAGGCAATGCCGTTCGCGCAGGAACCAGCGAATGGCCTGCGTGGGCCGGCCAAGATCGTAGGCAACGCCAATGCTGAGGCCGTGGGGCAGCGTGATCCCCAACGCGATCGGTTCCGCCGCATCGTGAGAAGTGGGGCACGCCGTGAGCGTGAACGCGCCCACGGTGACGTTGCCGCGCGAGCTCACGGGAAGGAAGTCGCAGGGATCGTCGCCGCCGGCGAGTGCGCGCCATGTGCCAAACGACGCGATGAGCGGCGCACTATGGCGCCGGGCGAGTGCCACGGCGGCGCTGGCGTGATCGCCGTGCTCGTGCGTAATGGCAATGCCTGCGAGCGGTGTGTCGCTCAGGCCGGCAGCCTGCAACCGGCGATCGAGCTCCTTGAGCGAAAACCCCGCGTCGAGCAGCAGCATCGTCCCTTGATGGATCAGGGCAAAGGCGTTGCCTTTGGAACCCGAGCCGAGGACGATGAGCGACGTCACGCCGTCAGTCGAGCGTGAAGCGCGCGGAGTGCCGCCTCCATGGGTGCGTCGACTGCTACATCGCGCCGGGGCAGGATGCGCTTGGCCGCGGCGATGAACTGATCGACGCCCATGCGCTCGTCGGTGTCGCCGCCCCACGCAAATGGCGCGACATGCTTGGGCGCGCGCGGCGCACCGAAGAGATTGGCGCCCGCACCGAGCACGGTGCCGGCGGAGAGGAGCGTTCCAATGGCGGTCTTGACGTGATCGCCAAACAGGGTGCCAAGGTTGGCGCGTCCCGTGTCGTGACGAGTGCCATTGAGGTCGAGGCGGACGGGGCCGTAGGTGTTCTTGAGATTCGACGTGATGGTTCCCGCTCCGAGATTCACCCACTCGCCGATGACGGAATGCCCAACAAAGCCATCGTGGCTCTTGTTGGCGTAGCCGGCAAATGCGCTGGTGCTGATCTCGCCATGCAGACGGCAATGCGGCCCGATGCTCGAGTTGCGCAGTGATCCGCCGAGGAGCCAGGTCCCTTCGCGCGCCCAGAAGGGACCCTCGATCCGGGTGCCGCTCCGCACCTGCACGTCGCGCTCGAGGATGATGCTTCCCTTGCGAGCGTCGAGCACCACGCCCGGCTCCAGCACGGCACCGCGCAATGCAATCGCCCCTGGGTTGCCCAGGACGATGGTGCCATCCGGAATCGGATCGACCGCGCCGTCGAGTGCGGCAAGCGTGTCGGCAAAGAGGTACTGCTCAAGCACCGTGATCAGGTCGTACGCGCCCTGCAGTTGCCGGCCGTCGACGACCAGACCGTCCCCCTTTTCAAACGGCCCTTCCCACCGCTGGCCCGCGTCGAGCCGCCACGCCACCGCACGGCCGCCGTGCACCAGGCGGCGCGCGCTCCCCACAGCCCGCATGGGCAGCTTGGGCGCGAAGGTCGCGCTTACCACCCACGCCGGACCCACCATCGCCGCGGCGTCGACGAGCGGCGGCGCACCCGGACGGGCGCGGTATCCCGCGGCGTGTGCTGCGACGATGCCGCTGACGGGGGCTCCGATGGCAAGACTCCACCGTTCGCGGAGCCGCCACGCGCCGCCGCGCAGTTCGCTCAGCGGTCCAGCGCCCGCGAAGGGTGCCCATGTCGTACCAGGTACTTCAGGCTCCAGCAGAACGACCGTCGTCATTTCACTCCAGGTCCCGGACGTGGCCGGGCAAGGCGTCGAGCGTGCGTTTGAGATCTGGCGCTTGCGCCCGATCGATCACGAGGGTGCGCTGATTGGCGTGAACCACGACCAGATCGTGGACGCCACTCAGCACCATCGGCGGGCCATCGTTCCAGACTATGCAGTCGCTGCAGTCAATCAGCGTGACCGGGCCCTGGACCACGTTGCCACGGCGATCCCGGGGCCGGATGCGCGCCAGGGCCTCCCAGCTGCCGATGTCGTCCCAGGCAAAGTCGCCGGAAACCACCGCCACCGAGTCGCTTCGCTCGAAGACGCCCACGTCAATCGATACCTCGCGAACATCGCGGAAAAAGCCTTCGACGTCGCCGGCATCGAGCCGGTCGAGATACGGTGAGATCTCGTTGGTGTGGAGCAGCACTTCTCGGCGCAGGTCGTCGGCGCACCAGGCAAAGATGCCACTGTTCCAGAGTGCACCGTCAGCCATCAGGTCGAGCGCATGTGCGGCGTTGGGCTTCTCGACAAAGCGACCAACGGCCCGGGCGGCGGAGTCGAGCCTTGCGCCGGGGACGATATAGCCGAAGCCGGTTTCCGGCCGAGACGGCACAATGCCGACGGTGACCAGCCGCCGATGGCGGGTCGCGGTGTCGAGCGCACTGGCGGCGGTCGCAACAAACGCCGCCGGGTCGCGGACAATCCAGTCAGCGTGCATCGAGACCACGGTGGCCTCCGGATCGCGCCTGGCCGCCTCCACCGTGGCCCAGACCAGCGCTGGCGCCGTCGATGCCGAGCGCGGCTCCACGAGGTAATTGCTCCGGGGCACCGTCAGCCGTTCGGCCAGGCGCGTGGCGAGTGTGGCGTTGGTCACCACCAGAATGCGTTCCGGAGGAATGAATCCGGCGAGCCGGTCGACGGCTTCTTCCGCGCTGGCTCGCGGACCCGCGAGCGGCAGAAGCTGCTTGGGTCGCGACGGCGAGGAGAGTGGCCAGAAGCGCGTGCCCGAGCCACCGGCGAGGAGAACGGCCCACTGCACGGTCAGTTCCTCACGTGAGCGCCACGAGGGCGGGGGCGTGGCGGCGCACGTCGAAGAGCAGCGTCCCCAGGTCGGCGTCGGGCGCGACGATCACCAGAAGGGTCGCTCCGGATGGCAAACGCTGCAGCACAAGTGCGCCGGCATCGGTGTCCGCGGCCAGGTGCGTCATCGGTCCCAATCCGGCGGCATTTCCCAACGCGGACAATCCCCGGATCGCGGTCGACGCGATTGCGGCAATCGCCTCGGCGTCACGGCCATCCGGCAGCGCGGATTCGACGACCAGCCCCTCGTCGCTGACCACCACCACGCCGGTAACGCCGGGGCGCTCGGCAAAGGCGTGCAGGACGGACCGGAGGGGTTGCATCGTGTGGCGCTCCCAGTGCGCTAGAGATGCGCGAAGCTAGGGTTGCGGCGGCAGCGAAGTCAAGCAATGACCGCGGGTTGCCGTGCCTTGGCGAGCGGTCTAACCTTCCGGCATGCAATTGCGCGCATTTGTGCTGGTAGCAATCGTTGCCACGGCGGCGGCCTGCTCGGGGAATCAACTTCCCGAGGCGGACATCGACAACGTGATCGACACGGTGACGATGGGGGCCCTGAATGGAGCCGCCCTGGAGCTGCCGTCGGCCTTCGATGCGACGACCGGCTTTGCGGTGCGCACGGATCAGACCTCGTCCTTTGATTTTGTCTACGAGATCGATTCGACCGGACGGCACGTCATCCTGCCGCTGCAGGCGATTGGATTGCCGGTGGCTTCGGGGACCAACCCCGGCTTGCAGATCATCAACCAGACGTTCAGCGCGTTTGTGAATCCGCCGACCGATGGGTATTCCACCACCGACACGCTCGAGATCCATGTCGGCGATGTGGTCGCCGTGCGGTCGCGTGCGGCGTGCTACCTCGGCGTGCCCCAATATGCCAAGGTGCACGTGCTTTCCTTCAACGACTCGCTGCGGTCGGCAACGATGGAAGCGATGTCGGATACGAATTGCGGCTACCGGAGCCTCGCGCCGGGCATTCCCACCAGCTGAAGCCATGATCGACGTTCGCCGTGTACGCCAGGATCCTGCGGCAGCCCGGGCGGCGCTCGCGCGTCGGCTTGATCCGGCCGCGCTCGAGCAACTCGACCGCGCCATCGAACTCGATATTCGCCGGCGCGAGCATGTGGGCCAGGTCGAAAAGCTTCAGGCCGCCCGCAATGTGGAGACGCAGGAAGTCGCTCGCCGCAAGAAGGCCGGGGACCCGGCCACCGAACTGCTTGCGGCATTGAAGGAGTCGGGCGAGCGCGTGCGGCGGCTGGAAGCCGATCTGCGCGACATCGAAGCGCTGCTCGACACGCATCTCCTCAATATTCCCAATTTTCCGGAACCCACCGTGCCCGACGGCGACGCCGGGGACAACATGGTCCAGCGTACCTGGGGCGAAGTGCGCACCTTTGCCTTTACGCCGCAGCCACACTGGGATCTGGGGGTCAATCTCGGACTCTTCGATCTGCCGCGCGGTGCCCGATTGAGCGGCTCGGGCTTTCCGCTCTTTACCGGTACGGGCGCACGGCTGGTGCGCAGCCTCGCCAACTTCATGCTCGATCTGCACACCACGGCGCACGGCTACACCGAGATGCATCCGCCGCTCGTGGTCAATCGCAGCACACTGACCGGCACCGGCCAGCTTCCCAAGTTCGAGGACGATCTCTACCACATCGGCAGCGACGATCTCTTTCTGGTGCCCACGGCGGAAGTGCCGTTGACCAATGTGCACCGCGAGGAAATTCTCGATGCGGCGCGGCTCCCGCTGGCGACGGTGGCCTGGACGCCCTGCTTCCGCCGCGAAGCGGGCGCGCATGGCAAGGACACGCGCGGCCTCATCCGCGTGCATCAGTTCGACAAGGTCGAATTGGTGCGACTCGTCGATCCGGAACAGAGCGCCAACGAGCAGCGCCTCCTGCTGGCACATGCGGAGACCGTGCTGCAGCGCCTCGGCCTGCCGTATCGCGTGGTGGCGCTCGCCGCGGGCGACACCGGCTTTTCCAGCGCGTGCACCTTTGATCTGGAAGCGTGGGCGCCAGGTGTTGGCACGTGGCTGGAAGTCTCCAGTGTGAGCACGTTCACGGACTTTCAGGCCCGTCGCGCCAATATCCGTTTCCGCCGCGGCCCCACGAGCAAGCCCGAGTTCGTGCACACGCTCAACGCATCGGGCGTGGCGTTCCCGCGCACGATCATCGCGTTGCTGGAGAACGGCCAGCAGGCCGACGGATCGGTGATTCTCCCCGATGCACTGGTGCCCTACATGGGTACCGATCGCATCGTCGCGCGGACGTAGCATGTCCAAGCGAGGGCGCCTTCGTCGGGTCGCGCCCGGCGTCGCGGTCATTCTGGTCGCACTTCTCGCCGGCTTGAGCGTCGGCACCAGCTGGATCGTGGCGCGGCACTTTCGCGAGGAGGCGGTGACCGCGTCGCGCCTCTATTCCGCCGTCTTCGAAGGCCTCAACAATCCCGATCCGGGTGCCACGAGTTCGGCACTCATCGAAATCGGGAGCCGAGTCCGCTCGCTCGGTCTGCCGCTGGTGGTCACCGACACGGCGGGCCGCGTGACCTTCTCCGCCAATCTGCCGTTCACCGCGGACCCCACCGACGCGCGGCTTCCCGAGTATGTCGCGCAACTCGATCGCACCAATCCGCCGATTGTCACGCCGGGCGTGGGCGCCGTGCACTATGGACCGGTGCCCGCGACCGGACTGCTGCGCACGCTGGGCGTGCTGCAAGGGCTGACGATTGTGGTCATGGTGCTCGTCGCGGTGCTCGCCTACCGCAACGCGACCACCGCACAGCGCGATCGCCTCTGGGTGGCGATGGCGCGGGAAGCGGCGCATCAGATGGGGACGCCGCTCACCTCGCTGCAGGGATGGATCGAACAATTGCGCACCGCCGCGCTGGCACCGGGGCAGGTGGCCGAGCATCTCGATGCCGATGCGGATCGCCTGCAACGCGTCGCACAGCGCTTTGAGCGCATCGGCAACCCGGCACGTCGCGATCCGGTGGCGCTCGGCGCGCTCGCGGAACGGGTCGCCGGTTACTACCGGTCGCGCCTGCCGCGTCATTCGAATGCCATTACGCTGCATGTGCGGGCGCCCAGCGCGGGGCCAACGATTCTCGGTGATCCCGTGCTGCTCGAATGGGCGCTCGAGGCAATGGTCAAGAATGCGATCGATGCACTGTCGGGGCGGGGCGGCACGATTACCCTCACCGCGGCGATCGAACACGACGCGGCGGTCATTCGGGTCACGGATGACGGCCCGGGTGTGTCGCGCGAGATCCGGCGCACGCTCTTTGAGCCGGGAATCAGCACCAAGCGCGGTGGGTGGGGCATCGGCCTCGCCCTGGCGCGCCGCGTGATCGAGGACGCCCATGAGGGAACGCTCACGCTGGAACCGACCACCCGCGGCACAACGTTCCTGATGCGCTTTCGGGCAACGGCAACGACATGAGCGGCGTCGACGAGCTTCTGCACGGCCTCAATCCGGCCCAGCGTGAAGCGGCCGAGCATCGCGACGGCCCGATCCTCGTGGTAGCGGGCGCCGGGTCGGGCAAGACGCGCGTCCTCACCGCGCGCATCGCGCATCTGATCGCCACGCACGGCGTCGCTCCCGAGCGGATCTTTGCGGTGACGTTTACCAACAAGGCAGCCCGCGAGATGCGGGACCGGGTGGCGACGTTACTGGAACGCGAGCCCGCCGGCCTCTGGATTGGCACGTTCCACGCGCTTTCGGCACGGCTGCTGCGGCGCGAAGCCGAGCGCCTCGGTTTCTCGCGGCAATTCACCATCTACGACGAAGACGATCGTCTGGCGCTCATTCGCCGCATTCTGGACGAGCGCAATCATCCGGTGAAGCTGTATCCGCCGCGGGTGATCCAGAACATCATCTCGTCGGCCAAGAATCGCATGCAGGCGGCCGCCGCTCTCGAAGCCAGCGCACCGCACGATCCGGTGATTCGCGTGGCGGCTGATGTCTACGGCGCCATGCAGCGGGCGCTGCACACGGCCAATGCGATGGATTTCGATGACCTGATGTTGCATCCTCTCGCGCTGTTCTCCCAGTTTCCCGACGTGCTCGCCCGCTGGCAGCGCCGGTTCGACTACCTCATGGTCGACGAGTTCCAGGACACCAACCGCGCGCAGTATGAGCTGATCCGCTATCTGGGGCAGGAGCATCGCAACGTCTTTGCCGTCGGCGACGAGGACCAGAGCATCTATGGCTGGCGCGGCGCCGACATCAGGAACATGCGCGATCTGCAGCAGGACTTTGGTCCCGCGGCTGTGGTCAAGCTGGAAGAGAACTATCGCTCCACGCGACCCATTCTCGACGCGGCCAACGCGGTGATCGCGAACAACGCCGGCCGCCTGGTCAAGACGCTGCGCACCCGCCGCCCCGGAGGCGAAGCGATCATGGTCACCGTCGCGGCCGACGAGCGCGACGAGGCCGAGTGGATTGCGGGAGAGCTGCGGCGCCGGAATGCCGCGGGTTCCGGGTGGAACGAATGCGCGGTGCTCTATCGCACCAATGCGCAGTCGCGGGCGCTCGAGGAAGCGCTTCGCCGTGCCGGCGTGCCGTATCAGATCATCGGAGCGATTTCGTTCTATGATCGCCGCGAAGTGAAGGACCTGCTCGCGTATCTGCGGCTGATTGCGAATCCCGGCGACGACGAAGCCTTCCTGCGTGCCGTCGCGGTGCCGCGACGGGGCCTTGGCGATTCGGCGCTCGCGGCGCTCGCCGAGCAGGCGCGCGAATGGAATGTCCCGCTGCTCACCGCCGCGGCGCGTGCCGACGCCGCCAGCACGCTCCGCCCCAATCTGCGCATCGCGTTCCGGGCGTTTGCCGAGCAGGTGACGGCGATGCGAACGCAATACGGCGAAAGTGCGCCGGTCAACGTGATGCAGGAAGTGGTGCGCGCGATCGACTACGAAACGCTGCTCCTCGCGGAAGGGCCCGAGGGCATCGAGCGTTGGGAGAATGTGCGCGAGTTGATCGCGGCGGCGGCGGAGTGGTCCGAAGTGATCACCGACGATGACGAAGGCACCACGCCGCTCCATCGCTTTCTCACGGAAGCGGCGCTGCTTGCGGCGGTCGACACCAGGGCCGGTCGCCCCGATGGCGTGACGCTGATGACGCTGCACACCGCCAAGGGCCTGGAGTGGCCGGTGGTGATCATTCCGGGGGTGGAAGACGGCCTGTTCCCCTCGGCGCGCGCGGTGAGCGAGTCCGCGGGCGGACTGGAAGAGGAGCGGCGGCTGGCGTATGTCGGTATCACCCGGGCGCGCGATGCATTGATCCTCACAT
The DNA here is from genome assembly GCA_036267775.1 of Gemmatimonadales bacterium. Lineage (GTDB taxonomy): Bacteria > Gemmatimonadota > Gemmatimonadetes > Gemmatimonadales > GWC2-71-9 > Palsa-1233. Next base: position 20,754 of record DATAVM010000193.1, read on the forward strand.
GGGCGCGGTCCCGGCGGCGCGGCGGCCAGTTGCAACCCTCGATGGCTTCACGGTTTCTGCAGGAATTGCCGGCGGAGCTGATCGACGAACGGCGCACATCGTTCGGCGTGGGCGGCCTGGGCACCTCGCGCGGATGGGGCGGGGAATGGTCCGGCGGCCGCGGCAATGCGCCTTCGCGCAATCGACCGCCCGCACCGATCGCCGTGCCCGCGCCCCGGCGCCGCGAAGCGGTGTTCGTGCCCACTGCCGAGGCGGCCAACGAGAACCAGGACGCTCCGCGCCTCATCAAAGGCGAACGGGTGCGTCACCGGCTCTTCGGGTCCGGTGCCGTGCTCGGTTTGAGTGGTGGCGGGAAGGATCTCAAGGTGTCCGTGACATTCGACGACCCGGAGGTCGGCACCAAGCAGTTGCTGGTGGCCGTCGCCGGGCTGGAACGCGACTGGGAGAGTGCATGACGATTGACGCAGCCACCGTGCGCCAGATGGCGCGCCTTGCCGAACTGGCCGTAGCCGAACACGATGTCCCATTGCTTGCGGCACAGCTCGAAGGGATTGTGCGATTGGTGGCTCAGCTCGACGATCTGCCGGCGCCGAACGATCGTGAAGCCTTCGCGGTGGGACCCGCGCGCCTGGCGTTGCGCGCGGATGTCGTGGCGCCCATTCCAATGACGCGCACGCCGGCCGACATGGCGCCGGCCATTGATCGCGGCTTCTACGTGGTGCCCCGGCTGGGCGGATTGGCGGAGGAATGAGCACAGCAGCGCTCGCAGCCGACACCGCGCGGCGTCTGGCCGAGGCGGCGCCGCTCAACGCCGCGCTCCATTGGTCGACGGACAATCTTGATCGAGAAGCCGCACGCCTTGTGGCGATGCCCGCCGGACCGCTGAGCGGCACAACGGTCGGCATCAAGGACAATATCGTCACCACTGACGCGCCGACCACCTGTGCTTCCCGCATCCTCGAGGGATTCGTCTCGCCGTTCGATGCGACGGTCGTCACGCGCCTGCGCGCTGCCGGTGCCATGGTGGCGTGCAAGGCGAATCTCGACGAGTTCGCAATGGGCTCGTCGACCGAACACTCGGCCTTTGGCCGCGTGCTCAATCCGCTCGATCACGCGCGCGTCCCCGGCGGTTCAAGTGGCGGATCCGCCGCCCTCGTTGCCGCTGGCGTCACCACCACCGCGCTGGGCTCGGAGACCGGCGGCTCGGTGCGTCAGCCTGCGTCGTTCTGTGGCGTCGTGGGGGTCAAGCCAAGTTACGGGACGGTGAGTCGATCGGGGCTGGTGGCGTTTGGATCGTCACTGGACTGCGTGTCGACCTTTGGCCGTACGGTGCGTCCAGCGGCCGAGCTGCTTGCGGCGATTTCGGGCCATGATCCGCTCGACGCGTCCACGCATGCAATGCCGCCGCTCACCCTGCTCGCGCCGCCGGCCGATCTGCGCGGGTTTGTGATCGGACTGCCGCAGGAATATTTCCCGGCCGATCTCGACGCCGGTGTGCGCGCCGGCTGCGATCGCGCCGTTGCGGCGCTGCGTGGTCTGGGAGCCGAGATACGCGAAGTGTCGCTGCCGCATTCCCGCTACGCGGTGCCCACGTACTACATCGTCAATCCGGCCGAGGCGGCGGCGAACCTGGCCCGCTTTGACGGCGTGCGCTATGGCGCGCGGGTCGTGGGCGCCGAGGGCGATGTTGGCGCGCTCTACCGCGCTACGCGTGGCAGCGGCTTCGGTGCGGAAGTACGCCGCCGCATCCTCGTGGGAACGTTTGTCTTGAGCGCGGGCTACAGCGGACAATATTATGCCCGCGCGCAAGCCGCGCGGCGCCTGATCCGCGGCGATTTCGATCGCGTCTTCGGGGGCGGCGTGGATCTGCTCTTTACGCCGACGACGCCGACGCCGGCGTTTCGAGCAGGCGAGAAGACCGCCGATCCCGTGGCGATGTATCTCGCGGACATCTTTGTCTGTCCCGCGTCGCTGGCCGGCCTGCCGGCGCTCTCCCTGCCGATCGGGCGGAGCGGCGGGTTGCCCATTGGGGGGCAGTTGATGGCCGCTGATCTGGACGACGCGCGCATGCTCGCCGTTGCCGAAACGCTTGAGCGAGCGATCGACGCGACCGGAGAGGTGCGCTGATGATCTGGGAAACCGTGATCGGCCTCGAAGTGCACGTGCAGCTCGCGACGGTGAGCAAGATGTTCTGCGGCTGCTCCACCGCGTACGGCGCCCCACCCAACAGCAATGTCTGTCCAGTCTGTCTGGGGCTGCCGGGATCGCTCCCCGTGCCCAACGGGGAAGCGGTGCGATTGGGCACCATCG
>DATAVM010000194.1:0-11812 GCA_036267775.1 Gemmatimonadales bacterium
CGCGCCGCGATACCAGCCAGATCGGTTGCATCAGCCCGGACAACTTCAGCGTCGCACTCGAGTTCGACCACGTAGCGCGCAAGCGAAAAGACAAAGGAGTCGTGATGGTCCAGAAGCAGAATCATGCGACGGCCGCGAGAGCAGCGAGGAGGGCACGCACCTTGTCGAGCGTTTCCTGGTACTCGCCATCGGGTGTGGACTCGAGCGTGACTCCGCCGCCGGCATGCGCGGCGATCTGTCCATCGCGAACGATCATGGTCCGGATCGCAATGCTGGTATCCATGCTGCCGTCGAGCCCAAGCCAACCGATGGCGCCGCAATAGACGCCCCGCGTGACCGGCTCGACGGCGGCAATGATCGCCATGGCGCGCAGCTTGGGCGCTCCCGTGACCGATCCGCCCGGAAACGCCGCGGCAAGCAGATCGAGCGCATCGTAGCCCGCGCTCAGCCGTCCGGTGACCACCGAGACGAGATGATGAACGGTGGCAAAGGATTCCACCCGGCAGAGCACTGGCACCGCGACAGTTCCCGCATCGCACACGCGCGCCAGATCGTTGCGCATGAGATCGACGATCATCACGTTCTCGGCCCGATCCTTGGCGCTCGCCACGAGCTCGGCTGCGAGCGCCGCGTCGGCCAGGGCGTCGTGCCCTCGAGGGCGTGTCCCCTTGATCGGTCGGGTTTCCACCGCACGGGTCGCGGCGTCGTAGCGCAGAAAGCGTTCCGGTGATGCGCTGACGATCGTCACATCGCCGTGCTGCATGAACGCCGACATCGGAGCGCCCGTCCGTTCGACGAGAGCAGCGTACAGGCGATGCGCGTCGCCTGTGAACGGCAGCGTGAATCGTTGCGAAAGAGTTGCCTGGAAGATGTCGCCGTCGCGCACGTGCTCGATCACTCTGGCCACCGCGCCGCGATAGGCCTCGGGCGTGAAGTCCGCGACGAGCCCGTGCGGCGATACGTCCGTCGCCAGGCTGGCCTGTTGCGGAGCGTTGGATTCATTGTCGAAGCGCCGGATCCGTGCCAGAACGTCCTCGGCGCGGCGTTCAGCGCGCGCCCGGTCACACTGGCCGACCGGGTCGACCCCGCTGCTGATCAGCCATGCCGCTCCGCGGTGGTGATCCCAGGCGATCACCCAGTCGTAGAGCGCCAGCGCGACATCAGGCACCGCCATTCCTGGCCGCTCTGCGCGGGGCATCGCGTCGAACGCCGCGCCGAGTTCGTAGGAAAACCATCCCAGCCAACCGCCCTGGAATGGCGGCAGGATGGAATCGATCGCACGATGTGCGTTGATCGTGGCGCGCAAACGCTCGCGCACAGTGGGCCATTCCGCGCTCGTTGCGGCCACCGTGGCAACGGGATCGGCCGCGAGATAGGAGTACCGCGCGAGATCGTGCCGCGGCCCCGCGCTCTCCAGCACGCGCAGCCCCGGCAACGCGGCGAGACGGGCGTGAATCTGCCGCAGGGCAGGAACAGGAACGAGCGGATGAATGACCGGTGGAGCGACGCTCGCCGGTGAGTTCAGCGAGTCACCCAGCCGCTCGATTGTCCTTCAAGGCCGGGGAAACCACCGGCCGGGCGCCAGGTCGCGGTGGCTTCGATCCGCTCCGCGAGTTGGAGATCCTTGTCGGTAATGCCGCCGGCCGAGTGCGTCTGCAGTCGCACCACGACCTTGCTCCAATGCACTTCAAGATCGGGATGGTGATTGGCGGCTTCCGCCACAAACGCGATCGCGTTCACCAACATCATCGTGGTGCGCCAACCGTCGGTGGTAAACTCCCGGACCAGCCAGCCATCGGCTGTCGTCCAGTGGGGCAGGGTGTGCAGCCGCTCCTTGAGCGCCGCACCGCCGTGGACCGGTTCGTTCGTCTTCATGGTCATCTCCTGAGTCGCGCCAGGTTACTCCATCCGCTGGCTGTACGTCGCCGACTGGCCCACTGACTCCTCGACTTCGATCTCGACGAGCGTCAGTTGGGCGCCTGCGATGCGAAGATCCTCGATTACATGAACCGCCAGCCATTCCGCCAGCATTTCCGCGGTCGTATTGGCGATTGGCAGGATGGCGCAATCGCGGGTGGGGAACTGATAGGTCAGCTCGCCAAAGTAGGAGACGAACGTCGCCCCATCTGCCTCGCGGAAGGCAAGCTTGGGGTTGCTGGCCGGCAGCAGCACACGGTGATCGAGGGGATCGACGTAGCTCCGGACGATTCGCTTGAGGATCGCAAAATCAACAACGAAATGGCATTCCTGATCGACCGGGCCCTCGACCGTCACGCGGACTCGATAATTGTGCCCGTGCAGCGCTTCGCAGGCGTGGCCGCGAAACGTGATGAAGTGCGCCGACGAAAAGACGAGGTAGTCCTTGTCCACCGATACGCGAAACGTTCCCACGACATTCTCCCGGCCGGCGATTGGGCGCCGCAACATACTACGCCGCCATGACGACGGCTGCCACTCCAGCGGACACCTGTCCAATTGTCGGGACGCAGCGCGCGTGATGCATCAACTCTAACTATTTGAGCGACAAGCACTTGGAGTATGGCACGCCACTGGCACTTGCCCCTCACAGGTTTTCACCTTGCATCACGGAGGTTCCGATGCGCTCCACTACACTGGCACTTGTTCCGCTCCTCGCGGCATTCGCGGCCGCGCCGCTTTCGGCGCAGGTCGCTGCACGTCTTCATGTGGATGTACCGATCCGGCGCGCTCCGGTGGCCGTCGTGCCGGAGCACCGGCTTGTCGTTCATGAGTATGCGCCGGCCCGCTACGGCGCTTGGCAGCGCGCGTACTCGCAGTGGCGACCGGTGACCGTTTACCTCTATGGCGGCCAGTACTATGACTATGCCGTGCCGTCGGCGCGGCCCGTGGTCGCCTATCGGTACCGGCATGAGGTCTTCTTCCCGCCGCGGGATCGCGAGTGGGTCAGGCTGCACGGCGCCGTGCGGCCGCGCCCCTGAAGTCATAGATCGTTCCAGGGTACCAATGCACACGCGGGGGCTCCGATCGAGCCCCCGCGCTGTTGTTCTTGACCGCTCGAGTCAGCCGGCCGCGATGATCTCACCGGTGATGGTGACCGGCGGGAGCTCGCCAGTGAGGCGCAGCGAAATGTTCCAGAGCCGGGCGCTGACGACGGGGTCGTGTGAGATCAGCGACGATGTCGCCGGCTTGCCATCCTTGAAATACTTGCCGGTCACACCTTCGACCTCAGGCGACGTGGCCAGGTAGACCACGGTGCGCGCGGCTTCCTCGGGCGTGATGGTAAAGCGTCGCGCGATCGGCCACGCCCAGCGCGTCCACCAGCGATCGTAGCCGCTCTCGAGGAGATGGGTGTTGACCACGCCCGGATGGCAGCAGTTGACCGTGACTCCGCTGCCAGCCAGGCGATCGGCAAGATCGTAGGTGAACATGATGCGCGCGAGATTCGAGCGATTGTACGCGGTAATGCCGCCGTATGTCTTGCGGCTTTCCCAGTCTTCCGGATCACTCACGCGCTGGTGCGCTTCAGAAGCCACGACCACCACCCGCGACGGCGCGCTCGCCTTGAGCAGGTCGACGAGCTCGTTGATCAGAATGAATGGCGCCAGATGGTTGACAGCGAAGGTCGCCTCGATGTCGTCGACCGTGTGCGTGCGGCGCAGGAAGAACGCGCCGGCATTGCTGATCACCACGTCGAGCCGCGGCTGCGATGCCGTGATCTCGGCGACAAGACGCCGCACGTCTGCCTGCACGGAGAGGTCGGCCACGAAGAGCTGAAGATCGACGTTATTCGTAGCGGCCTGAATTTCGGCGCGGGCAGTTTCGCCCGCCGCGCGATCGCGGCAGACCATCAGAACCGTGGCACCCAGGCGCGCGAGCTGCTCTGCCGTCGCCCGGCCGATGCCGCGATTTGCCCCTGTGATCAGGCAGACCTTCCCCCGCATGCTTCCTCCATATGAGTGCTGGTCCAACGCAATCGGAATAATACACCGCGCTCGACCGTGGCGCCTATGTAAGTTGATCGGGTGAAACCGACTCGCGACCACACGCTGCCGCCCGATATCGACGCCTACCGCCACGCCGCGCATCCCCGCGGACGGGTAGTCGTGATCGCCCCGACGCGCGCCGCCTGCGAGACCATCGAGCTGGCGCTCCATGCCCATGTCGACACCGTGCTCGAGCGCGAACATGGCGAGACCCTGCGGACCTGGGCACGCGAAGGCAAGGCCTTCGGCATCGTCGCGGGAACCGGCACGGGCAAGACGCTGGGCATTCGCATCATCGCGGAAACGATTCTCGCCGAACCCTTGGTCATCGGCGTCGTCAATCGCGAACGTGAGGCCACGCCCCAGACCGCGCAGTGCAACGTGGTGGTCGTCACCACCGGCATCGCCCGGCGCTGGCTGAGCGATCAGCTGATCGCGCGCGGCGACACGATCGTGGTCGACGAGATCCACCAGACTTCCGCCGAACTCGAGCTCTGCCTCGCCCTGGGAAAGCGCGCAGCCTGCCGATTCATCTGGCTCTCCGCCACGGTCGACCCCGCGATCTATCGCAGCTATCTCGCCAGCGACGAAGTGCTCGAGACGAGCGCTTTCAACCCGGCGCTCAAGGCGAAGGTCTCGATCGTCACCCGGCAACCCGACGAATATCTCGACGACCGCACCGTGCGTCACATGATCAGCGAGCGCCGTGGTGTTGCGGTCTTTCTGCCAACTCGCGCGGAAGTCGAACGCCTGGGCAATACGCTCAGCGCGCGCTTTCCCCGACTCAGCAGCGCGTTCTATCACGGTGGCGAGCCGATTCGTGTCATCCGCCCCTTTCTCGAAGGCGCGGTGAAAAAACCCTACCTGCTGGCGATGACCGCGGCCGGCCAATCGGCGCTCAATCTTCCCGGCCTCGACACCGTCATCATCTACGACGCACGCTACGGCAACGTGGTGGACCGCGGCCGCAATGTGCTGCACCGCCTCTATCTCGGCCCCAACGAGATCCTGCAGATGGCGGGTCGCGTGCATGGGCGGGTGCCCAACGGGCAGGTCGTGATCCTGTCGGATCGCGCGCTCGATTTTGCGTCGCTCCGGCCGGGGCCGCCGGAATTTCAGCTGGCCGGCGACGCCGAACGTGTCGCGCTCACCTGTGCCGCGATCGGCGTCGATGCGACCGAGCTCGAGCTGCCGGTACCGCTCGATCGCGCCGCGTATCGCGGCGCCCTGCGGCTCCTCACCGATCGCGGCCTCGTGGAAGGCGGCCGTCTCACGCGCTATGGCCACGATGTGGAAGCGATTCCCGTGGAGCGCCCGTGGGCGGAGCTCCTGGTCCACGCCGACGCCGACCAGTTGCCGCTGGTGGCAGGTGCCAGCGGCATCGATTCATTGCACCGGATGACCCGCGAAGACCGCGATCTGCATGGCGTCCTCGTCGAAGGAAGCGATCACCTCACGGCGTACAATCTCCTCGCCGAAGCGGTCAACCGTCACAGCGCGCTGGGAGAAGTGCACGGTTTGCGACGGCATGTGTTCGAGGAGAAGGCGCTGGCCGAATGGGCGGACGGTCGCGGCGTGCTGGTCAAGGCGATCGAGGACGGCGCACTCGGCCTGGCGGCGGCATACCGCGCGCTCGACGCGGAACTTCCGGCGGTGCTGCCGTACGCGTCGCGCGAACGTCGCGACCACTTTGTGGAGCTGATCGGCCGGATCGAACCCTTCGATCTGGTCATTGACGAAATGACGGCGGACGGCCAGAACGTACGCATCAGCAAGACGTCCGTGGCGACCAGTCGCGGTGCTGTCGCGGGGAGGTTGCGCTACTTCGCGGATCGCAGCGGTGTGCCCCGGGCAAGCATCGAAGGGACGACGGTCCCATTCGAGACGGTCCGCCGCTACGCCGCGTGGGGACCGCCAACGATCGCACTCAGCGGCCGGCGCGACCGGCAGGGTCTCGTGGCGTCGCGCGAGCTGACGTATTTCGGCTTCCGGCTGCAGTCAGGTGCGGATCAGATCCAGGGGACCATTCCCGAGAATCTTCGCGCCGCCGCGCGTGAACTGCTGGCGAACGCGCTCATGACGGGAGAAGTCGAGCATCCCTCGCGCGCGCGCGTCGTGCGCGCCGTGCGCGAGCTGGACGAATACTGGCGCCGTGCCGGCGGCGCAGCCGCGGCGATCGCTCCAGGCGCCATTCGCGCGCTGCTCATCGCGCAGCTTGGCGACATCACCTCGTGGCAGGAGTTCCAGGAGACGCAGGTGGCGCTCGATGTCGACGCGCTGATTTCCACGGAAGCGCGGGCACACCTCGATGCGTTGCCACACGCCGTGCGCGTGCATGGCGACATGGCGCCGCTCGAGTACGCCGTGCGTGACGGTCAGCCGATCGTGCGGGTCATGCTCCGCGAAGGCCAGGCGCGACGCCTCAAGCAGGCCGATCTGCCGGCGCTCGATCGGCCGCTCGTGTTTGCGGTACGCAGCGGTCGCGGAGTGCTCCAGGCGGAACGACTGGAGGAGCTGCAGGAACTGCTGCTGCAACCGCGAGGAGAACGCCGGAAGTCCCGTCAGGACATTCGCCGGCGCGGCGGCCGGCGCCACTAGCCCGCGGCGCTGCCGTCCAGGTGGCGGAGCGTGTCGCCAAGGTGTTCGATCACGTCGCGGTGCGTCGTCAGCGCACGCGCAAACGCCGCGCGCTCATCCAGGAAACGGTCGAGTGTCGTGGTGAGATGCTGATCGCGTGCTGAGCGCCGGCGGGCCACGCTGTTCGCTTCGTCCACCGCGGGTCCGAGCGATCGTGTCGCATCTTCCAGTTCACTGGCGGCGGCGCTCAGCCGGCGTGCGGCTTCTTCGCCCGCTTCCGCATCTCGAATGGCCGCGTTGAGCAACTCACGCGCGGCCACGAGCGCAGCCGCTACGCCACCGACGTCGTGTGCAAGCGCTGCCGTCCGCTCGCCAATCGCGGCGGACGTGACCGCCGTGGTGTCGGCGAGGCGCCGGATCTCCTCGGCGAGAACGCCGAAGGTGCGCCCGGCCGCTCCCGCGCGCGCCGCCTCCAGCGCGGCGTTGTTGGCAAGCAGGTTGGTACGGAACGCCACCCCGTTCACCGTATCGTTGCTCGCGACAATCTCGTCGCCGTGGCGGGCAAGCTGGTTGAGGTCCGCACTGAGTGCAGCCAGCGCGTCGAGCGCATGCGCGACCGCGTCGGTGGTACCCCGCGCCCGTTCACGCGCCTCGGCCGCGGCGGCACCGAGTCCATCGCCAAAGCGCGCCACCGCCGTGACACCCGATCCGAGTTGCGCGAGCACTTCCCGCGCGTCGACCGGCGGCGGTACCGCCATGTCCTCGGCGAACTGCGCTTCCGGAAGAGCAGCGTTGGCCTCCGCCAATTGCGTCGACGCCGTCGCAGCGCGCAAATGCAGCGCCGCAGTGCGCTCGCCGCCGGCAAATTCACGCCGCCGAGCGCGCAACGCGGAACTCACCGGCCCAAGAAACGCAGTCAACCATTCCCGCTCGCGGCGGCCAAACGCACCCGCGAAGGCTGCCTCGAGTCGCACCTCGCCGAGCGGATCACCTGAGCGGCCAATCGGCGCGGCAACCTCTCGCTGTTCATCGGTCGTTTCGATGTCCGGGGCAAGTCCGGCTTGTGGTGACACCGTGCGGGCTTCGCCAACCGTGACGCTGATCGCGGGCGCTGCGAGGCGCACCACCACGCCACGAGCGCCAAGCGCGGTACGCAGGGCCTCCCCGATACTACGGAGAGCGCTGGTGATGTCCGCGGTGTCGAGCACCTGTTGCGCGGTCTGGAAGGCGAGAAGATCACGCGCCGCCGGGTCGGCGTAGGGCAACGCGAAGAGTCCGCCGAGGCTCAAGAGAGGCAGCGCAAGGAGCGCCAGGCGCGCCGGAGTCATTGGCCCGTCCAGTGAGGCGCCCAGGTCAGGGACGAGCGGCGTCAGCACGAGCGGTCCCATTCCAAAAACGACTGCGAGGAGTACCCAGCCAACGGCACGCCGGTCGGCTCCGCGGCGTTCGGTCGAGGCCAGCGCGAGCGCCAGCGTGAGAGTCGCGACCACCGCTCCAGCCGGTTCCAGGATGTCGGCCCGGAAGGTCCCATCCGCCGCCCGGAGGACCGCATCCTCGCCAATCAGCAGTCCTGTCGCCGCCGCGAGCAGGATTCCGAGATGCAGCAGATACCACGTGATCACCCAGCCGTGCCACTGGTCGCGTCGGTGAGGCCACCCCATCGCCAACGCAAAATGAACGACGAGCGGGGTCAATGCGTATCGCCAAGGGGCGACAAGAAAGAAGCTGCCGATCGACCCCGCTGTAGCCGGGTGGTCGAGCGGCGCCAGAGCCAGCAGCGCGGTGACCGCCGCCGCAATGGCGATGAACAGGACCACCGGCTCGGCGGTCGCCCGCCGGAACAGCGCAATCGCACCGGTTCCGGCAGCGGCGGTCGCAAGCACCAGCAGGACCGTGGTAGCCGTGGGATTGAGGGCCGTGTCGCCCAGACGATCGAGGAGCGGCAACCCGGCGGCACAGGTCGCGAGCGCTGCGAGGAGCGGCCAGGCGGCCGAAACCCGCAGGCGTGCGGCGCCCGGATCGCTCGAAGATGGCAGTGAAGTGTCGGTCATTGGTGGCGTGTCAATATGCCGGGTGGACGCGGTTCGCGATACATCCGAAACGTCACCTTCTGAAACCTTTACCTTTGGACCCGCGTACTTATGACCATGACGCAGCCGATGATGACGACGGTCGCACTTCCGTCGGTGTTCTCTCCCCTGGCCAAGGCGCTGCTCGACTCGTTCAGCGAAGGCGTGGTAGTGTTCGACCAGCAGGGTCGAATCATCTATCTCAACTCGGCTGGGCGGCAGGCGCTGTCAGATGCCGGTCTGGATGCGACTGGCGAGAAGGACGATCTCCTGCCGGAGCTCGCCGGTCTCGGCGGTCGGCTGTCGCCGCTGCGAGTGGGCGGGCTCGACCTGGGTGAAGCGATCTATCTTCCCCATCGCGAGGGCCCGACGACTCTCGCCGAGCGCGAGAAGGACGCCATCGTGCGGTCGCTCGAAGCGCATGCGTGGCGCCTGGCCGAGACGGCCAAGACGCTCGGAATTTCGCGGACGACGCTGTGGCGCCGGCTGCGAGCGTACGGCCTCCATCGGGATGGGCGGACCAAATGGGACCAGCACTCGCCCACTTCGTAGGACTCTTCGCGCTGCTGAGCGGCGCGAATCCCACCGACACGGCCACCTACGCGGATCGAGCCACCAGAGACCTGGTGGCTCTTGCGATGTCCAGGCACTACGCGCAGGACTCCACGGTGCACGACTACACCGCCAAGATCCGCTACCGTCTCTCGTTCGCGTTCGGCAAACGGAAATGGGCCGATCCGGCGACGGTCGCCGTGGAAGAACAGGACGCCACGGTCGCGTGGCAGCTGCCGAACAATCTTCGCGTCAACATTCTGGGACGCCGCACGGAGAGCCGGCTCGCGAGCGTCGATCTCACTTCGACCTTCTCGCGCCCCTGGTTCGTGCCGCGCACGCTGGGCGACTCGATCCGCATCTTTGGCGCCGACGACGCGCCATCGCGCGCCGCACCGCATCCACTCTCGCACGGTGCGGAGCGACTGTATCGCTACGCCGCTGGAGATTCGGTCATCATCACGATGGGCGGTCGGCAGCTCACCATCCGCAGCATCACCGTCATTCCAAAGCTGAAGGATGGCGCGTACGTCGCCGGCCAGCTCTGGGTGGATGTCGCAACCGGCGAAGTGGCGCGGTTCACATTCCGTTTTGTCGGCACCGAGTTGTGGAGCATGTCGGACAAGAAGACGACGGACAGCACGGCCGAGCGCAGCTCCAGCGAATTCGTGTCACGCATCCTCGAGATTGACGCAGATCTCGAATACGGATTGCAGGACAAGGTGCACTGGATGCCGTATCGCCAGGTGATCTCCGGGCGTGCGACGATGCCATTCGGCATTGACTTCGCGGTGCCGTTCGAGGCGGCGACGACGTTCGACAACTACGTGATCAACAGCGGCACGCCCGTGGTGTTCGACGCGCCGTTCCCGCGAGACAGTACTGCGCGGCGCGGGTACAGCCGCGTACCGGTCAATCGCCCGCCCAACGGCGGACGCGGGGCTCGGCCCCGTTTTGCAGTGGATTCCACACGACCGCGCAATCGCACCGGCTTTCTCGCCGGCGGCGGTCGCTATGAAATGCACCGCGTTCCACTCGATTCGCTCCACACCTACAACGGCTGGGGCGATTCGCTCGTGATGGAGAACAACAGTGCGGACGATCGTCGCGTGCGCGAGGCGTCCGGCGATCTTGCCCGCCTGGTGGATGGACTGCCCCGCGAAATGACCGGACGCCCGGGCACCGGCTTTTCGCTCGAAAATATTTCGGACATTCTTCGCTACAATCGGGTTGAAGGAACGACGTTTTCCGGCGGAATGCATTTCCCCACGAACATCTCGTTCACCGATCTCTACGCAACGGCGCGCTATGGTCTCGCCGATGGCCGCGTCATGGGTCGCTTCTCCGCGGTACGCGACGCGCCATCCGGTCGATTGACGCTCGCGGTGTCGCGCGACCTGGCGGATATCGATCCGTTTGCGCACGGACTCACCTTTGGCAATTCGATCCGCGCGAGCTTCACCGGCCACGACGACGGCGCGTATCTGCTCGCACAAGGCGGCCGCGCCGACTACGAACGGTCGCTTGGCACGGGGACTGAACTCGATCTCGGTGCAAGAATCGAAAACGAATCGAGTGTCGGTGACGCCGCGCGCGCGGCGCTGCCGCGGCTGTTTGGAGCGGACGGATATTTTCCGTCGAACGATCCGGTGCGCGCGGGATTCGCGACCGGCGCGACCGCGTCGATCGATCACACCGGCCAGCGGGTGCATTGGACGCTCGACGGAGAAGCGCTCGCCGTGGCCGGCGACGCTGGTGCCCGGATTGCCGCGTCGCTCAAGTTGCCGCACCTGGTGCACGGGTGGCTCACCGCACAGTTCAAGGCTGGCGGAGCCGCGGGAGCGGCAGCGGTACCGCAGCTGCAGTTGCGCGCGGGCGGCATCAACACCGTGCGAGGCTACGACTTTGGCGTGGAGCAAGGCAACGCGATGTGGGCCGTGCAGCTCGATGCGAGCCGACCCAAGGGCGCCGTCAAGCCGGTGTTCTTTCTCGATGCCGGCGGCGCCGGCGATATCGCGCACGCCGCGGCGACGCCGTTCCTCTCCGGCGGCGGTGTAGGGCTTTCCGTGCTGGGTGGCCTGGTCCGCGCCGACTTGAGTCATCCGATCACCAACACGCAAGGACACGGCGTACGCTTTGATCTGATCTTTGGCGGACCGCGGTGAAACGCGCTACCCTCGCCGCGTGCGTCGCGAGCGCGCTGGTGGTGGCGGGCGCCGCGGTCTGGGCCAGTCTCACGCTCTTCAACGATGATCCGACGACGCTCCATGTGAAGTCGGGCGAGCTGAGCATCAAGTGGCTGGGCCAATACCGCGGCGATGCGACGTTCCCCGCGCGCATCACGTGGTGTCCGGTCACCCGCCTGGGGTTGATCGAGGGGATCGCCGGCGACACGGGCGTCGCCGTTGTGCTCTACGAGAAGGACGCCGTCACCGCGGGCCCGCATCCGGTCTTCACTCCCAACCCCGTCCCCGGCTCCGATGGTCCGCGACCCGGTGCGACGGTCGCGTTCCGCTGGTCACCGGCGCCCGACACCCTCCTCGGCTTCCGCTCCGAAGGCGGCGGCGTCATCACGCTGCAGTTGGGAAAGGGAACGGCTTCGGGAACGATCGCCGCGCGGCTCCACTCGGTGGTCAAGCAGCAGACGCTGCA
>DATAVM010000195.1:0-62441 GCA_036267775.1 Gemmatimonadales bacterium
CCTTCCGGCCCGACAGCCGCTGACGATACACATAGATGTGCGCCGCGACCCAGCCGCCGGTCCCGGCGTGTTCGGTGATGTTCTGGCACGCCTCCGACAGTGATTGACCAAAGCCTCCCACCACGCTCGACTCGAGGCCGAGCTCATTCGGGAGAATCTGCGCGGCATGCTCGCGAATCCGGTCGACGACTACGTGCACGTCGGCGGCGTTGCGAATGGCCTGCACCGGCACGAGCTGATCGCTCGAATCGTCCGTCTTGCGGCGCGGCACCTTGCCATGCAGTTCGAACAGCGTCTCCGCGTGCCGCATGAAACCGATCTTGGCCCAGTACGATGCCACGCCGTCGCCCGCCGGGAGCGTGAGCTTGGGCTTCGGGAGATTCAACTCCGCGATCGCCTGGCCGACGGTGAGCAATCCGACGAATCCCGCGGGAGAGGCCCATTCCGTGGCGTGCGCGTCGATCAGCAGATGCTCGTCGGGCGGCCACGGGTTGAGTGCGGCGGCGACCTGATCGATCGAGAGATGGTCGAGATGGGTGGGGACCGCGACGACGCGCATCAGGCGATCACCAGGTTGCCGCGCAGATGGTGCGGCAATCCGGTGGCGCCGCGAAAGACCGCGTTGCGCGCCGCCGCCGCATTCGCACGCGCCAGCGCTTCCGGTACGCTGTCACCGGCCAGCAGGCGCGCACAACAGGTCGCACCAAACACATCGCCGCAGCCGGTTGGATCGGTGGCATCGACCGCGGGCGGGGCGAGCAATTCGGTGCGCACAGTGCCCTGCGTCTCGCGGCCCGTGCGATCGGCCAGATGCACAAAACCGGGGCGCGCCACGTACGCCACGCCGCGCGGGCCCAGCGTCACGTTGAGGAGCGACACGCCCGCGCCGAGCGCGGCCGCCGACACGACCAGCGGATCGTCGCCCAGTTCGCGCATCTCTTCTTCATTGAGTTGCACGACATCGAAGAAGGAGAACCATGTTGGTGCATTCGGCAGCGGCCGCAGTTCGCGCATGCCGTCGGCTCCCATGCCGAGAAAGAGCGAATGCAGATCGGCGTAGATTGCGCCGGCAAAGCCGTGTCGCAGCGCCTCGGCCGTGCCCAGGCACATCTCGAAACCCGAAATGAAGTTGACGTAGAGCGCATCGAGATCGGCGACCATCGGTCCAAGCTCCGGCCACGTCCACCCTGGCACGCCGCCCGACATCCGCTCGCAGCGCCGCGCGGCTGACTGATAGCGCAGCGTCACCCGGTTGTTGGCCACCGGTACCTCGATACACCGCGCACCCGGCGCAAGCCGTTCGAGGCTCCGCAGGAACTCTGCCGCGCGCGGCGCGAGATCGCGGCCGACCTTGATCAGCGGCACGATCTCCCAGTCCGGCGGCAACGCGGCGTCCATGGCCGCGAGCGCGTAGGCGATGCCGCCCCACTCTTCCACCGGTGCGGCAAGCGGATCGCGGCCGTGGATCTCGTCCCATACGAGTGAGCCGATCACGCCAACACGCGGCATCAGATCACACCCGACTGTTGTTGTTCGAGAAACGCTCGAGCGGCACCGTACACGCCGGCGAGCCCGCGGAGCGCTCCCGGCACGATCCGGCACGAGTCGACCGCCGGCTTGAAGGCGCGCGCGGCGACTTCCCGCTGCAGCGGATCAAAGAGCAGCGCTCCGGCGTCGGTGACTCCACCCAGAATGACGACCATATCGGGATTGAAGATATTCAGCAGATTGGCGATTCCGATGCCGAGGTAGCGCGCGGTGTCCGCTGCTACCTGCAGGCCAACGGCATCGCCATTGGCCGCGGCCTGATAGACCATCTGTGCCGTGAGTTGCGTGTGATCGCCGTGCACCGATTGACTCAGCGAGCTCGGCACGCCTTGCGACAACAGTTCCGCGGCCCGGCGGGCAATGTTCTTTCCCGAGGCAAACGCTTCGAGGCAGCCGCGATTGCCGCAGCCGCACACCGGCCCATCGAGATCGATCACCATGTGGCCAAACTCCGCGGCGGCGTCGGCGGCGCCGTGATAGAGCTGGCCGCCGATCACAATGCCGCCACCGATGCCCGTGCCGATGGTGAGTCCGATCACATGCGCTGCGCCGCGCGCCGCACCCGCCCACGATTCGCCGAGGACGGCGGCGTTGGCGTCGTTCTCGATGGCGGTCGGAAGGCCAAGCCCGTCCGCGAGCAACGCGCGAAGCGGCAGATTGACCCAGCCGAGATTGGGCGTGAAAAGCACCACACCGCGGCGCGTGTCGAGTGGTCCCGGTGCTCCGGCACCGACGCCGAGCACATGTGCGGCCGGGTCGGCTTCGCGGAGGGCGGCGAGTGAGGCCTGCGCCATCTCGACCACATCGTGGACGACCGCGTTGGCGCCGCGGCCCGCGTCGGTGGGGCGCGAATGATCGCCCACCACGCGCGAACCATCTTCGGCCACCGCACCCGCAACGAGGTTGGTGCCGCCGATGTCGATGCCAAGGACCCAGCGCATTCAGGGGGCTCCGGTCGGAAGCGGACGTCGGGCAACCACCGCATCGTAGACGGCCAGGACGCGCGGCGCCAGCAGGTCGCCTGCAAAGCGCGCGGCGTGGGCCTGGCCCGCGGCCCGCATCCGCGTGGCGAGGGCGCTGTCGTCGAGCACCCGGCGGATCGCGTCCGCCAGGGCGGCGGCATCGGTGGCCGGCACGTAGAGCGATGCAGGGCCGCCCGCTTCGGGAAAGCAGCCGCCGGCGGTCGTGACCACCGGAGCGCCCGCGGCCAGCGCTTCCACGATCGGCATGCCAAATCCCTCAGCCAGCGACGGATAGACAAAGACCGCGGCACTCTGCATCACGGCCGGCAAGTCCTCGGCCGGCAGATCAGGGCGGATCAGCACGCGGTCCGCGACGCCCTGTTGCCGCGCAAGTACGGCGAGTTCGTGCGCCATGCCGCCGTCATGTCCCGCGATGACGAGTGGCGGCGTATGCCTGGCGTCGAGGGCCGCGAGCGCCAGAATCGCGACCCGCTGGTTCTTGCGCGTCTCGAGCGTGCCAAGCGTCAGGAGAAACGTGGCCGGCAGATGGTGCCCCTCGAGCACAGCCGTGCGTCCCGTAGCTGTCACGGGAATGGCAAAGCGCTCGTCCACGACCGGCGGAATGACGACTACACGCTCGGGCGGCACCTGATAGATCTCGACGACATCGGCGCGCGTCGCGGCACTCACCGCAATGATTGCCGCCGCGCCCTTGGCGCTCGCACGGTAGCGCCACGCGTAGCTCGCGCGATCGAACGCGGCAAACCACTCGGGATGCCGGTGAAAGAGCAGGTCGTGAAAGGTCACGACGCCCGGAATGCCAGTCGCCGCAAGGTCGCGCGGCAATTCGTGGGTGAGGCCGTGAAAGAGCGTGACGCCGTTGCGCGCCGCGGCGCGCCCCATGCGCGCAATGCGCCAGATCTTGCGCGCCCCCGGCCCGCGCCAGAGCAGCGGCGGCTCGCGCAGTGGTGCCGCGAGCTCGGCGGCAAGCCCGGCGAATTGTGCGAGCGGTGGCTTGGGGCTGTAGAGCTCGAGCTGGCGTGCGGGGTCGGTGCGATGGATGGCGCGGAGGATGCCGCGGGCGTAGTTGCCGAGTCCCGTGGTGTTGCCCAACGCGCGAATGGCGTCGTAGCCGACGATCAATCGACCTGCAGCACGGCGAGAAACGCCTCCTGCGGGATTTCGACGGCGCCGATCTGCTTCATCCGCTTCTTGCCTTCCTTCTGCTTTTCCAGAAGCTTGCGCTTGCGGGTGATGTCACCGCCATAGCACTTGGCGAGCACGTCTTTCCGGAGCGCGGAGATCGTTTCGCGTGCGATCACCTTGTTGCCGATCGCGGCCTGGATGGCTACAGGAAAGAGCTGGCGCGGAATGAGCTCCTTGAGCTTCTCCGAGATCTTCCGGCCCCACTCGTACGCCTTGTCGCGATGGATGATCACGCTGAATGCATCCACCGGATCGCCATTGATGAGCATGTCGAGCCGCACGAGCTCGGCCTCGCGAAAGCCCGCCATTTCGTAGTCGAGCGATGCATAGCCGCGCGAGAGCGACTTGAGCTTGTCGTAGAAATCGAGCACGATCTCGCCGAGCGGGAAGTCGAAGGAAAACTCGACGCGCGCCTGATCGAGATAGGTCATCCCGTTGTACACGCCGCGCCGTTCCTGGCCGAGATTCATGATGCCGCCGATGTACTCGGTGGGCGCCATGATCCGCGCCTTCACAAACGGCTCCTCGATCCGCGTGATGCTCGCGGGGTCGGGGAGCGTGCTGGGATTCTCCACCAGCAGGAGCTCGCCATCGGTGCGATAGACGTGATACTCCACCGTGGGGACGGTGGTGATCAGATCGAGATTGAACTCGCGCTGCAGCCGTTCCTGCACGATCTCCATGTGCAGCAGCCCCAGGAAGCCGCACCGGAAACCAAAGCCCAGCGCGGTCGACGATTCCGGCTCGTACTGGAGCGACGCATCGTTGAGGCGGAGCTTCTCGAGTGCGTCGCGCAGATCTTCATATTGCGCCGCGTCCGTGGGATAGACGCCGGCAAAGACCATCGACTTGACCTCGCGGTAGCCCGGCAGGAGATCGCCGGCGCGATTGTTGGCGTCGAGTACGGTGTCGCCCACGCGCGCATCGCGCACGTCGCGGAGATTCGCGATGCAATAGCCCACTTCACCGGCCGTGAGCGCATCGGTGCGGCGCTGGCCCAGGGCGAGCACGCCCACTTCGTCGACGCCATAGAGCTCGTCGGGATGCGCGCCGAATGCGATCTGCATGCCGGGCTTGAGCTCGCCGTCGACCACGCGCACGCTGGGAATCACGCCGCGGTAGCGATCAAAGTACGAATCAAAGATCAGCGCGCGGAGCGGCGCCTCGGGTGAGCCTGTTGGTGCGGGAATCCGCGCGACAATCGCTTCGAGCAGGGCCGGCACACCGGTGCCGTCCTTGGCCGACACCGCGAGGATCTCATCGCGCTTGGCACCGATCAGATCGACCAGTTCCTGGGCGCGCCGTTCGGGTTCGGCGCCGGGAAGGTCGATCTTGTTGAGGACCGGAATGATTTCGAGGCCCGCGTCGAGCGCGAGGAAGAGATTCGACAACGTCTGCGCCTGGATGCCCTGCGACGCGTCGACCACCAGAATGGCGCCTTCGCACGCCGCCAACGATCGCGAGACTTCGTAGGTGAAGTCCACATGGCCCGGCGTGTCGATCAGATTGAACTCGTACTCCACACCATCCGTGCCGGTGTAGTTCATCCGGACCGCATTGAGCTTGATGGTGATGCCGCGCTCCCGCTCCAGATCCATGGTGTCGAGGAGCTGCTCCTTCATGTCGCGCTTGGCCACCGTGCCGGTGATTTCGATCAACCGGTCGGCCAGCGTGGACTTGCCGTGGTCGATGTGCGCGACGATGCAGAAATTGCGGATCCGGGCTTGACGCATGGGGACAATATAGAGGTAGCGAGCCTATACTTCCGCTCTCATGACCGCCCGTACGCGTGGCCTTTCCCCCGGCGCCGGGATGCTGCTCCTCACCGTCATCTGGGGCGGCAATTTCACGGCGGTGAAGCTGGCGTTCACCCAGCTCGATCCGCTGGCGTTCACCGCCATGCGCTTTGCCCTGGCGTCGGTCCTGCTCTGGGTGATCGTCGACCGCACCGAGGGGAAGGCGCCGTTGCCGCCCGGCACCTTCTGGCCACTCGTCTGTCTTGGCGTGATCGGCAACTCGCTCTATCAGCTCGGTTTTGTCCTCGGACTGGCGCGCACGTCGGCCACCAAGTCCTCGCTCATTCTGGCAGGCATGCCGGCCCTGGTCACGCTGGCGGCGTGGGCGCTCCGTATCGAGCGCGTATCGCTGCTGCAGCGGATCGGCGTGCTGGTCGCGACGGTGGGCGTGGTGGTGGTACTGCTCGCGCACGGCGATTCGGTGAGCGCCAGGATCGGGACTGGCGAATGGCTGCTGCTCGCCGCCAACGTGGCGTGGGCCGTCTACACGCTGCTGCTCCGCCACTGGTCGATCCCCATGTCGCCGCTCAGGATCACGGCCTGGGTGACGTACACCGGCACGCCGCTCCTGGTGCTCATTGGCATTCCATCGCTGATGCACACCGACTGGTCGCGCGTGTCGCTGGCAGGGTGGGGCGGAATGCTCTATGCCGCGGTGCTCTCGCTCGGCGTCGCCTACGTCCTGTGGAATCGCGGTGTCGCACTGCTCGGCGCGTCGCGCACGGTGGTCTACAACACGCTCGTGCCGCTGGCCGCCACCATTTTTGCAATGCTGGCCTTGCACGAGCGTCCGTCGCTGCTGCACCTGGCCGGCGGCGCGCTGATTATCGCCGGCGTGCTGGTGACCGCGCGGCCGATGGCGCCGGAGGGCTGACCGTCAGGCCTGCTGCAGTTCCTCGAGCCGGTCCATCGCGCGGCGCAGATGCGGAATGACAATGCTGCCGCCGACCACGAGCCCCACGCCAAAGATTTCCAGAAACTCTTCGCGGGTCACGCCCTCTTCGTGACAGCGCACCACGTGATAGGTGATGCAGTCGTCGCAGCGCAGCACCATGCTCGCCACCAGGCCGAGCATCTCCTTGACTTTGGTGCCGAGCGCACCGGCGTCGTAGGCGCGTGAGTCGAGCGCAAAGAAGCGGTTGATTGTCAGGTTTCCCGCGCCAAGAATCACATCGTTCATGCGGGTGCGGAAAGCCTGAAAGTCGGCGAGCGATCCCGTGCTGCTGCTCATGGATGTTTTTTCACTGTGATGGGTGGCGGCAGCTGGTCGACCACGATGGTCTGATAGCTCTGCGGGTTCCACTTGGGGCGCTGTGTCGTGGTCGCGATGTCCATGCCGAGATAGAAGCCGAGGGTCGCAACGCGCGCGAGCTTGCTGGTATCGCTCAGGCGGACCTCGTCGTCGGCCTGGTGATACTGCGCGTGAATGCCGTTGAAGAAGAAGAGAACCGGCACACCTTTGCGGGCAAAGTTGAAGTGGTCGGAGCGGGCGTAGAAACCCTGTTCGGGCCAGATGTCGTCGGCGGCAACCAGATGCAACTCGGGATGCGCCGATTGCACCCGTGCGAGTGTCGCGCCCATGTCCGAATGTTCCTTGCCGATCACCACAATGGAATCGGGATTGTTGCGGCTGATCATATCCATGTTGATGTCGGCGACGACCAGATCGAGCGGTACTGTGGGGTGGTTGACGAACCAGGCGGAGCCGAGCAGGCCTTTTTCCTCGCCCGAGACGTTGAGAAAGATCACCGAGCGACGCGTGTGGCCCTTGAGCGCAGCAACGGCTTCCGCAATGGAGAGAACACCGGTAGTGCCCGAGCCGTCGTCGTCCGCGCCATTGCAGATCGAGTCGGCGCCTTTGGGCGTGCAGCCGCCGACACCATCGCCCGCGGTGCCGATGTGGTCCATGTGCGCCGAGAAGATCACATACTCATTGCGATAGACCGGGTCATCGCTCTCCATCACGGCCACCACATTCGGTGCTGTCGCCGACGACACCACTTCGGCCGTCGCCACCAGACTGATCGTCAACCCGGCGACCGCGGGCTGGATCACCGGCGTGTCGGCGTTGCGGAGCGAATTGAAATCGTGATGCAGCGTGACGGCGTCGTGGCCAAAGAGCGAGTCGTGCGCCACGATCTGCAGGACACCGCTCAGCGGCACACCCTTGACTGCGGGCCGCGCGCCGCCGTCGTGCAGCGCGTTGGCCACGCGCGCCTTGAAGCTCTCGGCGTCGCCGTTGTCGAGCGTGATGATGGCCAGCGGCGCCTTGGCGACGAGCGCGCGCGTGACCAGCGGATTGGTCGCGGCTCGCGCGCCATTCGATACAAAGAGCACCACCGCACCGTGCAGGTCGAGCGGCGCGATATCGCCCGGCGTCACCGCGCCAGCCACGATCGTGACAGGACCGCCGATCGTCTTGCCCGTCATCGGTCCGGACACGATGGCCCAGGTGCCAAAGGTGTAGTGCGCGCGACTGCCGTGTTCGACCACGTCCATGCCCGATGTATTGAGCGCGGGACGCAGCCGCTGCACGGTGTAGCGCTGAAACCAGGTGCCGCTGTCGCCGAGTGGCTTGAGTCCCCAGCGACGGTAGTTGGCGGCCAGGTACTGCGCCGTGAGTTCCAGCCCGCGGCTCGGCGTGTTGCGACCGCCCATCGAGTCGTCGGCGATGACGGAGAGGCGCTGCAATGCCTTGTCGGGCGTGATGAGTGCGGCGGCCGCATGCAGGTCGGGTTCAGAGGCGATTGTTCCGCCCCGGCGGCCTTGTGCGGCACCCGACGATGTCAGGAGGGCCAGTAGAGCGGCGACCGGCAGCGCCGTGTGTCGGACCATCATGCAACTGCTCCCAGGAAACAACGCGTTCTGCTGCACGGAACTGTTGTGGATAATACCCGGCCCGGAGCGGGCGAGGCGCTCTGCGCTTAGCTTTCGCCCCGGATGACGCGTCCGGTGGGTGCCGATCGTGCCGTCCGCCCCGATCTCCTCCAACCCGCCGATGTCGCACGACTTGGCGGGCTCGAGGTCGTGACGGAAGGCATCGTCGAGGGCTATCTGGCTGGGCTCCACCGATCTCCGCGCCGCGGATTCTCGGTGGAGTTTGCGGAGCATCGCCAATATCAGCCGGGCGACGAACCGCGCTACGTCGACTGGAAGCTCCTCGCTCGCACCGACCGCCTCTACGTCAAGCAGTTCGAAGAAGAAACCAATCTCCGCGGGATGCTCGTGGTCGACGCGAGCGCGTCGATGGGCTGGACCGGCGATCCCGCGCGGTTGACCAAGCTCGACTACGCGACGCGGCTCGCTGCCGCCGTTGCCCTGGTGCTCCTGCGCCAGCGCGACGCCGCGGGACTGATCACCTTCGATGAATCGGTGCGATCGCTGGTGCCGGCGCGTAGCGCGGGTGGCCATTGGGACACGCTGGCGCGGCAGCTCGCGGCGACCACGCCGGGACACGGCACTGCGGCCGAGCCCGCGCTCAGGCAAGTCGTTGCAGCACTCAAGAGCCGCGGCCTGGTGGTCCTGATCTCCGATCTGCTGCTCGATCGCACCCTCACGCTCAAGGCGCTGCGCTTTCTTCGGCATCGCGGACACGACGTGCTGGTGCTCCATGTGGCCGATCCCGCCGAGCTGGAACTCCGCCGCGGCGAGGAAACACGCTATCGCGATCCCGAGAGCAGCACCGTGGTGACGCTCACACCAAATGACTGGGCGGTGGAGTACGGCCGCACCGTGAGCGCCGCGATTCGGGCATGGCGCGTCGCGTGTCGCGCCGCGGGCATGCGTTACGCGCTCGTGCCGACCGATCTTCCGTTTGGCACTGCACTCGCCCGGGCGCTGCGGCCGTGATCGGTTTTGCGGTACCGTGGGCGCTGCTCGGACTTGCCGCCGCCGCGCTCCCGCTGCTCCTGCATCTCGTGCAGCGGCACGAACCACCCGAAGTCGTCTTTCCCGCGGTGCGCTACCTGCAGGATGCCACGCGCGACCAGAGCCGGCGGCTCAAGTTGCGCAACTGGCTGCTCTTGCTGCTGCGCACATTGCTGGTCGTTGCGGTGGTCCTCGCGGCGGCCGGTGCAACCGTGCGGAGCGGCGGCACCGGTGCCCATGCGCCGAGCGCGCTGGTGGTGATCGTCGACAACTCCGCCAGCAGTGCCACGGTCGTCGATGGTGTCCCTGTGCTCAGCACGGTGCTGCGCGCCGCGGATGCCGTGCTGCGCCGCGCCACGTTGGCCGATCGCGTCTGGCTGATTGCGGCCGATGGCATTCCGCGCGGTGGCACGCCGGGCCAGTTGCGCGCACATCTTGCAGAACTCGCGGCCGAGCCGGTGCGCCTCGATCTGGGGTCGGCTGTGGGCACGGCGCGCGACCTGATCCGCGGTACGGGCCGCGCCGGCGAGGCGGTTGTGGTGACCGATGGACAGCGGAGCGCATTCAGTGCCGCACGCGGTGCCGGGCCGGTGCTCGTGCTGCATGCCGCCGCGCGTGCACCGATCAATCGCGGCGTCGTCACACTCGACGCTGGCTCGCAGCCGTGGGGTCCCGCAGGCGGACGCGTCACGCTCCAGGTGACTTCGAGCGACACCGCACCGGTACCGGTGACACTCACGCTTGGCGACCGCTCGCTACGCGATGTGCTGGTCACACCGGGTACACCGACGGTCGAACGGATCGGCGCGGTGCCGGTGGGTTGGACCACACTCACTGCAACGCTGCCACCCGACGAGTTCCGCTGGGACGATACCCGCACGATCGCGCTCGAAGTGTCGCCGCCGCCGTCGGTCCGCTGGAACACCGACGATCATTATCTCGCGACCGCACTAGCGGTGCTCGCGGCCGATGGCCGCATCCGTTCTGGCGCCGGCATCACGGTCGGCGATCTCGCGGCCGGGCCGAGCATTGTCATTCCGCCGAGCGATCCCGCGCGCCTTGGCGCGCTCAATCGGGCGCTGGCGGCGCGCAACGTGGGGTGGCGCTTTGGCGCACTCACCGTGGCACCTGGCCGCACCGACAGCAGCGCCGTATTGCCGGTGCGCGAGAAGGTTGCGCGGCGGATCACGCTCGAACCCGTGAGCGGTGCCGGCACGGTGCTCGCAACGGTGGACGGAGCGCCGTGGCTCGTGCAGAGCGGTAACGTGGCGCTCGTTGGGTCCCGCTTGGATCCCGATTGGAGTGGCCTGCCGCTCTCCGCCGATTTTGTGCCCTTTCTCGAAGCGCTGATCGGCGCGATGGCGCGCGGGGCGATGGCTGCGCCAGATGCTATCGCCGGCGTGCCGCTGCGTCTCCCCGATGGCGTCACTGGCCTGGAGCATCTCGGCGCGCGGACGATCGTCGATCCGGCGGTGCTCTGGCGGCCGGTCGCCCTCGGGGTGTTCCACTTGCTCGCCGGTCCCGATACCTTGGGCGCCGTCTCCGTGCGTCTCGATCCGCGCGAATCCGACCTGACCCGGGCGACCGATCGTGACGTGCGGGCGTTGTGGAGTGGTGCGACGGTGGCCGACCTCGACCGCGGTCCGGCGCTGGCGTTCCGGGCAGTCAGCCGGGGTGATCTGCGCGGTGCGCTGCTGGTGCTCGCGCTGTTGTGCGCGTTGGGCGAAACCGTGGTGGCTGGCCGTGTTTCTCGACGGAGCTGAATGAACCTGCGTCCGATCCTCGATGCCTTTGACCGCTGTGCGACCGTTCGGGCGCTGGCGGAACGGCTTCCCGCGCGCGCTCACCGCGTGGCCCTCGGCGGCCTGCCGGGTTCGAGTGGTGCTGTGCTCGCGACCTGGCTCGCCAGCCGCCTCGATGCCGGCCGGCTGGTCGTCGTCATGGCCACCACGCCCGCGGATGCCGAGCGATGGCTCACCGACGTGCAGCATCTCGCCGGCGAAGGCGTCGCGCTCTATCCGCAGCGCGAAGCGCTGGGCGAAGACGAACCGCATTTCGAAATCGCCGGCGAACGGATCGAAACGCTCGAAGCGCTGCTGCGCGGCGAACTGCGCATTCTGGTGACCACGGCCCGTGCGAGTGCCGAGCGCACCGCTGTGCCGGCGGCACTCGAAGCGCTGCGATTGCGCGTCGCCACGGGCGAGGAGCGGCCGCTCAGTACCGTGGTGACTGCGCTCGAAACAATGGGCTATCGCCGCACCTCATCGGTGGCGGAAGTGGCGGAGTTCTCGGTGCGCGGCGGGATCGTGGATGTGTACGGCTTTGGCATGGCCGCGCCCGCGCGCCTCGAGTGGTGGGGCGACACGGTGAGTTCGATTCGTGCATTCGATCTCACGACACAACGCTCGGGCGCTGAGTTTCCCGACGTCACCGTGCTGCCGATCACCAGCGCAATGGTGGAACCGGTAATCGCGGAGCGGGGCGAGGTGCAGCGCCGCACGCTGCTCGATCTCCTTCCCGCGGACACCATCCTCATCGAAGAGATGGCCCACGCCGATGACGAGGAAGTCGACCGCGCGTGGCGCGAGGCCGAGCACCATCTCGACATCGCGCGGCGTCTGGGCGAAGCGGCACCGCCGCGTGGGGATCTATTTCTCGATCCCGCGGAATGGCGGCAGCGCCGCTCGGCGTTTCCGCGGCTCACGTTGCAGGACGAGCCGGCCGAGATCCAGATCGGCTTCTTCCCGCCCGAACGCGTGGATCGCGATCTGGGCCGCCTGCGTGCCCTGCTCGGTCACGGCACGCCAACGCTCATTCTCTGCGACAACGAAGGCCAGCGCGAGCGCCTCGACGAGCTGCTCGAAAACAATGGCTTCCGTCCGGCGGGTACCACGCTCACCGTCGGCGCGCTCGACGGCGGCTTTGTCATGCCGACCCTCCGCGTGCTCACCGATCACGAGATTTTCCGCCGCGCCCGCCGGCTGCGCCGCACGCGCCGCTATCGCCAGGCCGCGCCGTCGACACTGACCGGCACCCTCGCCCTCGGCGACTACGTCGTCCATCTCGAGCACGGCATCGGAATCTTTCGCGGGCTCGACACGATCACTGTCGACGGCGGCGTCATCGAAGTCGCAATTCTGGAGTACGAGGGCGGCGATCGCCTCAACGTGCCGCTCTATCGTCTCGATCAGCTCGAACGCTACCGCGCGGCCGATGACGACGGCGATCAGCCGCCGCCGCGGATTCACCGGCTGGGCGGCACGCAATGGAAAAAAGTCCGCGAAAAGACCCGCCAGGCGATTCAGGCGATGGCGGCGGAATTGCTCGATCTGTATGCGCGCCGCAAGGCCGTCGCCGGCTATCCCTTTCCGCCCGACAGCCGTTGGCAGCGCGAACTCGAATCCGCCTTCCTCTACGAAGACACCCCCGATCAGCGGAAAGCCACCGAAGACATCAAGCGTGACATGGAACGCCCGGTACCAATGGACCGGTTGCTGGTGGGCGACGTGGGCTATGGCAAGACCGAAGTCGCGGTGCGCGCGGCGTTCAAGGCGGTGCAGGGCGGCAAGCAGGTAGCGGTGCTCGTGCCGACCACGATTCTGGCCGAGCAGCACTATCGCACCTTTGCCGACCGGCTCGCGGACTATCCGATCACCGTCGAAGTGCTCTCTCGCTTCCGTTCGCTCAAGGAACAGAAGGAGACGGTTGCCAAGCTCGCCGAAGGCAAGCTCGACGTGGTCATCGGGACGCACCGCATTCTGTCCAGGGATGTGCTCTTCAAGGACATGGGACTCTTGATCGTCGACGAAGAGCACCGCTTTGGCGTCAAGCACAAGGAGCGGCTCAAGCAGCTGCGGCTGGACGTGGACGTGCTCACGCTCACCGCGACGCCGATTCCGCGGACCCTGCATCTGTCGCTCGCAGGACTGCGCGATATGACGGTGATCGAAACGCCGCCGCGCGACCGGTCTCCCATTCTCACCTTTGTTGAGCCATGGGACGATGGCCTTCTCGATGAGGCGATCAGCCGGGAACTCGATCGCGGCGGACAGGTGTTTCTGGTGCACAACCGGATCGAGACGATCGAGACGATTGCCGCGCGGGCTCGGGCACTGGCACCGCGGGCGCGCGTGGCGATCGGGCACGGCCAGATGGCGGCCGACGAGCTCGAGAACGTGATGCAGCGCTTTGTCACTGGTGATCTCGATATCCTGGTGTCGACGATGATCGTCGAATCGGGACTCGACGTGCCGAACGCCAATACCATGATCGTGCATGATGCCCATCGTTTTGGTCTGGCGCAGCTCTATCAGTTGCGGGGACGGGTGGGTCGGTCGCACCGTCGGGCCTACTGCTATCTGGTGGTGCCTGACCTGATCGATCCCGCGGCGGAGGAACGGCTGAAGGTGCTGGAGCATCATACCGATCTGGGGGCGGGCTACCGGATCGCGCTCAAGGACATGGAATTGCGCGGGGCGGGCAACCTGCTGGGCTCGGAGCAGTCGGGGCACGCCCACGCGGTGGGGTTTGACCTCTACCTCCGCTGGCTGGAGGAGACCGTCACGGCGCTCAAGGGCAAGGGCGGGGTCGAGACCCCCCAGCCGCCGGACGTGGTCTTTGACCGGCCGGCCCACCTCCCTGACAGCTATGTGCCGGACGATGAGACCAAGCTCGATCTCTACCGGCGACTGGCGCGGGCGGCGACGCCGGGCGACATTGATGGGCTGCGCTTGGAGTTGCGCGAGCGGTTCGGACCCCTTCCGGCCGAGGCCGACGCCCTGCTGGATATGGGCCGGCTCCGGACGATGGGCGCCCGCCTGGGACTGCAGCATGTCCTGGTGCGCGGCGACGAAGCCCGGCTGACTTTCCGCCAGGGGGCAACCCCGCGGATGGCTGGCCTGACACAGGCGTTGGACGATGTGCAGCTTGCCGCGGAAGTCCGCCGGACAGTGCCGCTTTCGTTGCGGCTCCTCCGGCTTGGGGGCGAGGCACTCGTACCATCGTTGGTCCGGGCACTGCGGCAGGTTGCCGCGTGACCCGATTGGATCCTTTACCAGATTTGGGGAGTGCGATGCGTCGGATTGTGGTTCTTTTGGCGGCCAGCGCCGCCCTGCTCACCGCGTGTGGATCGTTCGCGACTCATTCCGACCTGGCGGCGACTGCTGCCGGCCAGGACCTGTCGGTGCAGCGCGTGACGGACATCATGACGGCGGGCAAGGGCATTCCGCTCAATGCGCAGACGGCGTCGCTCGTGGCCGATATCTGGGTGGACCTGACCCTGTTCTCGCAGGCCGTCGCCGACAACAAGCTCACCCTCGACTCGGGTTTTGTGGCCGAGGCGACCTGGCCGGCGCTGGTGGAGGACAAGGCGCGCCGGATGAAGGATTCGCTGCTCGCCCACGCGATCACGGTGACCGACGCCGAGATCGACAGCGCCTACAAGGCCGACAAGCTCCGCGTCAGCCAGCATATTCTGATCAAGGTCGACAGCAATGCGTCGCCGGCAGTCAAGGCCGCGGCCCGGAAGAAAATTGACGATCTGCTCGATCAGCTCCATCACGGCGGGAACTTTGCCGCCATCGCCAAGGCCAACTCCGAGGATGAAGGCTCGGCGGCCGACAGCGGCATGATGGCGCCGGTGCAGAAGAATTTCTTTGTGCCTTCGTTCGACAAGGCCGCCTGGGCGCTCAAGCCGGGCGAGATGACTGGCGTGATTACCTCGCCGTTCGGTTATCACATCATTCGCCGGCCCACAGAGGATGAGTCGCGGCGGATGTGGCGCCAGGGTCTCTACCAGCTCAAGGCATCGCAGCAGATGGTCGATTCCATCTTCAGCAATTACATGAAGAATCTCGGCACGACCAACGATGTGCAGGTCGACAAGGACGCGACCGCCCGCATGCGTGCCGCCCTCGCCGACATGGATAACAAGCGCGACGATCATGGCACCATCACCACCTACAAGGGCGGCAGCTTCACGACCGCCGACTTTGTGCACTGGGTGCAGGCCGCCACGTCCAATCCGCAGCAGGGCGCGCAGTTGCTGGAGCAGATCAAGTCGGCGCCAGACAGCATGTTCCCGATCTTTGCCAAGGGACTCACCGGCAGCCAGCTCCTCGTGCGCGACGCCGACAGCAAGAAGATCGGGATCTCGCCGGCCGACTGGAAAGTGCTGAGCGACTCGTTCAAGATCGCCGTGGATTCGCTCAAGGCGACGCTGCACCTCAACACGCTCGATCCCAAGGCGAGCAATGGCGAGCGGTCCAAGCAGGCGGCCAAGGATGTCGAGACGTACATCGACTCGATGGTGCGCGGCGCGCCGTTGCATCTGCCGCCGGGCATGCTGGCGTGGACGCTGCGCGACCATGGCAAGGTGACCATCAACGGTGTGGCGCTCAAGCGCGCCGTCGACCTGGCTCAGGCCAAGGTCGGTGGCGATAGCGCGAGCCGGCCGCTGCCGCAGGCTCCGCCGATGGATGGCGGCGCCATGCAGCCCGCGCCGGGTGGTCCGCCGGTCCCGACCAGCGCCGGCGCCAAGCCGGCCACACCGCCGGCGACCAAGAAGCCGTGAACCGCTTTGCTGCTCCGGTGCTGCTCGCCGCGCTCCTGTGCCTCGGGAGTGCGGCGAGTCCGCTTGTGGCCCAGCAGACCGCGGGCGACACCGCCAGCGAGACGATCGATCGCATTGCCGCGGTCGTCGGGGGCAGCGCCATTCTGCGCTCGCAGGTGGACGAAGAGCTGCTCACGCGCCGCCAGGAAGGGGTGACGCTGCCCAAGGATTCCGCCGGCATCCTGGCGCTCCGGCGGCAGATTCTCGACACGCTGATCGCGGTGGAGCTGCTCTACCAGCAGGCGCAGACGGACACCACCGTCAAGGTGACCGATCAGGAAGTCAATGACGGTGCGGAGCAGCAGTATCGCCGCGTACGGTCGCAGTTCAATTCGGTCGACCAGTTCAACACCGAGCTCAAGGCCGACGGCTTCCAGTCCGGTGACGACTGGCGCGAATGGCTCAAGGATCAGCAGCGCCGCAACCTCTACATCACGCGCTATCGCAAGTCGCTGGAGGATGACGGCTCGATCAAGCCGATCAATCCCACGGAGAAGGAGATGCGCGCCTTCTACGACGCGAATCTCGATCATTTCAGCGGCCAGGCCGCGGTCTCGCTCCGGCAGATCGTGATCAGCCCCAAGGCGGATTCCGCCGCACACGCCAAGACCCTCGCGCTGGCCGATTCGATTATTGGCGAGTTGCGGAAGAAGGGCGCCGACGAGTTTGCGCTCGCCGCGCGACGCTTCTCCATGGACGAGGGCAGCAAGTATGTCGGTGGCGACGTGGGCTGGTTCCAGCACGGCAAGATGGTGCCGCAATTCGAGACGGCGGCGTTTTCGCTGCCGGAAGGCCAGATTTCCAATCCGGTCGAGAGCTCCTACGGCATTCACATCATTCAGGTGATTCGCAAGGCGCCCACCGAGGTGCACGCGCGTCATATCCTGCTCATTCCCGAAGTCGACTCGGCGGATGCAGCCAAGGCGCACGCGCTGGCCGACTCGATCCATGCCGCACTCGTGCGGGGCGCGTCGTTCGATTCGCTGCAGAAGCTCTACACCGATCCGGTCGAAGAGCGCGATCTGCCCGAATACCCGATCGACTCGCTGCAGCCCAATTACAAGGCGGCGCTGGTCGGAGTGGATAGCGGCAAGGTGACGCCGGTCTTCACGCTGCCGGCCCCCGACAATTCGTTCCGCACCAAGTACGCGATTCTGGAAGTCACCGGCACGGCCGCCGCGGGCGTGCGTCCCTACGAGTCCGAATCGGTCAAGGCGCTGATCCGTCGCGTGCTGGCCGACCAGCTGGGCCAGGCCGCGTACATCAACGATCTCCGCGCCAAGACGTACGTCGACATCCGCGTGCCGTGACGGTCCGTCCGCGCCTCGCCGTCACGCTGGGTGATCCGCGCGGCGTCGGGCCGGAAATCGTCGCGGCAGCGCTCGCGCACGGCGTCGACGCCGACATCACCCTCCTCGGTGCCCGGGAACAGATCGGCGCCATCCCCGCCGCAAAGCACCACGCCACCGGCAGCTGGCGCGAAACGCCCAATACACGCGCGACAGCCGTCGACGCAGGACTCATCGCCGGTCGCGCCATCGAACAGGCCGCGCGCCTGGCACTTGCCGGCGACGTCGACGCTATCGTCACCGCTCCGGTCGAAAAACACGCCCTCCATCTTGCCGGTTTCCTCTATCCGGGACATACCGAGTGGCTGGCGCATCTCGCCGGCGATGTTCCCGTTGCCATGATGCTCGCCAGCGACCGGCTTCGCGTGGTGCTGGTCACCACGCATGTGGCGCTCCGCGATGTGCCGCTCCTCCTTACCGCCGACCGCGTGGTCCGCACCGGCGAGATCACTCGCACCGCACTCCGCGACATGTTCGGCATCGCCGAGCCGCGGCTCGCGATCTGTGCCCTCAATCCGCATGCGGGCGAGCAGGGACTCTTTGGCGACGAGGAGTCGCGCGTGCTCGCGCCCGCTGCCGCGCGTCTTGGCATCGGTCCCGCACTGCCGGCCGACACGGTCTTTGTGCGGGCACTCCGCGGTGAATTCGACGCCGTGCTCGCGCCCTATCACGACGTGGGGATGACCGCGATCAAGGTGGCGTCGTTCGGCAACGCGGTGAACGTGACACTCGGACTCCCGTTCATCCGCACCTCGCCCGATCATGGCACCGCGATGGATATTGCGGGCGCCGGCCGCGCGGACGCCGGCAGCATGCAGGCCGCCATTGCCCTTGCCATCGACCTGTCACAGCGGAGCCGCTCGTCATGACGCTGCGCGTCTCGATCCTGATCCCGGTGTACAACGAAGCCCGGACGCTCAACACGCTGATCGACCGGGTGCGCGCCGTGCCGCTCGACAAGGAGCTGGTGTGCGTCGACGACGCGTCGACCGACGGCAGTGCTGCGATGCTCGACGACCTCCTCGCGCGCGGACTGATCGACGCGGTGATTCATCACCCGGTGAACCGCGGCAAGGGAGCGGCGATTCGCACCGCGATCGGTGCAGCCACCGGCGATGTGATCGTCGTGCAGGACGCCGATCTCGAATACGACCCGATGGAGATTCCCCGGCTGCTCGGCCCCATCGCAGCCGGGGAAGCCGACGCGGTGTTCGGGTCGCGCTTTCTGGGCGGGCCGCATCGCGTGCTCTACTTCTGGCACTCGGTCGGCAATTCCATGCTGACGCTGATGTCCAACATGCTCACCGACTTGAACCTCACCGATATGGAAACCTGCTACAAGGTGGTCGTCTCGCCGCTGATGAAGAAGCTGATCTTCACCACCGATCGCTTTGGATTCGAGCCGGAGATCACCGCACGCTTGGCCCAGGCGCAGGCGCGCATCTGGGAGCTGCCGATTTCGTATTCGGGCCGGACGTATGAAGAGGGGAAGAAGATCGGCTGGAAGGACGGCCTCGCGGCGTTCTGGCACATTCTGCGGTTCAATCTTCTCCCGCCCAGGAATCGTGTGGTGCGCCAGCATCCGCGCGATCATTTCGACGTGCGGGGGCGGCGCTAGGCGGGCTCCGCCTCGCCGGATTCGATCGGTCCGGTGAGGGTGTGCACCTTGACCGTGTGCACGCGGCGTCCCGACATCGCGGCGATCTCGAAGCGGTGGCGCGCCACGGTCACCTGATCGCCGGCGCGCGGCAGACGTCCCAGCTGGCCAAAGAGAAAGCCGCCCAGCGTGGTGTAGTCCGCGTCATCCAGCTCGGCGTGAAAGCGCGTGTTGAATTCGCTCAGCGGTGTGGCACCGCTGATGATCGCCGACCCATCGGCCGTCGGCATGCTGGCTTGCCGCACCGGATCGTGCTCGTCGAATATCTCGCCGACAATCTCCTCCAGCAGATCCTCCATCGTCACCAGTCCCGCGGTGCCGCCGTATTCATCGAGCACCACCGCCATGTGCGTCTTGAGGCGCTTCATGTCGGCGAGGACGTCTTCCACCTCGCGGGTACCCGGCACAAAGAGCGGCGGACGCATGATTTCCTTGACCGTCACCCCGGGAGTTTCGCGCAGCGCGCGCAACACGTCCTTGGCGTGCACCACGCCCACGATCTCGTCGCGCGAGTCCGTGTAGACGGGATACCGGGAACGGCCCGCGCTCGCGACCACATCCGCCGCGGCCGCGACGGTGAACGACGCGCCCAGCGTCACCATCTCGGTGCGCGGCGTCATCACCTCCATTGCGGTCTTTTCGCTGAACTCGAAGACGCCCTCGAGGAGCCGTGCGTCGTTGCGGGCGAGGGCGCCGCCTTCACCGGACTGCTCGACGAGGATCCGCAATTCCTCGGGGGAGTGGAGCGGCTCGCGATCGGACAGCGGCTTGAGGCGCATCAACCTGAGCAGGCCGTTGGCGGAACCGCGGAGCACGGCGATCGGATAGTGCATCACCCAGGCAAAGCCGAGTAGCGGCGGCGCCAGCCAGGCCGCAACACTCTCGGCGTGCAGCAACGCGATCGCCTTGGGGACGAGCTCACCGAGGATGATGTGCAGCATGGTGATCGCGCTGAAGGCGATCGCCACCGCCACGCCGTGCGTGGCCACCTTGGCGAGCGTGGCCGGCAGGCCGCGGAAGGCGTTCTCGATGAGGGCGGCGATGGCGGGCTCGCCGACCCAGCCCAGGCCCAGGGAGGCGAGGGTAATCCCGAGCTGGGTCGCGGAAATGACGCGGTCGAGGGATTGGACCGCCCGCAACGCCAGCATAGCTTTGCCATCGCCGTCGCGAGCCATCTCCTCGAGCCGGCTGGTGCGGGATGAAACCAGCGCGAATTCCGCCGCCACGAAGAACGCGTTCCCAAAGACCAGGGCAAGGACGACGATGACGCCAAAGGCGGCCGACGGGGCATCCGCGGAGGGGGGCATAAGCCCAAAGGTTAGCGGCATTCCCGCCAAGCTCGCCATTGTCCTTGCCCTGACCGCCGTTTTTACCCTGGTGGAAATCGGCGGGGGAATCCTCAGTAATTCCCTCACCCTGATGGCCGATGCCAGCCACATGGGCACCGACGTGGCCGCCCTGGCGCTGGCGCTGATCGGCTCGCGCATTGCCCAGCGCCGCGATGGCGCCGCCAACCGCTTCAGCAATCTCCGCTGGGAAGTGCTCGCGGCCATGGTGAACGGCCTGGCGCTGTTCATCATCGGCGCCTGGATCACCGTCGAGGCCGTGGGGCGCTTTGATCATCCGCGCGTCATCGACGCGACGCTCTTTGGTACCGTCGCGTCGGTCGGCCTGATCGTCAACCTGATCTCGCTGCGCGTGCTGCACGGACACCACGAGCACAATCTCAATGCCCGCGGCGCCTACCTTCACATTCTTGGCGATGTCCTCGGCTCAGTCGGTGCGATCGTGGCGGCCATCGCCGTGCACTACACGGGCTGGACGCGGATTGATCCGATCGTCTCGGTGCTCGTCTCCGTCCTGATTCTGCGGAGCGCGTGGCGCCTGGTGCGGGAGAGCGCGTTCATCCTGCTCGACCGCGTTCCCGAGCGCATTTCCCCGGCCGAAGTGGAGCAACGCCTGCTTGCCGTGTCCGGGGTGACTCGCGTGCACGACATGCACGTCTGGACGGTCACCAGCGGGCTGGTGGCGCTCAGCGTCCATGTGGTGGTGCCCGATCTGGCGGCACATCACGACGTGCGTGTCCGGCTCGAACACGAAATGGCGCGTCTCGGTATCGGACACGTCACCATCCAGCTCGAAACCGACGACGACTGCGAAGCGGCCGGCTGTGGCGAGGACGAGGTGGCCTTTGCCGGAATCCACGCGGGTCACGATCACAGCCATCACGGGCATTCCCACTAGCCGCCTGCCATAACCCCACCGCGCCTTGCCAGCGCCGCACGTGCCGCATATATATGCCGCGCGTGAAGGCCGAATGGACGCCGGAAGGGGCTGCTGGACTTGCAGATACGTAACATCGCGATCATTGCGCACGTCGATCACGGAAAGACCACACTGGTGGATCAGATGCTCCGCCAGGCGGGAGCATTCCGTGCCAATCAGCATGTCGAAGAGCGCGTCATGGACTCCAACCCGCTCGAGCGCGAGCGGGGTATCACCATTCTTGCCAAGAACACCGCCGTCACGTGGGGCGGAGTCAAGATCAATATTGTCGACACGCCCGGCCACGCCGATTTTGGCGGCGAAGTGGAGCGCATCCTGCGCATGGTGGATGGCGTGCTGATTCTGGTCGACGCCGCCGAAGGGCCGATGCCGCAGACGCGCTTTGTCACGCGCAAGGCGCTGGGACTGGGCTTGCAGCCGATCGTGGCGATCAACAAGATCGATCGCGCCGACGCCGAGCCGATGCGCGTGCACGACGAGGTGCTGTCGCTGTTCATCGACCTCGAAGCCACGGACCGGCAGCTCAACTGCCCGTTCCTCTATACATCGAGCCGCGCCGGCACGGCCACCTTCGAGCTCGATCACCCCGCCACCACGCTCGAACTGCTCTTCCAGTCGATTCTCGATACGGTGCCCGCCCCGTCGGGCGACCCCGAGGGGCCGTTCCAGATGCTCATCTCGACGCTCGATTTCTCGAGCTTCATCGGCCGGATCGCCATCGGGCGGATCGAGCGCGGGCGGCTGGCCGTGGGCGATCAGGTGGCGCTGCTGCCGCTGGGCGAGCCCGGCATGCTCCCCGATCTGACCGGCGTCGAACAGGGACGGGTGACCAAGCTCTACACCTTCGACGGCCTGAGCCGGGTCGAGGTCCAGGGCGCCGACGCCGGCGACATCGTGGCGCTGGCGGGCTTCGACGGGCTCGACATCGGCAAGACATTTACCGCGCCGGCAGTGCCGGAGCGGCTGGCGGGGATCGCGGTGGAGGAACCGACCATCTCGGTCGACTTCATCGTCAACAATTCGCCCTTTGCCGGACGTGACGGCAAGTACGTCACCAGCCGGCAGGTGCGCGACCGTCTCTTCAAGGAGCTCGAGCGCAACGTGGCGCTCAAGGTGGAGGAGACCGACTCGCCCGACACCCACACGGTGTCCGGCCGCGGCGAGCTGCATCTGGCCATTCTGATGGAGACGATGCGGCGCGAGGGCTTCGAGTTCCAGGTGTCGCGGCCCCGTGTGATTCTCCGCGAGGGCTCCGCCGGCGAACGCCTCGAGCCCTACGAGGAGTTGACGATCGACGTGCCTGAGAGCTATATGGGCGTGGTCATGGAGAAACTGGGGCCGCGACGCGCGGAAATGACGGAGATGAAGAACTCGGGCCAGGGTACGGTGCGGCTCACCTTCCGGATTCCGGCCCGCGGATTGTTCGGATATCGCTCGGAATTCCTGACGGACTCGCGCGGCACCGGCACGATGCACCATCGTTTTCTGGAGTATGGCGGGTGGGCGGGTCCGCTCAGCGGCCGCAAGCGCGGCGTGCTGGTGGCCGATCGCGAGGCGCCGGTGGTGGCGTTCGCACTCGGCAACCTGCAGGAGCGGGCGCAGATGTTCGTTGCACCGGGCGACATGGTCTACGAGGGGATGGTCGTGGGCGAGAGTGCTCGGCCCGGTGACATGGACGTCAACGTGGGCAAGGAAAAGAAGCTCACCAACATGCGGACCACGGCCACCGACGACAACATCTCGCTCGAGCCACCGCGGCAGATCACGCTGGAGTATGCGCTCGAGTACATCGAAGAGGATGAGCTGATCGAAGTCACGCCGGCCAGCATTCGCCTGCGCAAGCGCATCCTGGAATCGAACGACCGGCGCAAGGTGCAGCGTGCGGCCAACCGGGCGGCCGACGCATCTTGACACGCAGGACTGTTGCATTGGATGTTGTTCACCCCCAAGCGGGAACCGTGGAGGTCATCATGTCGGCGTGGGAGGCGTCTCTCGAAGCATCGCCGGAAATCACCGGTCGGCGGCGATTTGACGAAGACGAGGAAGAGAACTTCGAGACCGAGGACTTTGACTTCGAGGAAGAAGACGAGGACTTCGAGGACGACGAAGCGGAGGATTTTGACGAGGAAGACGACGACTTCGAGGACGAAGAGTTCCAGGGGGACTTTTCGTTCGACGAGGAAGACGACGACGGCTGAGCCCTCCACCGCATCCCGGGCCTGAAATGCGACGCCCCGCAACTTCGCGGGGCGTTGGTGTTGGCAGGCATTCCTGCCGCTTGTCCCTTCCTATTAGATGCCTATGAGCCGAGCGCGTCCGGCGAACTGAGCAGCTGCCCCGCAATCCGGTCCTGCACCTCCGGCGTGTCGTAGGCACCGCTCGCCACCCGCTGAGCAATCGCCTTGAGGCGCTCGGGATCGAGCGTTCCCGAAGGCACGGCATCCGTGCCGGTCAACGCCGCCGCCGCAGGCGACAGGTCGAGCTGGTCGGCGGCAGCGACCTCGGTGCGCGGCTTGGCCGGCGTGGTGTCGGCGCTGATCGCTTCACCCCGCAGGGTCTCATCGGCGCGCGACAAGCCGGGCCGCGGCATGCCGGGGGAGTTCAGCGGATCGATCGCCATGCCATGCCTCCTCGCGGTTCAACCGTCGGGCGGGAGAATAGCGGATTGGTCCGCCCTCTACCACCGTGTTCCTGTTATCGGTCGATGCGGCGAGCATCTGAGCCCGTCACCCGCGGCGGTCGATGACGCTCGGCGGTGCGGCGCCCGGACCGTTGCCATACCCGCGCATCAAGACCCCGAGTTGCTGGCTCGCGACCCGGATCTGCGCGGCAATCCGCGTGCTGTCGCGCTCGGTGGTCCGCGCCAGGTCAAGGGCAGCCGCCCCCGCCTCCGCCTGCTCCCGCGCGACCTTGGCGCGAAGCTCCGCCAGCGGCCGCGAGCTTTCGGGCTCGGGTTGGCCCATCGTCGCGGCCGTCGCGCGAATGGCCAGGAGCCGTACCTCGCGGGCCGAGATGTCGGCGACGATGCCGGCCGCTTCACTGGCGAAGATCTCGATCAAGCCGGCGTCTTCCATCCGCAGCACCGCGCGCTGGGCCTCGATCACCTGGCGGTAGCGGGCCAGATCGGCCAGCTGTCCGGCAAGAAGATCGGCAGCTTCGGCGGCCGGCGGTCGATGCGGAGGCATCAGGCGCTTCCCACCGGCGGTCCGAGCAGCTGGGCGGCAGCACCTTCCCACGCCTCATGCAACTCGCCCACGATGCGGATCACCGCGTCGAGCCGGGTGAGGTCAGGCCGGCTGTGGATCGCGGCAAACTCGCGGAGCAGCCAGGCGTACAGACTCGCCAGTTGCTGCGCGAGCTGTCCGCCCGATTCGCGATCGAGTGTGACCGTCAACTCGAAGACGATCTCCTGCGCCTTGATGATTCGTTCGCCGCGACGCTCGACCTCGTTGAGCTCGATGTGCCGGCGCGCCTGCCGCAGCAGCACGAGCAAGTGGCTGTAGATCATCACCAGCCGCCGCTCGGGCGGCAGCGCCATGATCTCCATCTCGCGATACCGGCTGTTGGTCGGATAGGTCATGACGAGCTACTGGATGAGGTTGACGGCGCGGCGCCAAGGGCCGTCGATGTCGCGGTCGACGACGTGCCGAGCAGGCCGGCGGTGGCACTCTTGAGCGCGGCGATCGCCGCCTCCATCGCGGAGTACTTGGCCACCAGTGCCAGGCGCTCGTTCGCGAGCCGTTCGTCGATCTGTGCGACGCGGTCCACGAGGTCGCTGTTCTGGTCGGTCAGTGCGGTGCCGCGCTGTGCCAAGAGACCGGTGTTGGGATCGGTGTAGGTGTCCATGATGCGCTGAATGGCAGCACCCACACCCAGGCCAAGCGTGATGTTGCCCATATCGCCGGTGTCCGTGCCGGTGTACTGGAGCGACAAGCCGGAAGCGCCGGTGCCGCTGGCTCCCACAAGTGTCTGTCCCGCGCCGGTCGCGGCAAAGCCGCCGATGGTGCCCTGCACATCGGTACCATCGGTGGTGCTTCCGGCGGCCCACGCTTCGGATGCACCATCGCCAGTGCCGGTCACCGCGAGGGTGATGCCGGAGTGGCTGCCGTAGGACTGCTGCGTGAGTTGAATGTCGTTGCCGTTCGCGGTGGCTGTGATCCCCAGGCCGTTCGCGGCGATCGCCGCCTGCAATGCGGTGATGATGTCGCTGGTGGTCATCCCGGTGGTCAGCGCGATCGTTGCGTTGTTGCCCGTCACCGTGTCGGTGACGGTGAGCGAGTCCGGCGTGGTGCCGGCATCGTAGGTGCCGCTGAAGCCGCTGGTGCTCACCGACGCCTGCGTCGCCGCCGCGGTGATGTTCACGTCCCACGTGCCGCTCGACGTCGCGGTGCCGCTCGACGTGAAGTTGACGTTCGCGTTGTCCGCCGTGCGCGTTTCGCCAAAGACCGCCTGCAGGTCGTTGAAGTGATTGTTGAACGCGTCGGCAAAGGCGGTCGAATCAAAGGTCAGCGTGCCGTCTTCGGCGAGCGAGACGCCGGCACTCGCCGCGGTCGGCAACGTGCTGGATGCACCGAGGATGGGCTGCAGCAACGTCTGTGGCAGGATCGACCGCACGCTGCGGATCAGCGAATCGCCGTAGAGCGCCGGTACCGTCGTCGTGCTCGTGCTGCTGTCGGTCGGATCACTGGCGCTCTGGGTGACCGTGCCCTGCTGCTTGAGGAACCCTACCAGCGCGTTATACGCCGACACAAAGACCTGCATTCCATCGCTCGCGGTCGTCTCGTCACGCGTGACGGAGAGATCGGTCGAGGCGGTCGTACTCGCGTTCGTCAACGTCAGTGTGACGCCGCTGATCGCATCGGATACCGTGTTGCTGGAGCGCGTGAGCGCAATGCCATCAATCGTAAAGGCGGCGTCCACGCCAGCCACGAGCACGGCGCTGGTCGGGACGGCGCCGATGCTGTTGAGCAAACCCAGCGACTGGAGCGTCGTGCCGGTGGTGTCGGCCATGGTGATGCCGGCGGCACCGGTCGTGGTGCTCGTGAGCAGCAGACGATTGTCGGTCGGACTCACCGAGAGGATGCTCGCACTCACATTGATTGGCGTGCTGCCGGTGTTGAGCGCGTTGATCTTGTCGCGGATGCTGGTCAAGGTGTCGGTTGAACTGATCGTGATGACCTGGCCGTTGAGTGTGATGGTGCCGGACTGGCCCAGGGCGGTGGTGGCGCTTGCGACGGTGGTGCTGCTGTACTTGGCGGCGGCGGCGAGCTTGCTCACTGTCAGGGTGTAATCGCCGGTGACGGCCGCCGACGAACTCGTCGCGGTCGCCAGCGGGGCGGAGCCCGTGATGGCAGTGGTGTTCGCCGCCGTGTTGCCAAAGGCGGTGCCGTTTTCGAGGGCGGTGGCTGCGGCATCGACCGCTTGCAGGAGCGGCTCGTACTGCGCGAGCGCGGCCTGCTGATTCTGGATCGTGGTTTCCCGCGCTTCCATCGCTGCGGCCGGTGCCCTGTCCTGCGCGATGATCGCGTCGATCAGCGATGACGTGTCGATGCCCGAGATCAGACCGGAGATGGAGGTGAGCGGTGCAGTCATCGACGTGAGCCCGGTTGAAGGAGGGCGGGGGACCGCCGGAGCGATCCCCACGCCATCAATTCACTGCGCTGCGAACTAGTGGAGCAGCGACAGCACCTGCGATGCCGACTGGTTGGCCTGTGCGATCATGGCCATGCCCGCCTGCTGCAGGATGTTGTACTTGGTGAACGCGGTGGTCTCCGCCGCCATATCGGCGTCACGGATGGTCGACTCCGCCGCGGTCGTGTTCTGGGTGATCGTGTCGACGTTGGTCTGCGCAAAGCCGATCCGGCTTTCCGCGGCGCCGATCGAACCGATCGCCGTGTTCACGTTGTCGGTCGCGGTGTCCAGCGCCGTCAACGTCGCCTGCGCGCTCGCGGCCGTGTTCAGGTTGAGGCCGGTGAGTCCCAGCGCCGACGTGGTCAG
The DNA here is from genome assembly GCA_036267775.1 of Gemmatimonadales bacterium. GTDB lineage: Bacteria > Gemmatimonadota > Gemmatimonadetes > Gemmatimonadales > GWC2-71-9 > Palsa-1233. The sequence continues at coordinate 27,279 of DATAVM010000195.1, forward strand.
GTTGATCGAGTTGAGCGAGATCAGGTCGTTGCCGGCATAGTTGCCGCTGGACGAGACCATGAACTTGCCGCCCGAGCCGCTGACGACGACGTTGCCGATCGCCGCGTCCTGCACGTAGGCGTTGCCGGTGCTGATCGAGAGGCCGAACGCGGAGAAATCCAGCGTCTGCGCACCGCCCGCATTGCTGATCGTCTGCGACAGCGTGCCCGCAGAGTTGGTCATGGTCAGCTTGTGGGTGGTGGTGTTCGCGGTGATCGTGTACGTGTCCGCCGCGGCGCCGTTGGTCTGGATCGGGCCGACGCTCGCAACGGCGAGCACCGTGCTGTGGCCAGAGGTGGATGCCGTGTCCACCGTTGCGCCGAACGTGCCATTGATCAGACCGCTGCCCTGGTACTGCGTGGTGGCAGAGATCCGGTCAATTTCCGCGCTGAGCTGCTGGAACTCCGCGTCCAGCTTGCCGCGCTGCGAACCGATCGAGTCCGAGTTGGACTCGGTCGCCAGTTCCTTCATCCGGTCCAGGATGGTGGAAATGGTGTTGGTGGCACCGTCGGCGATCTGCAGCATCGAGTTCGCCTGCGAGGCGTTGCGCGAGGCAGCCGTCAACGACTGCGCCTGGCCGCGGAGCTTGTTCGCGATCGCAAGGCCTGCCGCGTCATCGCCCGCACGGTTGATCCGGAAACCCGACGACAAGCGCGCGATTTCCGTGTTGAGGTTCATTCCGGCCGCTGAGGTGTTCAGCAGCGCGACGTTCGCCCCAATGTTCGTCTGAATACTCGCCATGATGTGTTACTCCCTAGATGGTTGCCCGGTGCATCCTTGCTCCGGGGACAGCACGAATGGCGACCCGATGTGGTCGCCACCGTCCGTTATCGGTCGGGAGGGTCCTACCATGAGCGATCAGGGGTGGAGCGTGGGGCGGGGCGGGGCGAGGAGACGTTCCAGGTCGAACGGAACTGCCGTGCCGTAGGGGCTGTCGGTCTGCACCACCTGGCGCCCCAGATTGAGCACCATGTCGATCAGCACCGGCGCCTGCAGGTTGGCCGTGGCCGGCCCGGTTCCGTGCGGCAGCGTCACGATTGCCCAGCTCTCTGCCGTGCCGGCGTGCGGTGGTTCCGGCAGTGTCGCACGTTGCACCATGAGAAAGGTCAACGCCAGATCGTCGAGTGACTGCAGCCACGCCAGCGCGGGCACGTTCGCCTGAAAGAGTGTAAAGCGCTGGGCGTCGGGAAAGCCGGGAATGCCATCGGCAAATACAATGACGTCCTCGTCGGCGACGAACGCGCGGCCAAAGAGCCGAGTGACGACCCACGTTCCTGACGACACATTGGGCAATACTGCGGTCATGTCAGTCCTTCCTGCGATGGAGAGTCGAACGCCGGCACGGTGCGTCGGGCGTCAACTGCTGACCGTGCCGGTGGTGAGATAGTTTGCCAGCGAGAGGTTGAGCACTTTGGTCGTGGCCAGTATTCCCGCCTGCAGCGCGTTCTGCACATTGGCCAGATTGAGCGCGGCCTCGTCCGTGGGGATGTCGGCCAGCGTGCTGCGCGTGTTGGCGAGTTCCGTGGTCTGCGTGGTGAGGGCTGAGCCGGCCGCGGTGAGCGCGTCGCTGCGCGCCCCGACTTGCGCGAGCGTGGTCTGCGTGCTGTCGAACGCCGTGCTGAGGGTCGTCAGCGCGTTGCGAACACCGGTGACGTCGTTGCTGTTGAGCGCGTCACGCAAGGTCGACAACGAGCTCAGGACTCCCGAGTCGACAAAGATCTGCTGACCGGTGTGCGTCGCGGTGATCGTTTCGCCCTGGTTGATGACGGTCTGCCGGGCATTGTTGTCGCCGATATACGTGCCGTCCGTCTCAAACGGCGGCGCGGCGGTGGCGCTTCCGCCAAAGATGTACTGATCACCAACCTGCAGATTCCCCAGGGAAATTGCCTGCTGCAGGATGGCATCGACTTCGGCGCCGGACGCCGCGCGGCCCGATGCGGTATCGGTATCGGTCGCACCGGTCGTTGCCAGTTCCTGCGCGCGCGACAGCAGATCGGTCAGCTGATCGAGCGTCGACTCTTCCGCGTTGGATTGCGCGGTGGCCGACGTGATGTTGCGCTGATACTGGGTCACTTGACGATTGGTGGTGTCAATCTGAAGCACCTGATTTCCCGCCGACGGATCGTCCGAGAGCTCGGCGTTGCGGGTGCCGGTGGTGACCTGGGCCGAGGCGACATTCAGGGCGGCATACTGATTCTGGAGCCGGAGCAGTGATTGTGAGTAGACCATGCTGTCGGTAATTCGCATCGCAAGCTTCTCCGGACAATTGGCGTTGGGCGCATTATCGGGTAATTTTGTCCGACCCTGAGCGGAGGCGCTGAATGGTTCGAGAAACGGTGAGGATTTCTCACTCCGGTGAGTGAACCAGCGGCGACCTGTACCGTGCTCTGTGTGGACAACGACCCGGCGGCATCGGCGTTGTACGAGCATGCGCTCATGGCACTCGGCTACGACGTGGTCCTTGCCAGCGATGGACCCGAAGCGTTGCAGATTGTTGCCTCCCGGCCGATCGACCTCATTCTTGCCGACTGCGCCACCCCGCAGATGTCCGGCCTGGAACTCATCGGCGCGCTTGAAGAGCAGGGCCATCACGTGCCGGTCGTCATCGTCGCCGGCCATTCCAGTATTGAACACGCGGTGCTCTCGATGCGGCGCGGCGCGGTGGACTATCTCACCAAGCCGGTCCGGATCCAGACGCTCGAGATCACGCTCCAGCACGCCCTCGACTTTGCCAGGCTGCGCCGGGAGAACGAGACGTTCCGGCAGGAAATCACTCGCATCCAGGTGCGCCGCAAGATGGTTGGCCGGAGCCGCATCGTGCGCGAGCTGCACGAAGCCGTGGCCACGGTAGCCGCGACGCGCGCTTCGGTGCTGGTCGAAGGCGAATCGGGGACCGGCAAGGAGCTGGTGGCGCGTGCCATTCACGACCAGAGCCCGCGGCGCGATCAGCCGTTCATCACGGTCAACTGTGCCGCTCTTCCGGAAGGGCTGGTCGAAAGCGCGCTCTTTGGTCACGAGAAGGGTGCGTTCACCGGTGCAACGGCGCGCGCTCCGGGTGCCTTCGAACGTGCCCACGGTGGAACGTTGCTGCTCGACGAGATCTCCGAGATGCGGCTCGATCTGCAGTCCAAGCTGTTGCGGGCCATTCAGGAGCAGGAGTTCGAGCGAGTGGGCGGGCGCGATCTGATCCGCGTCGATGTGCGCATCGTGGCGACCACCAACCGCCAGCTGCGCCAGGAGGTCGAGGCCGGGCGTTTTCGTGCCGATCTCTACTATCGCCTGCAGGTCGTACCGCTCTACACGCCGCCGCTGCGCGAGCGGCGCGAAGACATTCCGCTGCTGGTGCAACACTTCATGCAGCGCGCGTCGGAATCCGCGGGCGTCGCTCCGGCCACATTGCCGCCGGAAACAATGACGCATCTGCAGGAATACGCCTGGCCGGGCAACGTGCGCGAGCTCGCCAACGCGGTGGAACGCGCCATGATTCTGTCCCGCGGTCGCCCGCTCACCGCCGATCTCTTTGGCCTCACCAGCCGTACGCCCACCGGTCCGGTGACGCCGGTGTTGACGCTCGACCTGCATCGTCCGGTGACGGTGCCGGTGGTGGAGCCCGAGAACAACCAGCCGATCAACCTGGCCGACCTCGAGCGGATCGCCATCCAGCGGGCCCTCACCGCCACCGGTGGCAACCGTACCCGCGCCGCGCGGCTCCTCGGTATCAGCGAACGCACCCTCCGCAACAAGCTCAACATCCCCGCCCTCAACTAGATCGCGGCAACGACGGCTCGAAGTCGGCACTTTTTTCCGGCTCCCCAGGTTTCAGGTCTCGGGTCTTCCTGTGCGTCAATCGTTGTAACCCATTTATTGATAACGACTTGAGTTGCGTGTACCGCACCGGTACAAGCCTTGCGCTGGGGCCGTTCGAACCGTCATCTCGGGGGATGCCGTGGTTCCATCACTGTTCGGGGCGGGTACGCTGACGAACGATCTGCGCGGAGCGCTCGACGAATTGAGCGCCACGCACCACACGATCGCCGACGATGTCGCCAATGCGACGTCGCGGAGCGCGAGCACCGGCTTTGCCGGGCAGCTGCAATCGTCGATGACGAAAACGGACGAGAATCTCACGCGTGACATGGCATCGCTGGCCGACACCGAGACGCGGTACGAGGCGGCCGCCAAGCTGTTGCAGAAGTCGTACGCCGACCTTCGCGCCGCGATCACCGGCAATGGTTGATCCGATCCAGATGTTCCCGCGGCCATTGCGCCAGTTGCTCGGCCCCCTCGGCACCAGTGCGACCGGGATGTCGAGGCAACAGGAGTTCATGGAAGTGATCTCCAACAACATTGCCAACGCCAACACGACCAAGGGCCCGGACGGCAAGCCGTACCAGCGCGAGATCGCCGTGGCGGGAATCGATCCAAGAACGGGCGCGCCAACCACGACAGTGGTGCACGACACTTCGCCCGATCGGCTGGTGTTGGAGCCGGGAAATCCCGACGCCGACGCGAACGGCTACGTCCACTATCCCAATGTCGATCTCGCGAACGAACAGGTGGACCTGATGATTGCGAGCCGGATGCACGAGGCCAACGCGACCGCCTTTGAGGCGGGCAAGGCCATGCTGCACAAGGCGCTGGACATTTGAGCGCCATTCCTCCGATCGGGTCCAGTGCGATCCCGGCGCTGGGCGGTGTTGCCGCGACGGCGCGCCCGTCAACCGCCGCTGCCAGCAAGAGCGCGTCGCCGCTGTGGGATGTGCTGACCGATGAAGAGCGCGCGTATTTCGCGGCCGTCCAGGCGCTGGGGCCGGTGAGTTACGGTGCCAACGGCGCACCGCCGGCGAGTCCGGCCGCTCCCGTGGGCCAGCGCATCGACGTGCAGGGCTGAGCGTTGACCACACCGATTCGCCCCGACCTGCCCATCATCTCGCCGATCGAACGCGGCGATGGCGTGCCGCTCGATCCGACTATTGGTGCCGGCGGCGACAAGTTCGGCGATCTCCTGGGCCAGGCTCTTGGCGGTGTCGAGCAGATGCAGACGCAGAAGGACAATGTGATCGGCGCGTTCCTGCGCGGCGAGCCGGTGGAACTCCACCAGGTCATGGCCGCGGCGGAAGAGGCGTCGCTCTCGTTGCAGTTGCTGGTGGAAACGCGCAACAAGCTCACCGATGCCTATCGGACCATCATGAACATGCAGATCTGACGCGATGCGCGACGCTTTCCTTCGTCTCGATTCCAATCGCCGCTTTGCGCTGATCGCGCTGGTGGGCGGCCTGCTCATGCTCGCCTTCGTGCTCGCGCGGCGTGCGTCGACGCCCGACTTTGTGGTGCTCTTCCGCGGTCTTGATCTGGCCGAGGTTGGCAACATCACCGATCACCTCGGCAAGGCGTCGATTCAATATCGGCTCGATGCCGGCGGTGCCGACGTGGAAGTGCCCGAAGCCGACGCGGCGCGCGCGCGTGTGCTCCTGGCCAAGGATGGCCTTCCCGCCAACGGCCGCCCTGGGCTCGAGTTGTTCGACAAGCCCACGTGGGGCATGACCGATTTCACCGAGCACATCACCTACCGCCGTGCGCTCGAGGGCGAACTCGCTCGCACCATTGGTACGCTCCGCGGTGTGACCCGCGCACAGGTGCATCTCGCCATCCCTGAAACCACGCCACTCCGCAGTGACGAGCATCCGGCCGAAGCGGCGGTGGTGGTCTCGCTCGCGTCGGGCGTGACGCTCTCGGCGGATCAGGTGCAGGGCATTGCGCGCCTGGTGAGTAGCAGCGTCGAGCAATTGACGCCCGACCACGTCACCGTGCTCGACGACAGCGGCCGGCCGCTCGCTGGCGCCGAGGGTGATACCGGCAGCGCCGGACTCACTGCGCACCAGCTCGATGTGCAGCAGACAATCGAGCAGCATCTGGCGACCAAGGTGGAGCAGCTGCTCGCCTCCGCCGTGGGCCCGTCCGATGCCAAGGTACAGGTCGCGGCGCGGCTCAACTTTGATCAGGTCGAGCGCAGCATCGACACGTACGATCCGCAGGGCAAGGTGCTCTCCAACGAGCAGCGCAGCTCCGGCGGCGGCAGCGACAGTGCCGCGGCGGGGCAGGCCCAGACGATCATCAACAACACCTATCTCAACTCGCGCAAGATCGAGAAGATCATTGGCGAAGTGGGCAACGTGACGCGGCTGACCGTGTCGGTGATGATCAACAGCCACGCGCTCAAGACGGAAGGATCGGCGCAGGACGACCAGCGCGCCGCGCTCGCCACGCTGGTGCGGAACGCGATCGGGATCGACAGCACGCGCGGCGACCAGTTGTCCGTGGTCGCGGTACCGTTCAACGATCCCGTGCCGGTCAAGGCGGCCGCCGACAAGCCGGTCGCGGTGCCGCTCATCGAGCGGGCCGCTCCGTGGGGTCTGCCGGTGACGTCGGTGCTCGCGATCGTCGTCGCCCTCGTGCTCGGCCTGCGCGTGCTCAAGACCGCGCCCGCCGCGCCGGCGCAGCTCACCGCCGGAAGCGTCGACGGTGCGGCCCCCGCCGGCGTGCAGAACGAGATTGGCACGCGGCGCTCCACGCCGTCGATCGAGCATGCCGCCGGTCCCGACGCGGCCGCGCGCGTGATTCGCGCGTGGCTGGCTGAGCCCTCGTGACCGCACTCGCATCACGCACTGGCCGCGCCGCCAGTCTCACAGGATCGCAGAAAGCCGCGATCCTGTGCATGGCACTTGGGGCAGAAGCCTCCGCGCGCATTCTGAGCAAGCTCGCACGCGAAGAGGTCGAGGCAATTTCGCGGATCATTGCGCGCACGCCGGCCGTCCCGGCCGACGTGATCGACTCGGTGCTGCATGAATACGCCGACGTCGCTCGCGGCATGGCGTCGATGGCGCAGGGCGGCGAGGAATACGCCCGCGAAGTGCTCGAGATGGCGCTCGGCATTCCGCGCGCACAGGGCGTGCTCGAACGCATCCGCAGCGAGCCCGATGGCACGGAGAAGAGCCCGCTCAAGCGGGCACCGCCCGATGTATTGCAGGCGGCGCTCCGCGGTGAGAATCCGCAGACGCTCGCACTGGTGCTCGCGCATCTCGACCCCAAAGTGGCGGCGACGATGATCGCCGGCATGGACGCCGAGGTGTCGGGCGAGGTGCTGTATCGCGTGGCCAGCATGGACCGTGTGTCGCCGGAAGTGCTGCAGATGGTCGAATCGGCGATCGCGCGCGAATCGCAGCTCGCTGCTGCCGGCGACGGTCCGGCCGTGGGTGGTCCGGCGGTGGTCGCGCAGTTGTTGAATCAGTTGCCGGTGGGCGGCGATGTGGCGCTTCTCGAAGCGGTGCGCAGCCGCCGCGCGGAACTCGCCGACACCATTCGCGATCTGATGTTCGTCTTTGAGGATCTGCGCCGGCTCGACGATCGTTCGATGCAGCGCCTCCTGCGCGATCTCGAGAGCCGTGAGCTTGCGGTCGCACTCAAGGCGGCGAGCGAGGAGCTCAAGGCGCATGTGCTCAAGAACATGTCCGAGCGCGCCGGAGCGGCCCTCAAGGAAGAGCTGGAGATGCTCGGCGCGGTCAAGGTGAAGGACGTGCAGGCGGCCCACGCGAATATCATCGCGGCGGCGCGCGGACTGCAGGACGCCGGCGAAATCACGATCGAACGGGGCGGCGATGATGACGTCATCGCCTAGCGCGCCCGGTCGGCGCGCGCCTCCCGCCGTGGCCGCCTGGCACCCGCCCGATCTGGCCGTGATACCCGCGGCGGAACCGGCGGGAATGGATCCGTCGCCGGACGAGTCGGCGCGGCAGGCTGCGTGGCTCGAAGGTCATGCCGCCGCAATGGCCGAACGCGATGCGAGTGTCGCCGACGCGGGTGCCGCGCTGCAGGCCGCCCAGCGCGCACTGCGCGAGACCACGCAGCAGGTGCACAGCCGTGTCGCGTCGACGGTGTACGCACTCGCCGTGGCAATCGCACAGCATCTGATCGAGCGCGAGCTCGCGCAGGATCCATCGGTGGTGCAGCAGCTCGTGGCGCGCGCGCTGATTCTGGCACCGATGCACGGCGTGGTCACCGTGCGGGTGCATCCCGACGATCTCGCGGCACTGCACGCCCTGGGCGGATTGCCGAGCGTCAGCGATACCGGTGTCGATCTGCGGTGGACCCCGGACCAGACCCTGGTGCGCGGGAGCTGCGTGGTCGAAGGGCCCAGCACGCTGATCGACGGCCGGATCGATCGCGCGCTGCTCGACATCTACGAACGCATCAGCCATGACTGACACGACCCTCCTCGAGCCGGCGCTCGCGCGCCTCAAGCAGGTGCCGCGACTGGCGATTCTGGGGCGCGTCACGCGCGTGATCGGCCAGGTGGTCGAAGCGTCGTCGTTGCCGGTGGCGGTGGGCGAGGTGTGCCGTGTGTCCACCGCGTCGCGCAGCGTGCTCGCGCTCGTGGCGGGATTCCATGAGCGCGGCGTGATGCTGCTGCCGGTGGGAGAGCTCGAAGGGATTCATCCCGGTGCCACCGTCACACCACTCGGGCGCTCGCTGTATGTCGCGGCGGGTGATGGATTGATCGGCCGCGTGCTGGATGGCCTTGGCAATCCACTCGACAACCTTGGTCCAGTGGGACCCACGGTATCGCGTCCGCTGCTCGGCGCTCCGCCGACACCACTCGAACGCACGCCGGTCGACACGGCATTCTGCACCGGCGTGCGCGCCATCGACGGCCTTGAAACGTTCGGCCTCGGCCAGCGCGTCGGGATCATGGCCGGCAGCGGTGTGGGCAAGAGCGTGCTGCTCGGCATGATTGCGCGCGGCGCGTCGACCGATGTCAACGTGATCGCGCTCCTCGGCGAACGCGGGCGTGAAGTGCGCGAATTCATCGAGCGCAATCTTGGCGCCGAAGGCCTGGCGCGCTCCGTCGTGGTGGTGGCGACGAGCGACCAGTCGGCCGTGCTGCGCGCGACGGGCGCACTGGTGGCGACCGCCATCGCAGAGCACTTCCGCGATCAGGGCCGCAACGTGCTGCTCCTGATGGATTCGGTCACGCGCGTGGCGATGGCGTGGCGCGAGGTGGGATTGTCGGTGGGCGAGCCGCCCACGACCAAGGGATATCCGCCGTCGGTGTTTGTCGGATTGCCGCGGCTCCTCGAGCGCGCGGGGACGGCGGCGGTCGGCAGCATCACCGGGCTCTACACCGTGCTGGTGGAAGGCGACGATTTCAACGAACCGATCGCCGACGCTGCGCGCTCGATTCTCGACGGGCACGTCGTACTTGCGCGGCGCCTTGCATCGGCGCGCCAGTTTCCCGCGGTGGATGTGCTCGAGAGCGTGAGCCGCGTGCGCGATTCCGTGATCGACGCCGAACACCACGCCGCCGCCAACGCGCTGATCCGGCTCGAGGCCGCGTACCGCGCGCATGAGGATCTCATTGCGGTCGGCGCCTACAAGAGTGGCGCCGACCGTCTCGTCGATGCCGCGATCGCGGTGCGTCCCGAGATGCTCGCGTTTCTGACCCAGCGGCCGGATGAGATTGTCGGCTTTGCCAGCACGCGTGCGGCGGTGATCGCGCTCGCGGCCCGCGCTCGTCTGATTGAGAAAGGACCCGGCCGATGAAGCGATTCACCTTCCGCCTGCAGGGGCTGCTGCATCTGCGCGAGGCCATGGAGCGCATGCACGGCCGCGCGCTTGGCCACGCCGAGCAGCATGCGCACGGCAGGCGCAACGAGTCGGCGGAAAGCGATTCGCAGCTGGCCGATGTGCAGGCGCAGGCCGGCGACGATGGCGCGGTCCGCCCTGCCGGCATGTGGCACGCGTTCTCGCTCAGCGTCGAGGCCGCACGCACGCGGGCGGAAGCCGATGCCAAGGCGCTGGCCGATGCGGACGCGGCGCACGCGGCGGAATTGCAGCGGTTTTCGGAGGCGCGGATCGCCCGGCGGGCGCTGGAGCGCCTGCGCGATATCAAGGTGAGTGAGTGGGGAGTCGACGTCGTGCGCGCCGAACGCAATGAGATGGACGAAGTGGCCCGTCGCCGGTCCGCGCAGCAGCAGGACAGCCAATGAAGCCGATGATCGTTGGCGGCGCGGCATTTGTCATCGGACTGGCCGGGTCCACGGTGGTGTCCATGCGAGCACCAGCGGCACCGGTGCCGACGGTGGTTCCGCTCTCCACAGTGGCGCATCTGCCGGCAAACGATTCCGCGAAGGCACCGGTGCCCACCGATTCGGGGAGCACGACCGCGACTGCGCCGGCGCCCGCGGCAACGGTCGCTGCCGCGGCACCACCTGTTGCGGCGCCGTCTGCCGACAAGGCCGCTGTCCCGGACACCGCGCGCCTCGCCGCGGTCTTCCGGAAGCTGGATCCCGCCGACATCGCCCCGCTGGCCGCGCGGCTCAGCGACAGCGATCTCAAGGTCATTCTGCGTGGCGTCGATGTGACGCGCGCGGCAGCCATCATTGGTGGACTCCCCAAGGCACGCGCGCATGTGCTGAGCAAATGGCTGCTGGCGGCACCGGCAGGCACGCGATGATGATCCGTCCGACAGGGGCGGCGTCGCCGCATGCGGCAACACGGCTGACGCACCCACCCACCGCTGCGAACGCCGCGAGCGCATTCCTCGCGGCCTTGCAGGCGTCGGTGGCGCCCGCGGCTGCGGCTGCCGTTGCTCCGCCATCGGACGCCGCGGCCGCCGCAGCTGCCGGCGACGTGCCCGATGCCGCCGCAGCCGGCAATGCGGCGGCGACGGATACTGTGCTCCTCAGCAACGCTGCGATGCTCGCGACTGCGCCGCCAACCGACCTCACGACGTTGCAGCGCGCCGCGGTGCATGGCGGCGGCGGTCACCACGGCCATGGCGGCAAGCTCATGCCGGTGGCCGCGGCTGGAGACGAGATCGATGCCGCGAGCGAAACGGACGATGACATCGTGCCCGCGGTCGCCGGCGTCGTCGAAGACGACACGACGAACGACTCGGGCACTGACGACGCGACGGGTGCAACGGCAACATCAGGCGACCTTTCCGCGATCGCCGATCTCGCGGTAGCTCTGGCCACCGGCGCCACGGTACCGCGGACGCTTGCCGTGCGCGTGCCGCGGCCGCCGGCACAGGGATCCGCGAATGCCACCACGGCGGCATCCGCTGCGCTCACCCGCCCGGTCCAGCTTCCGGGCACGTCGATCGCCACGGCGAGCGGTGGGGACGCAGACGGTGTTGATAGTGCCGCGCTTGCGAATGACGGCGACAGCGATCCCGTGCTTGGCGGCAATGGTCACCCGGCGGTCTTCGACATCGCGCCGCAAGCCGCGGTGCATGTGCATGTGGCAGTGCCGGCCATGTCGTCGGCGCAGCAGGGTCCTGGCGATCAGTCGTCGGGCGGCGCGCCGGGCAGTGGCAAGCATCACGACGCTGCAGATGCGTCTGTTGCGCCGACATCGCGCGGCACACCGCCGACGGCGCCAGGCGCGGTTGCCCCGCAGGCGCTCGCGGCCACTGTGGCTCCGCCCGTGCTTGCCCGCGTGGTCGGCGGCAGTGCCGCTCCCGCAGAAGCGGCGTATGTGCCGCGCAGCGCAGACGTACCGGTGCCGCAACCGTCCAGTGCGCATGTGACGGTGGACCTCGACGGCCAGATCGCCGGTGCCTCGCGTATCCGCGTGGCGGTGCAGGGATCTGCCGTGCAGGCCACGATCATCGCCACCGATGGCGCGAGTGCCGCGCTCGATCGCGCACTTCCCGCACTCCGGCAGGCGCTGGAAGATCGCGGCTTCTCGGATGTCAAGGTCGCGGTGCGCGTGCAGGAATCCGCCACGCCCGCAACGATCAGCACCACGGCGGCGCCGGCCGTTGGTGAGACCGCGAACACCAACGCGGGTGCCGCGCGGCGGGAGCAGGCCGGCGACCCGCGTCAGCAGCCGCGTACTTCCCAGGACGATCAACCCTTCAATCGGGACCCGCGCGGTCGGCGGCGCCCATCGCAGGAGCGTGACGCATGACTGCACCGGTAACCAATTCGCCGCTGGTGACCAACACCGCGCCGACCACATCGGCCGCCGACGCCGGCGATCCCACCGACGGTCAGCTGCTGGGCGAGAATGACTTTCTGCAGCTCCTGGTGACGCAGATGAAAAACCAGGATCCGATGAATCCGATGGACGGCACGCAGCTCGCGACCCAGCTGGCGCAATTCTCGACCGTCGAGCAGCTCATCACGCTCAATTCCAAGATGGACGCGCAGACGTCGGCCACGACCCAGGCGCAGCTCGCACAGCAGGAGCAGTTCGGCGCATCGCTCATCGGACGCAGCGTGGTCACGGACGGTGCCAACGTCACGGTGGCCGATGGCCAGACGCCGACGATCAGCGTCGATCTCGCCAGCGCCGCGCAAACTCTGCATGTCGATGTGATCGGCAGCGACGGTTCCGTGGTCGGGAGCCAGGACTTCACCAACGTGGCGTCGGGGAGCAGTCTCCTCAACCTCAATCTCGACAAGGTGTCGGCCGGTACGTACACCTATAAGGTGACGGCCACCGACAGCAGCGGTGCGGCCGTGACTGCCACCGGTTCGACCGTGAGCCAGGTTCTCGGCACGCTCTTCCAGAACGGCCAGGTGATGCTGCAGCTCTCCAGCGGCGCCGTGGCGATTACCGATATCTCCGAAATACTGCCCGCCGCCGGCACTGCGGCTTCCACTACCACCCAACAATAGGAGGATCCCCAGGTGCTCAGTGCGCTCTATGCGGCCGTCTCCGGGCTCGAGAATCACCAGACCCGGCTCGACGTGATCGCGAACAACATTGCCAACGTCAACACGACGGCCTTCAAGGCATCGCGCGTGACGTTCAAGGAGGCGTTTGTCCAGCTCTTGCAGGGCGCGTCCCGTCCGCCAGGCGACCTGGGTGGTGTGAACCCGATGCAGATCGGCTCGGGGATGAACATCGGCAGCATCGACCAGTTGATGACGCAGGGCACCCTCGAATCGACGGGGCAGAACACCGACCTTGCGATTCAGGGCGACGGCTTCTTTGTCGTCTCCAACGGGTCGCAGCAGCTCTACACGCGCGCCGGCAATTTCCAGCTCGACGCCGACGGCCACCTCATCTCGGCCGACAACGGCTACATCGTGCAGGGCATCAATGCCGACACGTCGGGGAACATCTCGTCGTCGTCAAGCATCTCGAACATCGCGCTGCCGATCGGGCAGAAGGCCGCGGCCAAGGCGACCGCCAACATCACGCTCACCGGCGATCTCGATGCCAGCGCCGCGGTCGGCGATACGCACGACATGAGCGTCACGGTCTACGACGCACTGGGCGCCGCGCACACGCTCGACATGACCTTTACCAATACGGCACCCGGCGCCTGGAGCTGGTCCGCCACGTCTCCCGATGCCGACGTCAGTACCGGCACCGGAACGGCCACCTTTGACGGCACCGGCAAGCTCCTGACCTTTACCGCGCCGGGCACCGGGACCTCGCTCACGATTACGCCGTCCAACGGCGCCGATCCATTCGATGTGAACGTCAACGCCGGTACCATCGGCGACATCGACGGCCTGGCGGGCTTTGGCCACAGCTCCAACGCGGTGATCAGCCAGCAGGACGGCTACACCTCGGGCGATCTGGAATCGATCAGCGTCGACGCCCAGGGGGTCGTCACGGGAGCGTTCTCCAACGGTGTCTCCCATGCGCTTGCCCAGATCTCGCTGGCGGAATTCAACAATCCGTCCGGCCTCCTCCGGCAGGGCGACAGCACGTATTCCGAGTCGGCCAACTCGGGGTTGCCGGTGATCGGCTTTGCCGGCACGAGCAATACGTCCACCATCACGCCGGGCGCGCTGGAGAACTCCAACGTCGACCTGTCCGCCGAATTCACGGACATGATCGAAACCCAGCGCGGCTTCCAGGCCAACGCGCGCGTGATCACGACGGCCGACGAGATGCTGAGCGAACTGGTGAACATGCAGCAGCGCTGAGCATCCACCGCTCACGCGTCGAGGCGGTGGCGGGCTCCAATCCGCCATCGCCTCGACGGCTTTTTGGTCCCGGCAAGTATCGCCATCCAGTCGGCATTATCTGCCGCTGGTGATCCCGGTTCGCGGTCCCGCGCCGACCAACGGCGCGGGAAATCCATGCTAAGTCCTTACCCATCAATCAGATAGAAGCACGCCTGTCCCCTTGGTACGGGCGTTGCCTAACCGGGGACCAATGACGCCCCCGATCCGGCACTTCTAGTGGCCACACCCACCGCGCCCACAGCGGAGGCCGTGGCTCCCGTCGCGCCCAGCAATGTCCAGACAATTGGTCTGGGCGTGCTGGCGCTCGCGATCGGTGCAGTGATTGGCACGCTTTTCATCGGCCCGCGGTTGCGTCCCTCGTCGCTGGCGGCCGGCGCCCAGGCGTCGGCAGCAGCGCCCAAGAAGGAAGAGCCGGCGCGGATCTTCCGGCTCGACAACGTCATCGTCAATCCGGCGGCGTCGCAGGGGCAGCGCTTCCTGATCGTGTCGGTGGCGGTCGAAGTGCGGACGCCGGAAGCGGAAGCGCATCTCAAGGAATCCGAGGTCGCGTTCCGTGACGCCGTGATCGGCATCGTCGAGCGGATGACGCTGGAGCAGCTTTCCCAGACCGGTGCCCGTGATTCTCTGCGGCAGATCCTGACGGCGTCGGCAATTCGCTTTGCCCACGACAGTGCGCTGCATGTGTATCTCCCGCAATTCCTGATTCAGTAGGATGGCCACGGTCGCGCCCAGCCTCGACGTGCGGCCCTATGATTTCCGCGCCGCGCCACGTCTTGGTGTTCCCGAAACGGCGGCGCTCGCGGCACAGCAGGCCGAGTTTGCCGACGCGCTCCAGCCGATCTGGGGCGCCCGGCTGCGGCGTCCGGTCAAGCTGCAAGCGGGAGCGGCGAGTCCGCTCTCGCACGCCGAGTATCTGCAGGCCGTCTCGAATGCGACGCCGCGCTTTCTGGGCGCGGTCGGTGGCACGGCCGGTGTCGCGGTTCTGCTCGTCCTCACGCCGGAACTCGCGGTGTTCGCGGTGGACCGCTTGATGGGCGGTCCCGGCAACGCCGCCGCCACGCCGCGGCCGCTCACACCGCTCGAGCAGACCGTGCTGGGCGACCTCCTGCAGCGCGCCCTCGTGCCGCTGGGCACCGCCCTCGCGATTGCGCCCGGCGCAGCGGCCGCCGGCAGCGTGATCATGGTGACCGACGATACCGCGCCGCCGATCGTGGCGAGTGACGAGAGTGTGCTTGCACTGCCCTTTGATGTCGAGTGCGGCGATGTGACCGGACGCCTGACCGTGATGGTGGCGCGGCACGCCGTGCACAAGGCGCCTGCCGGTATCACGTCGGCGCCGCAGTCCGCGGCGCAAGCGCGCGAACTGATCGAACGCCATCTGGTGTCGGCGCAGGTGCCGGTGATGGCGTGCATCGGCTTTCAGTGGGCCGCGGCGCGCCTGGCCGGCATGCGTCCGGGGCAGGTGCTCGACACCGGACACGCCAGTCGCGGCGCGGTGGAAGTGCATGTCAACGGCCGGCCACTCTGTGCCGGCATGCTCGGACGACAGAACGGCCATGTGGGCGTGCGCGTGTCGCATCCCATTGCGCCCGACACGAGTGAACCCCCTGTCCTGCGAAGGAAGCGCGCGCCATGACCGACTTGAGTGCAGCGGCTGCGGAAGCCACGGCGGCGATGGCCGATCCCCAACTCGATGAACTGGGCCAGGGCGCGCAGCGCGTCGGCGGCGCCACGCTCGACACGCTGCTCGACATGATGCTGCCGGTGCGCGTGGAATTCGGCCGCACCACCATGTCCATGCAGGACGTGCTCGATCTGGGCCCCGGCTCGGTCATTCAGCTCGACCGTCTCGTCGGTGAGCCGATCGACATCTACGTCAGCGATCGGCGGCTGGCCGAGGGCGAAGTGGTGGTGATCGGCGAGACATTCGGCATCCGGATCACGCGGATCGTCACGCCGGCTCGCGACGGCGCGCGCGCGACCGGACGCTGAGCGATGTGGCTGGCGTTTGCGGCACTCCTCATCACCATCGGCGTCATGGCGCTGGCACTGCGCCTGCTCGGGCGCATGCATGGCGTGCCGATGCGCGGCAACCGTCCGCGAAGTCTCGATCTGCTCGACCGCGTATCCACCGGACCGCGCCAGGGTGTGGTGTTGCTGCGGGCCGGTGAACGCGTGCTGATCGTTGGTGTTGGCGAAAGTCACACGCTGCTGGGTGAACTGGATGGCGCCGATCGCGCGCTCGCGCTCCAGGAGAGCCGTCCGGCGGCCGGGACCGCGCCGCTGGGCTTCCGGAGCATCCTGGCGGGATTCGGTCTGCTGATCGCGCTGATGGCGCTGCCGGCCGTGAGTCATGCCCAGATCATCACGGCACCGCCGCCGACTCGTGCCCGCACCACATCAGGTGCCAGTGGTCCCGCGGCACCACAGGTCCACGGTCCGGCCGCGCCGACCGTGAACGTCAGCGTCGGCACGCCGGGCGACCAGCTCCAGCTCACCGGCGCCGTTGGCGTGGTGGTGCTCATGGGCGCGCTCACGCTGCTGCCCGCGATGTTCATGCTGATGACGGGCTTTACCCGCATCGTGATCGTGCTGTCTTTTCTTCGCTCCGCCATGGGCACGCAGACCGCGCCACCCACCGCACTCCTCGTGGCGATCGCGGTCATCATCACCGGCGTGGTGATGCGTCCGGTGCTCGAGGCGGAAAATCACGACGCGCTGCAGCCCTATCTCCGCGGTGAGATCACCCAGGTGCAGGCATACGATGCGGGCATCCTTCCGCTTCGCAAGTTCATGCTCGCCAACACGCGCGATCGCGATCTCGCGGCGATGGCCGGGATGAGCAACTCACCCCCGGCCGCCACCATCGCCGATATCCCGACCATGACGGTGATTGCGGCCTTCGTGATCGGTGAGCTGCGCACGGCCTTCCAGATGGGCTTTGTGATCTTCCTGCCGTTTCTGGTCATCGATCTGATCGTGGCGTCGGTGCTGATGAGCATGGGCATGTTCATGCTCCCGCCCGTGATGGTATCGCTGCCATTCAAGCTGCTGCTCTTTGTGTTGGCCGATGGCTGGATGCTGGTGGTGCAGAATCTCGTCGCCTCGTTCCGGGTGCCGGTGTGAACCCCCAGCTCGCCATCGACCTGATGCAGCACACGCTGACACTCACGCTCACCGTGGCGGGGCCCCTGCTGCTCGCCGCACTTGCGGTCGGCATTCTGATGTCGCTGCTGCAGGCAATCACGCAGATCCAGGAGCAGAGCCTCACCTTCATTCCCAAGCTGGTGGTGGTGGCGCTGGTCTTTGTGCTCACCTTGCCGCTGGCACTGCGGCTGATGGTGCAGTTCACCATCGAGATGTTCCGCTCGCTGCCCTCGGTGGCCCGCTGAATCCGCACTCGCTGATCGACGCGCTTCAGCCGCTCAACTGGCCGGTGCTCGTGCTGGTCACCGCACGCGTGGCCGGAGTGATGCTGATCGCGCCGATCTGGTCGATGTCCGGCATTCCGACCACGGTGCGCGGCGCCATCGCGGTCGTGGTGAGTCTCGTGCTTCTGCCGTCCGTGCCGCATGTCGACGTGTCGATCGACGCCGCGAGCGTGGTGGTCCCGCTGCTGACGGAAATGATGCTCGGCGTTGCCATCGGGCTTTCGTCGGCCGTCTTTCTCTCCGGGATCTCGGTGGCCGCGGAGGTGATCTCGCTGCAGATGGGACTCTCCCTCGGTCCCGCGATCGGTGGAATGAGTGACACCGGCAGTCCCGGTGTCGGCCAGCTCGAGTCGCAGGTGGCGCTGATGGTCTACGTCTCGCTCGGCGGACACATCGCGCTGCTTGGCGCGATCGCGCGGAGCTTTCACGCCGTGCCGCCCGGCGCACCGCTTGCGTTGAGCGCCGGCGCACGCTCGCTGCTCGAGCTGGGCGGCACCGTGTTTGTGGTCGCCGTGCAAGTGGCCGCACCAATGCTGGTGGCGCTGCTGGTGACCAATCTCGGGCTCGCCATCCTCAACCGCGCGGTGCCGCAGCTCAATACCATGATGGTGGCGGTGCCGATCACCGTGAGCGTCGGCCTGATCACCATCGGCGCCGCGTTGCCGTACACCGTGCGCCTGATGGCCAACTGGGCGATGTCCACCGGCCCCGCCGCCGATGCGATGGTGCGCGCACTCACGCCCGTCGTGGCGCACTAGCCGATGGCCGAATCGAGCGCGCAGGAAAAGACCGAACGCCCGACGCTGCGGCGCCGCACGCAGGCGCACGACGACGGCCAGGTCCCGCGCAGCCAGGAACTTTCCGGCGCGGTGGTCGTGATGGGTGGCGCACTGGCGCTGGCGTTCTTTGGCGGCTCGGCGATCGCGCACGGTGTGGTCGCCACACTCCGCGACCAGATGAGCACGTTGAGCCACGGCCCCATGACGGTGGGCGATGCGTCCGATCTGCTTCGCACGCAGACCGTGGGAATCTTCACCGCACTCGCGCCGTTCCTGCTGGCGGTTTTTGTTCCAGCGCTCGCTGTCAACGCCATTCAGGCGCGCGGCGTGCTGTCCTTCAAGCCCATCACGCCGGACTTCTCGCGCGTGAGCCCGGCGTCGGGCCTCAAGCGCCTCCTCAGCGGACAATCGATTTTCACGCTCTTCAAGGCGATCGTCAAGCTCACCATCATCGCGACCATCGGCTGGCTCGCCATTGGCGATGCGTGGCCGCGGATCGCGAGCCTGACCGGCGGCGATCCGGGTGCAGTGGTCGACCTGATTCGCACGCTGGCGTTTCGTTTGGTGCTTCTGTCCGGTCTCGCCTTTCTCGCGCTCTCCTTGCTGGACTACGGCGTCGCCGTGTGGCGGCACGACCGCCAGTTGCGGATGACGCGCGAGGAAGTGGTGCAGGAGTTCCGCGAGACCGAGGGCAACCCGCTGCTCAAGAGCCGGATGAAGTCGCTCGGGCTGGCGCTGGTGCGGCGGCGCATGCTGCACCGCGTCAAGGAAGCCGACGTCATCATCGTCAACCCGACGAGCATTGCCGTCGCGATCCGCTACGACGGCATTTCGCCGGCACCGGTGGTGCTCGCGATGGGTCGGCGCAAGCTGGCCGAGCGGATCGTGCTGCTCGCACGCGCCGCAAATGTGCCGGTGATCCAGAACATTCCAGTGGCTCGCGCGCTGATCGCCAGCGCCTCGGTGGGCCGGCCCATTCCGCCGGCGCTCTATGCCGCCGTGGCTGAAGTACTCGCGTTCGTCTACCGGCAGCGCGGCCGGCTGCCGCAGGCGCTCTCCAACGTGAAGCTCGCGTGACGGCGGTCAGCGCTCCAGCGGCTCCCGCGCTTCGCGGCACCGACGCCGGTGGTCGTGGACCAGTCCCACGGCCCGCGGTCCGGACCGGTGGTGGCAGTCCGGCGAGTCGCATCGCCGCCAGCCTCAAGCTTGGCGCCGGTGCCGAGACGTGGCTCGCGATCGGTGTGGTCGTGATCGTCGCACTGCTGGTGGTACCGCTGCCGCCGCCGGTGCTTGACGCGCTGCTCACCCTGAGTCTCGGCCTCTCCATCGTGGTGCTGCTGGTGACGCTCAACACGATCGATCCGATCGAGTTCAGCAGCTTCCCCACGCTGCTTCTGCTGATGACGCTGCTGCGCCTGGGGCTCAACGTGAGCACCACGCGCCTCATTCTCGGCCGCGGTTACGCCGGCGAAGTGATCAACGCCTTCGGCCATTTTCTCATCGGCGGCAATCTCGTTGTCGGGCTCGTGATCTTCCTGATTCTGATCGTCATCAACTTCATGGTGATCACCAAGGGCGCGGGGCGCATCGCCGAAGTCGCGGCGCGCTTTACTCTTGACGCCATGCCCGGCAAGCAGATGGCGATCGACGCCGACCTCGGTGCCGGATTGATCGACGAGACGGAAGCGAGGCGTCGCCGGAGCGAGGTGGCGCGTTACGCCGATTTTTACGGCGCCATGGACGGTGCGGCCAAGTTCGTGCGCGGCGATGCGGTCGCGTGCCTGGTGATCACGGCGATCAATCTCGTCGGCGGCTTTGTCATCGGCATGGCGCAGCAGGGACTGAGCATGACCGAGTCGATGTCGACGTACACCACGCTCACAATCGGCGACGGGCTCGTCACGCAGATTCCGGCGCTCATCGTCAGCACCGCGGCCGGCGTGATCGTCACGTACGGTGCGTCGTCGTCGGGCGCGGGGCTCGCGCTTGCCACGCAACTCACCCGGCAACCGCGGGCGCTCGGCATGGCCGCCGCCATTCTCGGCGGACTCGCCTTGCTGCCCGGTCTGCCGGCCATTCCGTTCCTGCTGCTGGGAGCAGGTGTCGGCGCGCTGGGTTGGCGGAATCGCACCATGCCCAAGACCGCCGCGGCCGCGGCGCGCACGCCGGCGCAGGCTGCCGCCGCGGCACCCGCCGCCCAGATGAAGGAACTGCTGCAGGTCGAGCCGCTCGAAGTGGAGATTGGCTACGCGTTGATTCCGCTCGTGGACGAAGCGCAGCAGGGCGATCTCCTGCATCGCATTGGCATCGTGCGCCGGCAGGTGGCAATCGAGCTCGGGATCATCGTGCCGCCCGCGCGCATCCGCGACAACATCCAGCTTGCGCCCACGGAATACGCCATCAAGTTGCGCGGCGTGCGCGTGGCCGGCGGCGAGATCATGCCGCGCTATCTCCTGGCGCTCGACACCACCGGCAAGGCCGGGCCAGTCGAAGGAATTCGCACCACCGATCCGACGTTCGGCATTCCCGCGCTCTGGATCACATCCGACAGGCGCCTGGACGCGGAGACGGAGGGCTACAACGTCGTCGAAGCGCCGACCGTGTTGTCGACGCACTTGATGGAAACCATCCGCCGCCACGCCGGCGACATTCTCGGACGCCAGGATGTCCGCCAGCTCGTCGACACCCTGCGCGAAGTGCATCCCGCGCTGGTCGACGATCTCATTCCGGCCAAGGTGTCCCTCGGCACACTCCATCGCGTGCTGCAGCGCCTGCTGCGTGAAGGGCTGCCGATCCGCGACCTCGTGACCATTCTCGAAGCGCTCGCCGACGCCGCCGAGACCAGCAAGGATCCGGAAGTGCTGACGGAGCAGGTCCGGCGCGCACTTGCCACCGTGGTGGCGCAGCTCTTTGCCGATCCCGATGGCACGGTGCGCGGCATCACCATCGGCTCCAGGCTCGAGGCCGCACTCATGCAGCTCTTTGCCCCGCGTGCCACGCGCGAAGGCCATGTGCCGCTGGAACCGGATCAGCTCACCATACTGCTTCGCACGCTGGGCGACGAAGTGAAGAACCTGCGACGCGAAGGTCGCTCGCGCCCGCTGATCACGCCGCCGGCGCTGCGGGTGGGTATCCGCCGCCTGGTCGAACCGATCCTGCCCGATCTGTCCGTTATTTCGCTCGGGGAATTGCCACCGCCAACGCCGGTCAAGAGTCTGGCGATCTGGGAGCTGAACCGTGTCTCTTGAAATCTTTACTGGCAACAATCTGCCGCAGCTGCTCACTACGATTCGCACCGCCATGGGGCCCGATGCCTGTGTGGTGCAACTCCGCCGCAAGGGCGAGCAATTCGAACTCATCGCTTCTGATGGAACCGGCCAGTTTGCCGCACCCGAAGCGTCGCGCATCGCGGAGCCGGTGCGACGCGCTCCGGCACCGGTGGTGCCAGCCGCACCGCGGGCGCCGATCCAGCCCGACTTTCGCGACGTGCTTGCCGATCGCATGGAGGAGCTGCCGGTCGCGCGTCCGACGCCGCGAGCGGTGCCAGTACAACCGGCCGCGGCCAAGGCGGAGCGCCCGGCCTACATGGTGCGGCCCTGGATTGTCGCACTCGTGGGACCGACCGGCGCGGGCAAGACGACCACGATCGCCAAGCTCGCCACCAACGCCGACGGCTTCCTCGGCTCGCGCGTCGGCCTGCTCGGTCTCGACACCTATCGCATTGGTGCGGTCGAACAGCTCGAGACCTACGCCGATCTCGCCAATCTGCCGGTGGAGATCGTCTACAGCACCGCGGAGCTCGCGCCGGCGCTCGCACGTCTCAACGATTGCGAAGTGATTCTGGTCGACACTCCCGGCCGCAGCCCGCGCAACGCCGCCGATACCGAGACGATCCGCGGGTGGCTTGCGCAGATCGCGCCCGATGAGGTGCATCTCACATTGCCCGCGGGACAGCTGGCCGCGGTGAGTCGCCGATCGATGCGCTCCTTCGCATCCTTCGGTGTGACGCACCTTCTCGCCACCAAACTGGACGAGAACCCCACGGAAACGGTGCTGTTCAACCTCGCGGCGGAACATGGCCGTCCCATGCGCTGGATCACCGATGGACAGGAAGTGCCGGCCGATCTGCGTACCGCCGTGGTTCCGGCTGCGGCCGGTGCATGGGCTGGGGCCGCGTGAACGACCAGGCCGCCAGGCTTCGCCTGGTGTCGCGTGATACCACGCCGTTCCTGGCCGCGGAGGGCGGCCCTGCCACGCCGGCACTCGTGGTCGGCAGCGGCAAGGGTGGCGTCGGCAAGTCGCTCATTGCCATCGGGATGAGCGCCGCACTCGCCGCGCGCGGCCGCAAGGTCCTGCTCGTCGACGGCGATCAGAACCTCGGCAATCTCCACGTGCTGCTCGGCGTGCGCCCCGTGCTCACGCCCGCGTCGCTGCTGCACGACGCCGCAACACCGGAAGAGTTGCTCATTGCCGTCGCTACCAATCTCTGGCTCCTGCCTGCCGATTCAGGGTCCGAGAGCATGCACGGCCTCGGCGCCACCGACCGCGCGCGCCTGCATCGTCGCATGACGACCGTCTATCGCAACTTCGACACGGTCATTGTCGATGCCGCAGCCGGTCTGGACAGTGCGTTGCGCTGCGTGTCCTTGCATGCGACG
The DNA here is from genome assembly GCA_036267775.1 of Gemmatimonadales bacterium. Lineage (GTDB taxonomy): Bacteria > Gemmatimonadota > Gemmatimonadetes > Gemmatimonadales > GWC2-71-9 > Palsa-1233. The sequence goes on from DATAVM010000195.1 coordinate 50,177, forward strand.
CGACTGGTGGTGGTCACCGTCCCCGAAGCTACCGCACTGACCGATGCGTACGCGCTGATGAAGATCGTGCATGGCCGACTGCCGAGCTTGCCGCTCGATGTCGTGGTCAACTCGGTGCGCGGTGAGCACGATGGCACCACCGCGTATGCGCGTCTGGCCGAGGCGGCGCAGCGCTTTCTCAATCGGACGCCGCGTTATCTGGGAAGTGTTCCGGAAGATGCAACGCTGCGCGGCGTGGCCAGCACACCGCACCGTCTGCTCGGACCTGCCGAGGGTGGCATGGCGCTCAGCGCGATCGCACGGATCGCGCTGGAAGAACTTGACGCTCCGGTCCCGGCATCCGTGGCGGCGGTGTCGTGACGTCAACCCGGCCGCCGTCCGCGCGCGAAGCGCTCTGGCAGCGTTACCACGATACGGGCGACGCCGAGGCGCGCGCGGAGCTGCTGTCGCAACATCTGGGGCTGGTGCATCACGCGGTGCGACAGATTGCCGGGCGCGTGGGCGATGCTGTTGGTCTCGAGGACTTGATTGGTGCCGGATGTCTGGGGCTGCTGCGCGCGTTCGAGGGCTTTGATCCGTCCCTGGGAGTGGCGTTCACCACCTACGCCACCCAGCGCATTCGTGGCACCGTGCTCGATGAATTGCGGTCGGCCGATCGTTTGCCGCGCAATCCGCGAGCGCAGGCGCGTGCCGTGCAGCGCGCTACCAACGCCGTGGCGCAGCGGCTGGGCCGCAAAGCCACGCCAGGTGAGGTCGCCGCGGAACTGTCGGTCGATCTGCCCACCTACTGGGAGTGGTTTTCGCTGGCGGAGAGCGGCGCCACCGTCTCACTCGACACGCCCCGCGCCGGCGACGATCACACCATGCGCCTGGCCGACCAGCTCCCCGATCCCAATGCGGCGGTGCCCGGTGCTACGCTCGAGCTGGCAGACCAGCGGACGCTGGTGCGCGAAGCGATCGCCGACCTGCCGGAGCAGCAGCGCGTGGTCCTGGCGCTCTGCTACGATGAAGGATTGAGCCTGCGGCAGATCGCCGAGGTGCTGCATGTGACTGAATCACGGATATCGCAGGTGCGATCGGCTGCCCTGCGCGCATTGCGCGCCCGTCTTGCGGAGAACGCCTGATGAATCGTCGTCTGATGATTGTGCTCGTGGCCGTGATCGCATTGCTGACCGTTGCGCCGCACCTGCCGGCGTGGGTGCCGCTCGCGTGGGCCGCCGTGCGGAGCGCGGACTACGCCGCGCTCGCCGCGACGGCGTTGCAGCAGCGCTGGCTCATTCCTGCCGGTGTGGCGGCGAGTGGTGTGCTGCTGCTGGGCCTGCTGGTGCAGTTGATCCGGCGACGGCGCCGCGAGTCGGCACTGCCGAGCGTGGTGCCGGCGCGCGCTCCGCGGATGGCGGCGTGTGAGGTTCTTCCCAAGCCGATTGAAACAGCAGCAGCGCCGGTGACGGTGCCGGCGGCGTTGGTTGAGCCCTCGAAGTGGGCCAGGGCAGTGCCGGCGCGAACCAGCGCGCGGCGCGAATCGGTGCGCCGGCTGTCGCAACAGGGGCGCTCGGTGGTGGAGATCTCGCGTGCCACGCGCATCGGGCAGGACGGCGTCCGGCTTCTGGTCTCGCTTCCCCGGATCGCGGCCGATGCGCGTTAGCCAAGCCAGGCATGAATTGCCGGTCAGAGTTGCCGCCGCCGTGAGTGACCCGGGCCGCGGCGCTGTAACCCATTGCCACAACGCCGGTTACAAAATGGCACTCCGGGGCATGGCGATTGCGATTGCGCCATTGATCGAGGAGTCGACATGACACTGCCGGCAATCGTCAACACCGCGCGCACGCTGTCGTACTACAGCACGCTGCAGGACATCACGGCGAACAATCTCGCCAATGCCAGCAGCGACGGCTACAAGGCCGACCTCGTCACCGCGCATCTCACCGCGGGGGAGCAGTACCCCGAGGTGTTCCAGAGCATCAACCTCACGCAGGCCGATCTGCGCGACACCGGCCGGCCGCTCGACGTCGGGTTGCAAGGCAGCGGCTTCACGGTCGTGCAGACGCCGGACGGCGAGCGGCTCACGCGCGGCGGGAGCTTCGCGCTCAACCAGGCCGGCATGCTTGTCGACGGCCAGGGCAACGCGGTGCTCGGCGTCGCCGGTCCGATGGTGATGCCCAATGCGCGCAAGATCACGATCGATCCCGACGGCACCGTCACCGCCGACGGCACGGTGGTGGGCAAGCTCAAGCTCGAGAACGTCGCGGATCCGAGCACGCTGCGGAAGGAAGGGAACGGCCAGTTCTCCGTGACCGGTGGTGCCAGCACGCCGGCCGCGCCGGCGGATGCAATGGTCCATCAGGGCACCATCGAAGGCAGCAACGTGTCGGCGCTGCTGGGCTCGGTCGACATGATCATGATTCAACGCGCGTATGCGGCGAGTGTCGACGCGCTCAAGGCGATGGACGGCGTGCTCGATACCATCAGCGGCGAAATTGGCCGCGTCTAGGACTCACAAGCTCAAGGAACGGAAGCCATGGATCCGGGACTCAGAACGTCCGCGAGCGGCATGATCGCGCAGCAGAAGATGGTCGACGTCATCGCGAACAATCTCGCGAACGTCAACACCACGGGCTTCAAGCGGAGCCGCGCGTCGTTCGAGGACGTGCTCTACGAGACGGTGCAGGGGCCCCACACGGCAGGCGGCGACAACATCGTCGGACCGATGCAGATCGGCCACGGCGTGCGGCTTGCCGCGGTCAATCGCATTGACGGCCAGGGCGGGCCGCAGGTGACCAACCGGCCGCTTGACCTCGCCATCAACGGCGAAGGCTACTTCCAGGTGCAGATGCCCGACGGCAGCACCGCCTACACGCGCGACGGGTCGTTCACGCTGTCGGCCACCGGCCAGCTGGTGACCAACGACGGCAACGCGCTCGTCCCCAACATCGTGATCCCGCCCGATTCCACCGCGATCACCATCGGACCCGACGGCACGGTGTCGGTGACGGGCGGCAAGACCGCACAGACCGTGGAAGTGGGCAAGATCGAACTCGCCCGCTTTGCCAATTCCACCGGTCTCATCAACCTCGGCGGCAATCTCTTTGGCGAGACGATCGCATCGGGCGACGCGACGGTCGGTCAGCCCGAAGTCGACGGATTCGGTTCGCTGCTGCAGGGCAATCTCGAATCCAGCAACGTGGAAGTGGTGCAGGAAATGACCGACATGATCGCGGCGCAGCGAGCCTACGAAATCAACTCGCGCGCCATCAGTGCCTCGGAAGACATGGCAAAGTCGATCAATGATCTGGTGCAGTAGTCTCCTCGCCGCGGGCCTGGCATTCGCGCCGGCCCACGCGGATTCGGTCCCACGCGCAAACCTCGTGGCAGCGGTGCGCCGCGAGATCGCCGCGCGGTGGAGTGTGGACACCGCCGCGCTGCAGCTTGAGTGGGGACTCCTGCCGCCCATGCCGGCCGATTCCGCGCTGCCGCCCTTTCACTTGAGCGGCGCCGGCACCGATGGCTGGTTTGTCGTGATCATGACGCCAGCCCACGGCGGAGCACGTGCGGCGCGCGTTCGCGCGGGGGTCGTCCGGAGTGTTCCGTCTGCTGCGCGCGATCTGCACATTGGCGATCACATCACGGCGGACGCGGTGGTGCTCAAGCAGCAGGTCGTCTGGGGCATCGCGTCCGTGGCACTTCCCGCGAGTCTCGCCGGCTGGGAAATGCGGCGCGATCTGCATCAGGGCGAAGCCTTTGCGCCCATGTTGATCACCGCACCCCGTCTGGTCAGCGTCGGCGATCATGTGGTGCTCACCTGGGATCAGCGTGGCGTGCACATCGAGCGCGACGCTGTCGCACTCACCAGTGCCCGCCTCGGTGAACTCGTGCAGGCCCGCGCCGGCACAGTGCGCCTCACTGCACGCGTTACGGCCCCGGATACGGCGCTCGCCGAGGGTGGCCAGTGAGCCGGCGCGCGATCGTCGCATCGTTCGGCGCGCTTGGTGCGCTGCTGCTCGTGTGCGCACCGCTCAGGGCACAGGCCAAGACCGCCAAACCGCCCAAGAATGCCAAGGGCGCCCCCAAGGACACCGTGGTGGTGCCGCCTGCGCCGGTCGGCCGCCTGTCGTGGACCTCGGACAGACGGCCGTTGCGGGTGGGCGACCTTCTCACGGTCGTTGTCGATGAATCGACCGTGGCCAACGAGAGCAGCACCACGCAGGCGCATCTCACGCGCAGTCAGAACGGCACGCTCAACACCGATCTCGCGCCCGCCAAGCTCAAGTCGGTAGGGATCGGATACGGTGCCCAGTCGGATGCAGGCTCCACCGCGGGGCGGAGCGGCGATCTCACGTCGATCGTCAGCGTCCGCGTGACGTCAATCGAACCCGGCGGCATCGCGCATGTGTCCGGCGACAAGACCGTCACCGTCGACGGGCGCAAGCAGCAGGTGCGTCTGGTGGGCGTTGTCCGCGCCGAAGACATTGCGGCGGACAACACCGTGGCGTCGAGCCGCGTCGCTGATGCCGTGATCAGCTATCAGGGCAAGAAGATCGGTCCCACCACCGGCATCATCGGCAAGTTCCTGTCGATCCTGTGGCCGTGATCGCGGCGGGTGTGCGGCGCACGGCGTTGACGCTCCTGGCCGCATGCGGAGCGGTCTTGCCGCTTGCCGCGCAGGCGCGTGTGGCCGACCTCACCACGCACGGCGGCGATGTGCCGGTGCGTCTGGTGGGCTATGGTCTCGTGGTCGGTCTCGAAGGCACCGGCGATCGAAGCTTCGGCACGTCGTCGGGCGCGGTGCAGACCGTCCGCTCGGTCACCAATCTGCTCCGCCGCTTCAACATTGAAGTTCCCGACGATCGGATCAGGCTCCGCAACGTCGCGGCGGTGCTGGTGACGGCCGAGGTGTCGCCGTATTTGCGACCCGGCGGGCGCTTTGATATTCAGGTTGCGTCGCTCGGCGATGCGACGTCGTTGCGTGGAGGCGTGTTGTGGGTGACACCGCTGCTGACGTCGCCCGATGCGCCGCCGATCGCTTCGGCCCAGGGTGCCATGCCAATTCAGCCCAACGACCGATCGTATCCCGGCAGTCCCGGCATGGTGAGCGGACGCGTGTCCGATGGCGGTGTGCTGGAGATGTCGTTGCCGCTGGTCGTGGCGGAGACCACGCCAACACTGGCCTTGCGGGCGCCGGACATTGGCACGGCGTCGCGCATTGTCGCGGCGATCAATGCCGCGCACGGGGCGGGCACCGCCAGGGTGGAAGACGCCGGCTCGGTCGCGCTCAAGCTCCCCGCGGCCGACAGCACCAACAGCGCGGCGGCGTTCCTCGCGGCGATCGATACGCTGGCCGTCGCGATGCCTCCGGTCTCGCGCATCGTGATCGACGCGCACAGCGGCGTGGTGGTAGCGGGTGGCGAGATCCATGTGGCGAGCGCGGTGATCTCCCTCAAGGGAATCACGGTGCGCGTGGGCGATTCGATCAGCGCCAACGCGACCGCCACGCCGGGTGTTCTTGCCCTGGGCTCAGGCAGTTCGGTGCGTGACATCGCCGTGGGATTGCAGGCGCTTGGAGCACTGCCGTCGGAGGTCGCGACCGTCTTTGACGGGCTCAGGGCGGCCGGTGCGATCACCGCAGCGGTGGTGATCCGATGACGAGCGGTATTCCGCCCACCGCGACGCCGGCGCCGGGTTCGCCGCAGGCGCGCCTGCTCGACGCCGCGCATCAGTTGCAGTCGATCTTCTACTCCCAGCTCTTTCAGGCCATGCGCGACGCCGAGCCTGAGGGCGGCATGCTCCAGCAGTCGACCGGCGAGAAGATGTTCACCGGCATGCTGGACGACAAGATTGCGGCCCTTGCCAGCAACCAGACCGACCGAGGACTTGCCGACGCCATGTATCGCCAGCTCAGCCGTCAGATCGCGCCCGCGTCCGCAGCCGCGGCGCCCGCAGCAGCAGCGCCGGCAACAGCGGTCAAGCCATGACGATCGCGCCGCAACTCGAACAGATCATGATTCCCGAAGAGCTCGTCGCCGCGCTCAAGGCCGAAGAGCGCCTGCTGCGCGAGCTCGGTACGGCACTCGGCCGGCAGCGCGCAGGGGTTGCCGCGGACGATCCCACCGCCATCGAGATGGCCACGCACACCATCTCGCGGATCGTGCTGACGCTGGAAGAGGCGCGCCGCCGGCGCGAGCGGTTGATGCAGCTGGGCAATGGCGGCATGCCGGCGTCTCTCGAACAGCTCGATGCTACTGCCGGTGCGGCCGATGGGCTCGCGGCCGCGCGCCTGGCGTTGCGCGATGCGGCGGTCGCCACGGTGCGCGATCTCACCATCAACCAGAAGATCCTCCGTGGCGCGCTCCGCGCGGGCGACGCATATCTGCAGGCGCTCTTCTCGTCCGTGAGCGAAGCGCTGCCTGCCTACAGTCCGGCGGCCATCCTGCCCGAGCGCACGACCGCGCGCGGCGTCGTCGTCAACCGGAACGCCTGAACATGGCCGGCCTCGTCGATCTTCTCAGTATCGCGCGCAGTGCGCTCATGACGCAGCAGCGGGCACTGAATACCACGGGCACCAACATCGCCAACGCTTCGACACCCGGCTACGTGCGCCAGACGCTCAACCTCACCGAGGCTGTGCCGCAGAACACGCCCAACGGCCCGCTCGGTCGCGGCGTGACCGACACCGGTGTCACCGCACAACGCGACGTCTTTCTCGATGCGTCGTACCGCGAAGAGCAGGGCACCTACAACGCCGCCAATACGCTGAGTGGCATGGTGAGTCAGGTGCAGACGCTCTTCAACGAGCCCACCAGCGGCGGCCTGGGCGCTTCGATCGATACCCTGATTGGCGCGTTTGGCGATCTCGCCAACGATCCGTCGAATGGTGCCGTCCGCAACACCGTGCAGGCCGATGCCCAGCAGGTGATCCAGCAATTCCACTCGCTCGACGATGGGCTCAACGACACCGTTGGCAATGCCCGTCAGCAGTTCAGCGCGGATGTGGATCAGGTCAATCAGATCGCGACACAGGTGGCGGAGCTCAACAAGCAGATTGTGGCGCAACGTGCCGGCGGGCACGACGCCCCCGATCTCGAGACCCAGCGCGGCGTGCTGCTCGATCAGCTCTCCACGCTGGGCGACACGCGCGTCCTCGATCGCACGGATGGCTCGGTGGGCGTGGTCTTTGGCGATACGATGCTGGTCGACAGCGGCACGGCGCAGCAGTTTTCGGCGAGCGCCAGCGGCAGCGGGATGGTCGCCACGGTGGTGGGAGACACCCGCACGGTGCAGATCTCCAGCGGCTCGCTCGCCGGGCTCGAGAACATCATGACCACGGCAATCCCCGACGTCCGCGCCGGGCTCAACCAGTTGAGCGCAGCGTTGGTGAGCGCCGTCAATACCCTGCACGAAACCGGCACCACGCCCGGTGGAGCGACGGGCACGGACTTCTTCGATCCCGCCGGCACCACTGCGGCGACCATCGCGCTCTCGAGCACGGTGGCCGCGTCGCCCAGCAACATCGCCGCGGGCGCCAGCTCCGCGTCGGGCGACGGCAGCATCGCGCTGGCACTCTCCCAGCTTGGCACTGCCACGAATGCGAGTCTGGGCGGCATCTCGATTCCCAACTTCTACGATTCTGTCGTCACCAAACTCGCGACTACCGTGCAGAACGCGCAGGACGACGCCTCCGCCGCGCAGACCATATCGGCGGGGCTGTCCGCACAGCGCTCGTCGGAAACCGGTGTGTCGACCGACGAGGAAATGATCGCGCTGATCACGCAGCAGCAGGCGTATACGGCGGCGGCGCATGTGGTGACCGTGGCGAATGACCTGATGACCGACGTGCTCAACATGGTGCAGTAATGCTGGTCCTCAACCGGCGCGAGGGGCAGGCGGTCATTCTCGATGGCGACATCAAGGTCGTGGTGCTGTCGTGGGATCGGCGCGGCGTCCGCCTCGGCATCGAAGCGCCCGAAGCAAAGACGATTCTCAGGGAAGAACTGATTCAGGAAGTCGTGGCGGAAAACGAACGGGCGCGTGCGGGAGATGACACCGCGGCGCTCGTGGCGCGCTTGCCCGGCCTATCGCCCCGCGCTGCTCCGGCTCCGGGCGGGACGCCACTGCCGTAGCGAAAGCACAAAGCGGGCGCCACGCTCGCTGGTGGGATCGTAGCGCAAGTCTCCACCCATCTGCACTGCCAATTCACGAGCGACGGTGAGACCGAGTCCCAGATGGTCGCCCTTGGCGCGCGTGGTGACAAACGGATCGAAGGCGCGCTTGCGCACGCCCGACGACACGCCCGGCCCATCATCCTGCACCACCAGGTAGATCAACTGATCCTGCTGCACCGCTCCAATGCGGAGTGTGGCACTCGCGCTGCTGGCCATCGCGTCGCACGCATTGCTGACCAGCGCAAACAGAATCTCCTGGATTGCGCCATAGTCACCAGCCACCGGTGGTAACTGCCGTGAGACATCGGTCAGCACCTTGAGCTTGCAATGTCCGGTGGTCCGCTGGGTGAAGGGAGTGATCCACGCCACCGCATCGGCCAGCGAAATCGGCCCGTCGGTCGGTGGCTCCGCAAACGCCGTCAGCGCCTCGATCTGCGCCTGAAGCGTCGCGTCAGCCCGCAACATCGCGTCGTTGAGCTTGGTCGGAATGGACGTGGACTGCACCTTGCCGGCGCGACCGAGACTCATGGCCTGCGCCACGGCGCGCAACTGCTCCGCGGCCACACTCGCGAGCGCCTGGCCCATGCGGGCGCGATGCGCGGCACGCAGCAGCTCAAAGCTCGCGAGGGTCGGTGGAGCCGTCGTCGCGGCACGACCGCGCCCCGCCGGATACTTGGCGGACTTGGGGCGACGGGGAGCCGGGACGCGCTTGCGGCGGGTGGGCCTCACTGAATATGCCGCCGGGTCAGCACGCCATGCACGATCGGATCGGTGGCGTGTCGCTCGCGGATCAAACGCAATGTGGTCGGGGTCAGCACGGTGCCGGCTGACAGCAGTTTGACCCCGGAAGCGGTGTGTAGATCGGTGTCGAGCATCAAGCCCTCGGTCAGATGGTCCACGCGGATGGCTTCCACATGTAAGCCCGATAGTGCATCGGGGCCACGAGAAACAATCAGCTCCAGAGCGGACACAACCACAGGGTCGTAATACGTCCCGCTATAACTCCACACCTTTTGGTGATTCTCACCAGTGTTCAATATGTTGACGTTCAATTCCTGACGCAAGAGATCGTTAGCCGTCCTCAGAATGCGCGACCGAAGTGGAATCTGACCTGCCGCCGTTCCAACTGGAATCCCGGACCCGTCCCAGTTGGCGGCCATTCCGTCGATCAGTTCCGCGGTCTCCGTCAGGAAGGGAATCCGCCCAAGCACCCGTGCCGACGCGGCCGGGATCTGGGCGGAGCCCAGGGGTTCGGTGGGGAGCGTGAGTCGGCCGACCTCATGAAGGCGGGCGGCGCGCACCATATCCATATGCATTACCACGGGGACGTCCAACTCCGTCGCAACCACACTCGCCAACTCGCCCAGCGTCTCGCCCCGCGCCCGTGAGCCCGGATGAATCGAGTCCTGCAGCGTCACCAGCAGCTCGGTGAGCTGCTCGGCCAGCACCACGCGATAGTCGTTGGCGGACTGGAGATCGCGCGCGTCGGCCACCCGGCGCTCGCACGCCCGGACGCACGCGGCGAGCTCCGCCTGATCCACCGGATGCGTGAGCACCGCGTCGATGTCCATTTCCCACGCCATCGAGCGAATGCCGTGACTTTCCGGCGCGCTCAATAGAATGAACGCCAGCATTTCTTCGTTCGGGAGTTCGCGCTTGCGATTGAGCAGCGCCAGGCCGTCGGCTCCGTTGACGCCTTCGTCGCACACCACGATGGTGATGCGGCCATGATCGAGCGTGCGCCAGCCATCGGCTACGTCGCTCGCCGTCTCGACGCGATAGCCGCTGTGCGCGTTCAGCGCAAAGGCCATGGTGTCACGCCGGTGCGTGTGGCCATCAATCACGAGCACGCTGGTGAGGGATTTCATTGGCTCGCCGGTGCGGCCGGCGGCGGCGGCGGCGGGGGGGGTGGCGATGCGGCGGTCGTGCTGGTGCCGTCGTCCTTGGGAATGCTCACGAGAATTGTCACGCGCCGGTTCTGCGCGGCATACGGATCGCTCGGCACGCGCGGATCGCGGTCGGCAAAACCGCGCACGGCCTGGATCTGCTCTTCCGTCACACCGCCATCGTTGAGCAGCCGGCGTGCGGCATTGGCGCGATCGGCGCTCAGTTCCCAATTGGTGTACGCGTCGTGCGCCGGATACGGCCGGGCATCGGTGTGACCTTCGACCGTCACCGGATACGTCGCGGCCGCGAGCACTGCGCCAATTGCCTGGATCAGCTTGGCCGCGCGCGGCAGCGGACGCGGACTGCCGGTGGCAAAGAACACACCGTTGGAATCCTCGAGCAATGAAATGCGGAGACCATCCGGTGTCATTTCAATCGCGACATGGCCCTTGAGTCCCGCCAGTGCCGCGTCCTTGTCCAGCGCCTGGCGGATCTGTTCGGAGAGCTGCAGCATGCGATCGCGGTGGCCGTCGGCGGGCTGAATCTGAATGGTGGGATGCGTCGGAACCATCGACTGTCCCTGGCCGGGCATGATCGAGTTGCCGAATTCCTTGTCGCGCCCCAGCGGATCCTGAAAGTAGCCGGCGATTGCCGAGCGAATCTCGGAGCTCTGCGTGATGAGCCAGAGCACCAGAAAGAGCGCCATCATCGACGTCATGAAGTCTGCGAACGCGACCTTCCAGGCACCACCGTGGTGGCCCTTGTGCGCGCGCTTCTTCTTGACGACGCGAATGATCGGCGCTTCACGTGCAGACTTCACGCGGCCTTCTCGAGCTTGGTCGTCTTGACGGCCGTTTCCATATCCACAAAGCTCGGCCGGTCTTCCGCGGTGATCGCCTTGCGCGCGAATTCCACCGCGACCATGGGCGGCAGGTTCTTGGCGAGCGCTACGATCGCGGCCTTGAGCACAAAGTAGAGGCGCGCCTCTTCGGCATTGCGGCCTTCCATGTTGGACGCAAGCGGCGCGACAAAGCCGTACGACAGCAGAATGCCGAGGAACGTGCCGACGAGTGCGGAGGCGACGTGGTGGCCGATCTGTTCAATCGGGCCGCCGAGGCTCTGCATGGTGACCACGATGCCGAGGACGGCGGCGACAATGCCGATGGCGGGCAGCGCGTCGGCCACGCGTTGCAGCGCGGCGACGGTCTTTTCGTCGGCATCGTGATGGACCTCGATCTCCATCTCGAGCATCGATTCCAGGTCGAACGGCGGCACGCTGCCCACGAGCACGGTGCGGAGGGCGTCGCAGAGGAATTCGACCGCGTGATGATGGCTGAGGAAGTCGGGGTATTTCTTGAGGATGCTGCTCTCGTCGGGGCGTTCGATGTGGGATTCGATCGCGATCAGGCCGTCGCGGCGTGCGGTCTGGAAGAGCTCAAAGAGGAGCTTGAGCACGTCGACGTAGAAGGCGCGCTGCGATCCGCCGCCCTTGAACGTCTTGGGGATCTTGATCAGGAGCGCCTTGAGCACGCTGGGCGGGGTCGAGACCAGGACCGTGCCGAGGCCGGTGCCGCAGATCACCACCCATTCCGACCACGCCATCATCACGGCGAACGGTCCGCCGGCCATGGCGAAGCCGCCGAAGACGGCGACCAGTACCACCACGAATCCCACAATCGCCATCACAGGCCGGCTCCAGTCCGTCGGGGGGAGAGTCACGGGCTGTTATCGGTCGGATTGTTGTCACCCTGAGGGGGCGATCAGGTTACGGCAGCCTCCGGCACGGAATCGGCCGACTTGCCATGGGTGTGCGGCGCCAGCGGTAGCAGTCGACGGGGCGGGGAGCGGGGACCAGGCGGACGTAGCGCGGCCAGGGGTTCATGGCGGTGAGGATGGCGAGGGAATCGGGCTCGAGGGGCGGATCGGGGATCCACATGTCAAAGACGCCGTCGAGGCCGTAGTCGGAAATCTGGGCCCTGGGACTTGGGGCTTGAGGTGTGAGACTGGAGACGTCAGGTGTGAGACGTGAGACCAGAGGGGTGATCGCGAGTGCGGTGCCGTAGTGCTTTGCGGCGTCGCCGGTGGGGTGCAGGACTTGTACGACCACTGGTATCGGCGGCGCGGTCTTGCTGCAGGCCGCCAGCGTTGTGGTCAAACTCGCGATCACGACGGTCCGGCGGAATTGCATCATCACCCGTTTTGTCATTCTGAGCGCAGCGAAG
>DATAVM010000196.1:0-2120 GCA_036267775.1 Gemmatimonadales bacterium
GACGCCATCGATGATCATCCCGGCTGATGCCGTCGTATTCGACCAGAATGGCCTGCACGTCGCGGTGGTCGAGAACGGCACCGCCCGTCTTCAGAAGATCACGATCGCGCGCGACTTCGGCACCGAGGTTGAGGTGCACGATGGCGTCAAACCCGGCGATCAGGTCATCCTCAACCCGATGATCGACCTGGCAGACGGCAGCAAGGTAGCGGTGCGCTCCGCGAGTAAGACGCGGACGAGCTAGACCCTCACGGGGAAGGAATTCGCGATGCGACGCTTACTGATTACGACGGTCGCCCTGCTGTCAGGCGTCCACGCCTGTCTGGGGCAGGTATCCACCATCGGCAGCACGGCCATGGGCCTTCCATCAACGCCTGGAGCGATCCAATCTTCTCCGCTCAGTGGTCCGAGCCCATTCTCGGCACTGACCGAGGCGGCTCCCGATACGACACTGGCGCCGTTGCCGCTGGCTTCCGATCCGACGATTCCGGGGACGGTCGTAACCTGTGCCACGCCGGTCGGGCAAATCACGCCGGGAACTCCGCCAGTGCAAGTTACCTCGGTAACGCCAATGGCTGGCACAACCGGAGCGGCATCATCGATATTTGCGTCAACGATGCCAACCGTCGCGCCCAACCCTTCCACGACGGCTGCCGAAAGTACGGCCGCACCATCTGTGCCGCTGGCGTCACTACCGGCCACATCATTCATGAGCGATCTTCCCGGCTCGACCATACCGGCGCCGCCGCCGCCGACAGTACCGCCGCTGCCGTCACCTTCCTTGGCCCCGGTGCCCGTGCCGGCGCAACTGACCGTCATGAGCACGCAATCCACCTCCACGCCTGGCCTCACGACGACGGCAATGGCACCGACGATGTTGCCTACCGCGATGGCGCCGGCGGGAGCGTTAGGGACCATTCCCACGCCCATCGTCACCACGGCGATCGGAAACATCGCGCCAGCAGGTCCGCTTGGCAGCCCCTCGACCACCGTCTGCAGTTCACTGCCGGGAGGTCCGCCCACCAACGGCGCCGCTCTGCCGCTCTCGACGCCGGAGATTCCGGCGAATCCTCCGCCCGGTACGATTCCGCAGGACGTCGCGCAGCTTGGCGGCACCAGCATCGATCCGACGGCGGCGGTGATGCCGACCCCGAACACGTCGGCATGCGCCGAGAACGCGACGACCTATCTGGCGGCCCCCGGCACGATGGCGCCGGCCAACGCCACCGGCGCCGCGGCAACGCCGGGCGTATCGCCGCCGGGCTGCTGACGGCATAGCCGCGCAGGCGTCCTGGTCCAGCGCGGATGCGCAGGCACCGCCACGCCCTACGGCAATCCTAAAATGCTATTTAGTGGCGTGACTTAATCCTCGGGCCTATCTTTTTGTGAGCGGCCCCACCGTGCTTGCCCCTGAGGCGGTGGGAGGATAGCCGCCGAGCGGACAGCGCATGCGGCGCCTTTTTGCCCCAAGACGGCGGGCGGCGCTGTCCCGCTCTCCGGGGAGAAACCAATGGAAGTTGCAGGTCGTTGACATGGCAGTTGTCCCGGGCAAGCGTGCAGTCGTGGAACCAGCAACCGTAGATGCTGCGATTTTTTCCGCCGCAGTCGGGAATCGATTGATGACAAAAGTGCTGCTGATCGAGGATGACAGCGAGACGGCCGAGGAAATCACGGCCGAACTGGCCGATCGTGGTTTTGAAATCGAATGGTCGGCCAACGGCATCGAGGGTCTCGACAAGGCGCGATCTTCCCGGCCGGACGCCATGATCGTCGATCGGCTTTTGCCCGGAATGGACGGCCTTACGGTGATCGAAGCGCTCCGGAAGGAGCAGGTTCGCACCCCGGTGCTGGTGCTGAGTGCGCTCGGCGCGGTGGATGACCGTGTGCGCGGGTTGCGGATGGGGGGCGACGACTATCTCACCAAACCGTTCGCGATCGTGGAACTTGTCGCCAGAATAGAGGCGTTGCTGCGCAGGCCCGCGGAATCGCGCGAGACCCAATTGCGGGTAGGGTCACTGGAGCTCGATTTGATCGAGCGCACCGCCAAACGCGGCGATCGCGTGATCGATCTGCTGCCACGCGAGTTTCGCCTGCTTGAATATATGATGCAACGGAGCGAT
>DATAVM010000197.1:0-26416 GCA_036267775.1 Gemmatimonadales bacterium
AATCTGGACGTTGTCGTCGTTGAAGATCTGGTCGCGCGTCGCAAGCGTGGAGCGTACTGCGCCACTGCGATCGTAGGCGCGAATGCCGAAGTAAATCGCCGTCGCCGAATACCAGACGAGCACTTCCGTCGAATCGCTCGCGGCGACACCGTCGACCGGGGTGAACTGGGAAAAGCCGGTGAGCACAGCGGCCTTGCTCCACGCAGCTTCGCTCAGACTGCCGTCGATCGACACCGTGTCGTCGAGTCGGGGCGGGCGTACCGCAATCTGTCCGGCGCGGCCATTGTGAACCTGTGAATCCACCGGTGTCGCGGGCATGGCACCGCCAAGCAGAGCGAGCAGAATTGGAATGGGCATGAATGCGGTACGACAGGATCGTCGCGCGGTTTCGTCCGCTGACAGATCGCTGACATTGGCGAGGAGCTCTTACGTTCGACGCCGGGCGCCTCGTACGGGTGCTGCGGTCAGCGGATCGTCGGGCCAATGATGCCTGGGGTAGCGGCCACGCAGGTCCTTCCGCACATCGAAATAGCCGGTGCGCCAGAAGCTCTCGAGGTCGCGCGTAACCTGCACCGGACGATAAGCCGGCGAGAGGAGATGCAGCGTCACCGGCACCTGGCCGTCGACCAGGCGCGGCGTGGCTCGGAGCCCGAACACCTCCTGAAGCCGCACCGCCACCACCGGTGTCGTCACATCGCTGTAGTCCACCGCCACTCGCGATCCGCTCGGCATTTCCATGCGATCAGGTGCGAGCCGGTCGAGGGCGCTCCGCTGCTCCCATGACAGGAGCGAGAGTATCCCATCAACCAGCGCGTTGCCCGCGAGTTGTGAGAGCCGCCGGATACCGGTGAGATGCGGTCCGAGCCACTGGTCGAGACTGGCCAGGAGCGCGTCTTCGCTCATGTCCGGCCAGCCCTTGGCGGCCGCGTGCAGGAAGGCAAGACGCTGCCGGAGCGCCACAGCCGCATCGGTCCAGGAGAGAATCTCGAGCCCTGCATCGCGGATGCCGGCGATCAGCGCCGCCGTCACCTGTGCGCTGTCGGGATTGACGAGTGCCGACTCGGCCAGCACCAGTGCGCCAAGCGACGTGCGGCGGCGCGCGATGACGCTGCTGGTCGCCGATTGCCAGGCGATTTCGTCGACCGTGATTACCTGCTCGCCGGCAAGGTCAACGAGGTCGGCGGGATCGAGTGGTGCTGCCAGAAGGATGCGACTGTCGCGGCCGCTGTCGTCAACCTCTGCCGCCACCAGCCACGCTTCCTGCGCGAGCGGATCGGTCAGCGGGAGCGTCGCTCCACGACCGTTGCGCAGCAGAAATCTCCCGGGCGCTTCGCGCCGCTGCGCCACGCGGTCGGGGTATGCGAGCGCCAGAAGTGACCCGGCGTCGAGAGCGGCCGAGTCTGGTGTTGTCGCCCGCACCGCTCCCAGCCGTTGCCGCCACTCCTGCGCAACATCGCGCACACGGCCCAGTGCGGCGCGATCGAGCGTGGCGCCCGCAAGGAGGATGCTGTCAAGATCGCGCGTGAGCGCATCGAGCCGCAGGCGCACGTCGGCGGGCGGTGGCATGCCCTCGCCGCGAAGGATGTCGCGCTCTTCGATCAACGCTGCGAGCATCGCCGCGCGCGCAACGGCCTCCGTGCCACGCTCCGCCGCGCGGAGGAGCATGTGCGCCAGTCGCGGTTGTGCGCCGAGTGCCGCCATGGCGCGGCCGTGCGCGGTGAGGGCACCATCGGGCGTCAGTGCTCCGAGGAGTGCCAGTAGCTCACGCCCCTGGCCAAACGCAGCGGCGGGCGGCGGATCGAGCCATGGCAGCATGGCGGGATCGGGAAAGCCGGCAACCGCAAGCTCCAGCGCGAGTGGCGCCAGATCGGCGTCGAGCATCTCGGCGCGCGTATGCGGTACGAGCCCCGCGTCATCCGCCGCGGTCCAGCAGCGAATGCAGATGCCCGGTTCGAGCCGTCCGGCGCGGCCGCGGCGCTGGTCGGCGGCCGCGCGCGAAACACGCACTGTCTCCAGTCGCGTCATGCCGGTGCGTGGAGAGAAGCGCGGAATACGCATGAGACCCGCGTCGATCACGACGCGGATTCCCTCGATCGTCAGCGACGTCTCCGCGATGCTCGTGGCGAGCACCACTTTGCGCTCGCCCGCGCGCGGAGCGGCGATCGCGGCGTCCTGTTCCGCCAGCGGCAACGAGCCGTGCAGCGCGTGTACTGTCACTCGCTCAGGCAATGGCGTGGCCGCCAGCGCTTCCGCCACCCGCCGGATCTCACCGGCACCGGGGAGAAAGACCAGCAGCGATCCACGTTCGGCGCTCACCGTGTCGCGAATGACCGCCGCGACATGTCCCTCGAGGCGTTGTCCGGTGCGCAGCGGCCGGAAGCGCGTTTCCACCGGAAAGAGGCGCCCTTCGCTTCGCAGCACCGGCGCGTCACCCAGCAGGCGCGCCACCGCCGCGCCGTCAAGCGTGGCCGACATCACCAGAATGGCGAGATCATCGCGCAGCAATGCGGCCGCGCCAAGTGTCAGTGCCAGGCCAGTGTCTCCCGCAAGCGAGCGCTCGTGGAATTCATCAAAGATTACCAGGCCAATACGATCGAGTGCGGGATCATCCTGCAGCATGCGCGTGAGGATGCCTTCGGTCACCACCTCGATGCGCGTGCGCGGGCCGATGCGACTATCGAGTCTGATCCGGTAGCCGACCGTCTCGCCCACGGATTCGCCGAGCATCACGGCCATGCGCGCGGCGGCGGCGCGCGCCGCAAGGCGCCGCGGCTCGAGCAGCACAATCTTGCGTCCGGCGAGCCACGGCTCGTCGAGGAGTGCCAGCGGCACGCGCGTGGTCTTCCCTGCACCCGGCGGCGCCTCGAGCACAGCGCGCCGCGCCGTCGCCAGTGCAGCGGCAACGGCGGGGATGACGGGTTCGATCGGCAGCGACATGGTCACAACGTAATGGGCGGAGCGAGTCCGTCGGCGCGGCGGAACGCGCTAGAAGTGAAAGCCCCCGGAGAACACCCACTGCTTGCCGCCGCCCAGTTCATAGCGCGCTTGCACAAACGGCGCGCCATGATGATTCCCGAGTGTGAGCCCGCCGATCAGGTTGATGCCCAGCTCGCTGCCGCCGACCGGCGAGGCGAAGTTGCCGGTGTTGATGACCTGATCCGAAAAGTTGATTCCCGTTCCGACAAAGATCGCCTTGACCGGCTTGAGATCGATCACGCCGTTGAAGTTCATCTCGAAGTAGGTCTGCTTGTCGCTGACGCCGTTCAACAGATAGTTGTCCGGGAAGAACCAATCCGCGGTGATCTCACCGAACATGCCGCTACGCTGCGACCAGTATCCCAGCGGGAACCGCACGCCCGCACCGATCCCGGGCGCCGTGCTTCCGGCGATGTTCTCGGCGTAGTCGCCCTGTATCACCACGCCGAGCCCTCCCTGCGCCGGCAGCGGTGCCGTCGCCATGAGAAGCGTCGCTATCGCGGCCGCGCATGTTCCGGTCAGGAATCGATTCGGCATGGGGTCAGTCTCCTCGGGTTGGACTCTTCACGATACGCAGTATCCGCCGCCGCCGTTGGAAACGAAAAGCGGAGACGGCTCAGCTGAGCCGTCTCCGCCGGTACCAACCGCGCGAGCGTCGTCGCTCGCGCGGCGGTGGCGCTACTTGAGGTGAATACCAACCTTGAGGAACAACTCGCCGCCGTTGCCGAGCTCGTATTTCACTTCGGCAAATGGCATCAGCTTCGAATTGCTCATGAAGTTGATACCGCCCGCGATGTGGAGGTTGGTGGTCGACCCGCCGTAGCTCGCGCCGGCGCAGTAGTTGATGCCATCAACGATGCATTCACCGCCGGTGTAGCTGACGCTCGCGTGGAAGTACGAAATTCCCGCGCCGACATACGGCTTGAGGTCGCTCTTGGCGTTGGCGATGTCGTACAGGCCGTCGGCCGAGAGGTCCCAGAACGAGGAGCTGCAGCCGTCGCAGTTGTTGCCGCCCGAGAAGAAGTAGTCAAACGTGGCGCGGCCGGTGATCGGATGCCCGCTGATGTCGGTGAGGTGGAACTTGACGAATGCGCCCGCGCCGATGCCGACGCTGTTGTTGCCGAGCGCCGCCTCGACGCCGAACCGGGTTCCGCTCGTCTGCGCTTGTGCGACTGCCGCAGACGGAAGTGCCATGGCCAGACCCCACGCCATGGGGGCCGCCATCAGGAAACCACGAAGAACCTTGATCTGCATCGCGAGATCTCCAACCGAAGGTGATGTGCCAGGTGATACTGGGAGGGTAAGGTAACAATTTGACCAGTAGTTTACCCCACGCACAAGATCGCGCCATCCCCCTATCGCCGCCAGCAGCACGTCCGTCGTTCACACGCGTACATTCGGAGGGTCATGTCTGCCCTCCTCTGGAGCACCGACCTCCACCTTGACCGCGTTGCGCCGGACCAGCAACAGCAATGGCTGGCGGCCCTGATCGCGGCTCCCGGCGATGCCCTGCTCCTCACCGGCGACATCTCGGTGGCACCCCGTCTGGTGGCCGACCTGGAGATGGTCGCCGACGCCGCGGACCGGCCCATTTATTACCTGTTGGGAAATCACGATCATTATGGCTCGGCGATCGGCACGGTCAGGGATTCCGTCATCGCCCTGGCCGAGCGCCGTCCGTCCGTGCAATGGCTCCCGCCCGCGAGCCCGATCTCCCTGGGACCGGGCGTCGCGCTCGTCGGCGTCGACGGTTGGGCCGACGGCCGGGCCGGCAACGCCTTGACCACGCCGATCGTCCTGAACGACGACCGGTTGATCGCGGAACTGGCGGCGCAGAAGGGACGTCGCGCCAAAGTCGCCCTCAAGCAGCTCCTCGCGGATGCCGACGCCGAACGTCTGCGTGTGCTGCTGAAGCGCGCGGCCGCCATGGCCAGCACGATCATGGTCGCGACACACGTACCGCCCTTTCCCGAAATGCTCCCCGCGACGGGCCGGCTGGCAAACCCCGATTGGCTGCCACTCCTGATCTGCGGCGCCACCGGTGCCGTGCTGCGGGATTTTGCCGCCGCGCACTCCACGCATCGGATCGAGGTGCTGGCCGGGCACACCCATGTGCCCACCGTCACGACAATCGCTCCCAACCTCCGCTGTACCGTGAGCGCGCCGCTAGCTTTGTCTACCCCTTCTCCGGACCGCTGATGCGCCGTGTCATTGCTGCTCTTGCTCTTCTGCTCCTCGCCGCCACCGGACCACTGGTCGCTCAAGGCGCAGCACCGCTGCCATCCGACACCGCTCTGCACACCGGACAGCTCGCCAACGGCCTCCGGTACTGGGTGCGTCACAACGGCCTTCCAGAAAAGCGACTGGAACTCCGCCTCGTGGTCCGGGCGGGCTCCATTCTCGAAGACCAGGACCAACGCGGCCTGGCGCACTTTGTCGAGCACATGTCGTTCAACGGCACGACGCACTTTGCCAAGAACGATCTGATCAAGTACCTCGAGTCGATCGGCGTGCGTTTCGGCGCGGACCTCAACGCCGAGACGTCGTTCGATGAGACGACCTACATCCTGCCGGTGCCGAGCGACAAGCCTGAGCTCGTGTCGCGCGCGTTCGACATTCTGCAGGACTGGGCGGCGGGCGACCGCTTCGATTCCGCCAATGTCGTGAGCGAGCGCGGCGTCATCCTCGGCGAGTGGCGGAGCGGTCTTGGCGCCGGCAGCCGAGTGCGCGATCAGGAGTTTCCGTTCCTCTTTCAGGGTTCGCGCTACGCCAACCGCCTGCCCATCGGCGACACCGGGATCGTGGCGCACGCCAACCCCGCGCCGATCAAGCGGTTCTATCACGACTGGTACCGGCCCGACCTCATGGGGATCATCGCTGTTGGCGATTACCCGGTTGATTCGCTCATCGCGCTGATCAAGAGTCGCTTTGGCGCGCTCAAGAATCCGGCGAGCGAGCGGCCGCGTACCGAGACCGCCGTGCCGGACATCCCGGGCACACGCGTCGCCATCATCACCGATTCCGAGCTGACGAGCACCAGCATTCAACTGCTGGTTCGCCGGCCCGCGGAGCACTACCGCACCGAGGCGGACGAGCGTCGCACGCTCATCACGGGCCTCTATTCGATCATCGGCCATCAGCGCTTCCAGGAGCTCGAGCGCCATCCCGACGTGCCCTTTCTCGGCGCTTCGTTCGGGCCCACGGCGCTCGTCCGCAATGTCGGCGTGTTCTCGTTCTCGGTGTCCGCCAAGGATGGCATGGGCGCGGCCGCATTCGAGGCGGGCCTGCGCGAGCTGCGGCGTCTCGACGAACACGGCGTCCTGCCCGCGGAACTCGAGCGCGCCAAGGCTGACCTGCTGCGCTCACGCCAGCAGGCCGCGGCCGAGCAGAATCACACCGAATCCGAATTCTTTGTTGACGACTACATCGGCGCGTTCGTGGATGGCGACGTGCCCGTCTCGGCTCCCACGGAACTGGCGCTGGCGCAGCGGATGCTGCCCACCATCACGATCGCGGAAGTGAACAGCGCGATCCAGGAAGTGTCGCGCGGCACCGGACGCTCCATTGTAGTGACCGCGCCGGCCAAGGTGGGAGAACATCTCCCGCCGCGCGACACGCTGCTCGCGATTCTCGCCCGCACCGATACCGCGACACTCGCGCCGTGGACGGAAACAACCGTCGACGGTCCGCTCGTCGCATCGCCGCCCGCGCCGGGACGCATCGTGGCGGAAACGACATACACCGACGTCGGTGTCACCCAGTGGCAGTTGTCCAACGGCATCCGTGTCCTGATCAAGCCGACCGATTTCAAGGCCGACCAGATCTACATCGCCGGCGACGGACCCGGCGGATTCTCGCTCGCATCCGACACCGATCTGCTCAACGCCGAGCTGGCGACCACGCTGGTGCGGGTGGGCGGCGTGGGCGCGTTCGATGCGCAGGCGCTCACCAAGCGTCTGGCCGGAACAGTCGCGCAGGCTGGCGCATCGGTCGACGAGACCAGCCAGGGACTCTTTGCCGAAGCGTCGCCCAAGGATCTCGCAACCGCCTTCCAGTTGCTCTGGCTCAACGCCATGGAGCCGCGCTACGACTCGACGGCCATCGCGGCCTTCCGGCTCGCGGTGCGCTCCAACCTGGTGAACCGCGGCCTGGCGCCGGCCACCGCGTTGCAGGATACCGTAAGCGCCACGATGAGCCAGCACTCGCCGCGCGCGTTGCCACTCACCGTCGAGCGCTTCGACGCGATCGACTCGCGTCGCGCGATGGCGATCTATCGTGACTGGTTCAGCGATTTCAGTCACGATGTCTTCGTCGTTGTGGGCGCCGTGTCGCTCGACTCGCTGCGTCCGCTGGTGACGCAGTGGCTCGGGGCGCTGCCATCCACCGGAACGCACACCGCGTGGCGCAACGTCGAGCCGCTGCCGCCCGATGGTGCGATCACGAAGATCGTGCACAAGGGAAAGGAGCCGGTGGTCCAGCAGGTGGTGGCGTACAGTGGCGTGCCGTCCACGACGGGCCCCGAGGAACAGGTCGCGGCGGCCGCGGTCGCGGAGATTCTGCAGCAGCGCTTGCTCGATCGGCTGCGGCAGGCGATGGGCGCCACGTATTCGGTCACCGTAAACGCTCGCATCGGGTCGATTCCGCGCGCGAGCTACACGACCGCAATACAGTTCCAATCAACGCCGGCGCAAAGCGACACGCTGTGGCAGGCCGCGCAGCCGCTGATCGACTCGCTCAGAACCGTGGGCCCGACCGCGGATGAATTGCAGAAGTTCGTGGCGCAGACGCGCCGTGAACTCGAGGTCGCCGTGAAGACCAATGAGTGGTGGATGAGCGAGCTCAGCAATTACGCTGCTCCCGACGGTGAGGAGCACGGCCGGCCGCTCGGCGATATTCTGTTCTGGGACAAGCGCCTCGACGCGCTCACTCCCGCGATGGTGCGTGACGCGGCCCGCCGCTACCTGGACCCGGCGCGCGTGGCGCGATTCATCCTGCTGCCGGAAACCACCCCTTGACCCGCTTGACCGTCGTCCGCCGTTCGCCGCTCACCTGGCTCCTGACGCTCGCCGTCGTACTCGGTGTTGTGGCGTACATCGTCGCACCGCGCCGCGCCTATGCCAACTTTCTCCGTCTGCTGGCCACCGGCGACAACACCGGCCTCGAAAAGCTGGTCGACTACAACGCGCTGCGAAGCCACTTCACCCTCGACTTCGCCGCCGGACTCGCGAGTCATCCGCCCACGCCGCCGATCTCACCGCAGCAGCAGGCCAGCCTGGTCACGGTCATGGTGAATGCCGCGATGACGCCGGAAGGGCTCGGCCAGATGGTCACGCAGATGGGCACGGCCGTTCCGCTCGAAGCCAACGGCCGGCCAAGTCCGGGCGCCGCGCCACCAGATCTTCGGCCCAGCACCAGCGTCCAGTTCCAGTCCCCTGGGCGAGTCGACATCCACGTCCGTGCGGCCGGTGTGCCCGACTCGGCGGCCGGGATCTACACCTTTGAGCTCGAGGGAATGCGTTGGCGGCTGACTCGCGTCTGGA
The DNA here is from genome assembly GCA_036267775.1 of Gemmatimonadales bacterium. Taxonomy (GTDB): domain Bacteria; phylum Gemmatimonadota; class Gemmatimonadetes; order Gemmatimonadales; family GWC2-71-9; genus Palsa-1233. The sequence continues at coordinate 8,517 of DATAVM010000197.1, forward strand.
CCGAGCGCATCGCCGCCGCGGAGCGCTCGGTCCGCTGATCCGCGCGATGCACTCCGCGTGGCGGCGACCAGCGGTCCGTCCTATGTTTGCCCGCGTCAAATCACCGCAACAATGGATCTTTCGATGACCGCCACCGGCCCGATCACCCAGTTCGTCCGTCACCACTATCGTCACTTCAACGCCGCGGCACTCGTCGACGCCGCCGACGGTTATCGCGCCCATCTCGCGCGAGGCGGGCGAATGATGGTGACACTGGCCGGCGCGATGAGCACCGCGGAGCTCGGACTGTCGCTGGCGGAGATGATCCGGCGCGACAAGGTCGCCGCCATCACCTGCACCGGCGCCAATCTCGAAGAGGACATTTTCAATCTGGTGGCCCACGATTATTACGAGCGAGTGCCGCACTACCGCGACCTGACGCCGGCCGATGAAGCGGATCTGCTCGCACGGCACATGAATCGTGTGACCGACACCTGTATTCCCGAGATGGAGGCGATGCGCCGGCTCGAGAGCGCGGTGCTCGATGAGTGGGTCGCCGCCGACCGCGCCGGCGAGCGGTACTTTCCGCATGAGTTCTTCTATCGCGTGCTGCGCAGCGGCAAACTCAACCAGTACTATCAGATCGATCCGAAGGACTCATGGATGCTTGCCGCATGCGAGCGGAATCTTCCCATCTGGGTACCGGGATGGGAAGACTCGACCCTTGGCAACATGTTCGCGGGCCACTGCATCTCGGGTGATGTCAAGAACGTCCACACCGTGCGCACCGGCATCGAGTTCATGATGACGCTCGCCGAGTGGTACACGGCCAACAGCGACGGCGCCGGCATCGGATTCTTCCAGATTGGCGGCGGCATCGCCGGCGACTTCCCGATCTGCGTGGTGCCAATGCTTCACCAGGATCTGCAGCGCGACCACATTCCGGTGTGGGCGTACTTCTGCCAGATCTCCGATTCGACCACGAGTTACGGCTCGTATTCCGGCGCGGTACCCAATGAAAAGATCACCTGGGGCAAGCTCGCCATCGACACACCCAAGTTCATCATCGAGAGCGACGCCAGCATCGTGGCGCCGCTCATGTTCGCGATGATTCTGGACCAGTAGCGCTACTGCTTGGTGGCGGTCAGTGCCAGACTGCCGCTGCCCGCCTGCGTCAGCACGACGGTCCATTCGTCGGCGGTGGCAAGCGTGAGCACCGCGGAGGCAAGCGGAGTGGTCGATCCCGGCGCGGTTACATCAAAGGTGTAGGTCCCGGGATTGAACGGGAAACTCCAACGGTACGGCGAGCCGGGCTGCGTCCCCGAGCTGAAGCTGAATCCGCCAAAATGCAGCGTGCTGTCGACGTTCGCGCGATACACATACACATCGAACGGCCCCACACCCGGCGCGGAATTGACCAGCAGAATGTGGCCGGTCAGCGGCGTGGCGGTCGCCGTGTCGGCCGCCACCGTCACCACAGCCGTGTCCAGGCCGCCGCTGACAACCACAGTCCGCGAGCTGTCGGCCGAAATCGAGAACGACACGGTGCCATAGCTGTGACCGGCGGAGGAGAGCAACACCAACTGGTGCGTGCCCGCGCTGACCGACAGTTGCGCTGCCTCGCCCGTTGCTGGCAGGGTCACCGCTGCCTGGTCAAGTTTGACCTGGATGCCGCTTCCCGCGACCAGGGCGTTAACCACAGACAGATTGGCGGTCCCAGTGCCGCCCCCCGGGGCTGGAATGGTTGCGGTCCCGGAGCACGCGGCAACCGCTGCGACAAGTGTCAGAAGGATCGTGGATCGAAACGACATGGTGGTCCTCGAACAGGAGTAGTGAAGGATAGTGCCCGGTCCCTGGCTTCACTTCAAGGACGCCGTCACCCCGGCCGTGGTCACATTGCCGGTCCGATGTGACGCCGCGGCGGCGCGCGAGGTCCTTGAGAGGTGACGCCCACCGATGCGGCTCTGGTCGATCAACTGGCCCGGGGTGATGCCGGCGCGCTTGAAGCCGTGATCGCACGCTACGGACCGCGACTCATGCGTTATGCCAGCCACTCCCTTCGCTCCACCGCCGACGCCGACGAGGTGTTGCAGGATGTGTTTCTCCGGGCGGAACGGGCGGTTCGTCGGGGCACCCGGCCCAACCAGCTGGCCAACTGGCTCTTCCGCATCACCGTCAACCGGTGCCGGTCGCGCCAGCGGCGCTGGTGGCCGTTTGTCACCGGTGTCGCCGCGGATCACGCGATGGCCGCGGCCGCCATCACACCGGATACCGATGCATCGGAATGGCGCGAAGAGATCGACCGGGCACTCGCCATGCTGTCGCCGCGGCTCCGCGAGGCCTTTCTGCTGAGATATGTCGAAGGAATGTCCTACGAAGAAATTGCCGCGGTGAGCGGCGCCGGTATCTCGGCGCTGAAGATGCGCGCCGCCCGCGCGTGCGAACAGCTGCGAGCGCAACTTGGAGAGCTCCGCCAATGAACGATGAACCGTTGCCCGATGCCTTGCGTGGCGTGGTCGACACGCTGCGCCAACCCGTGGCCGTCGCACGCGGACTGGAAGGGCGCGCCCGGCATCGCCAGCGCCGACGCCGGCTCGCGCGCGCGACCGGTGGGGCTGCACTCCTCCTCACGCTGGGGATCGCGCTGATCCTGGGCCGCGACCGGACCGGCGAGCGCGCGGTCACCTTTGCACTCGACGCGCCGCACGGCCGAAGCGTAGCGCTCGTCGGCGATTTCACCGACTGGCGCACCGATCGCGTGCACCTGACCCACGCCGCGACGGGAGAGTGGCACGTTACCCTCCACCTGCCGCCGGGACGCTACCGCTTTGCCTATCTTGTCGACAACGCCGAATGGCGTGCGGACAGTCACGCAGCACCCGCGCTCGATGACTTTGGCCGCCCGACGTCCGTGCTCACCGTGGCTGCGAGGTAACCGGATGATCCGCTGGCTCGTTCTGCTCTGCTGGCTCGCCACACCAGCGGTCGCACAGGACCCGCGCATCGCGGCGCGCTTTCCGGCAGAGGTCGCCGCGCGGATCAACGCGGTGATCGACAGTGCGCAGCGCGAGGGGCTGCCGAGCGACCCGCTCGTGCTGCGCGCCCTCGAGGGCAGTACCAAGGGCGTGAGCCCCGATCGCATTGTGCTGGCACTGTCTCGCCTGCACGGCGCGCTGCAATCGGCGCGCGCCACGTTGGGGCCGGAAGCCGGCAACGCCGAAGTGACCACGGCCGCCGGCGCGGTCGAGGCCGGTGTACCGGTGGCGCGCCTGGTGGAATTGCGTCGCCTGCGCGCGGGCCAGACACTGACCACGCCACTGGACGCCTATCTCGATCTCATCGCCCGCGGCGCCGCACCCGATCGCGCGTGGAATCGCATCGCCGATCTCGCGCGACATCGCGCCGCCGATGCCGACTATCTGAAACTGGCGCCCACCGACATCAACCACGATTCGCCGCGCGACGATCCGGACGACTCATCCGACGAATCGCTGTGGACACTCTCCACCGGCGGCGGTCAGGCGCAGCTCGATCACATGCCGGCGGGCGCGATCTCCGCGATGGCCGGCAGCATCGCCCAGCCACTCGGCGCGCTCGCCCTGAACATCAGCGGTGCCACATCGGATCACGCCGGACTCGGCGCCGCCGGTGGCGTGGCCGGCGATCTGCGCTACGCCATTGTCCGGCACGGATGGCAACTCGATGGCGGACCGACTTTCGCGTCGGCCCGCGACATCGGCACAGCGTGGACCAACGCGGCCGGAGTGCGGGCGCAGCTCACGCACCGGAGCGGCGCGTGGACCTTCTTTGGAGCGCTGCGCGGCGGCGTGGCGTGGGGTGGCTCGCCACAGAATATCTGGGCCGGACATTCCGCGGGGGCGGAATTCCGGCTGGCGGGCTTTCGCTTCAGTGCCGCGTGGCGTGGCACCACCGCCGCCGACAGCACACTTACCACGGAGCTCGTCGTCGATACGATTGCCGTGCCCGATTCAGAGCCGCGTCCGCCGGGCGGCATCAGCATTCATGAGAATTACGACACCACCTGGCGCCACACGCAGCACGATCTGCACGACCTCGCGCTGAGCACCTCATGGTCGCGCGGCGCGCTTTCGCTGCGCGCCGAGGCGGGTCAGCGACTCGGTTTCACTCCACAGGGCGAGACATGGTGGACGCTTGCAGGCACGCTGCGCGTCACGGCGACGGTCGGCCTCACGGTCACATCCGGGCGCATGTTGTCCGACGAGCTCCTCGGTCTGCGCGGCCAACGTTCGACGACCGTCGGCCTGCGTCTGTCGACTCCGCGGCACGCGGTGCGGCCCGCGGACGACGCGCCGGAAGCACGGGTCGACGTGCAGCGCCAGTCCCGAACCCTGGTGCAGCTGGTCTTTACCCTTCCCGATGTGCGGCGCGACGCCGCCATCGCCAGCGATGCAACCGATTGGCGGCCGCTGGCGCTCTTCCATCGTGCCGATGGCCGCTGGGAGGTCACGCTCGCTGCCGTGCCCGGCGTCTATCGCATCAATCTGCGGCACGACGGTGGCGCGTGGCAGGCGCCACCCGGATTGCCGGCGACCGCAGATGGATTTGGCGGACGGGTGGGACTTCTGGTGCTGCCGTAGACGCTCAGCGCGGCAGTGAGTCGTGCGCGCCGCGCCGCCCGGCGCGATGCGCCAGCGAATCGGCGTGCGGCGGCACGTAAGGACCGCCGCCGCGCAGGTCCGGCCCGGCTGGTCCGCGATTGGGACCGCGCCCGCGTCCTTGATCGAGCGGCCACGGACTTCCCGCCGGCAGTTCGCGCAGATCTTCGAGCACACGCGAGGCATCCCGCACCGTGCGCCCAAACTGCTGCGCCGACGTCGGCCGGTAGATCGGAGGGCTCGTCAGCACACGAAAGCCGAATTGCGAGCGCGCCTGCAGATTCCGGAGATCGATCCGCAGTTCCACCGAATCCGTCGGGCCCTTCTGCAGCGACACACTCACCAGGATCGCAACATTGCCGAGCGGATTCCCACCGGCGCCGGGATTGCGCAGCGAATCACGCGTCAGCACCGTCCACACACCCGCGCGGTGCAGACGATCGGTAAGATCGTTGATGACATCCTGCTCGATGTGTCCGAGCGACGAGTCCGTATCAGGTCCGCGATGAAATGAAAGCACCATCACTCGCCGCGGCCCGCTCGTATCCGGCGCGGCGGTCATGATATCGGCGCCGGGCCGCATCGTCGGCACGGTCGGGATGTTCATGGTATACGCGCGGTAGCGAGCCCGGGCAATCGAGTCGACCTGCGCGAACTGCGCGCCAAGGTCGCGGGCGGGCGCCACCGGAGCTACTGGTGTTGAGGGAATCGATGCCGCGGGTTTGGCTTCGATCGAGTCGAGTTCCTGCAACTCGTCGCGCAACGCCTCTGCGATCTTGAGCGAATCGGCGTGCGTCATGGGTTTGGCCGGCAACTTGAGCGGCTGTTCGCCCACATCGCCGCCAACGCGCACAGTGACCGTCTCCGGCTTGGCCGGCAGACCCTTGGCACTGCCGCGACCGGAGTACCACACCCCTGCGCCCACCAGCGCAACGACACCGAGCGTCGCGAGGATCAGTGGCCATGCGGACGCGCGGCGCACCGCCGATCCTTCGCCGTGTTCGTCGCGATGCGCCGCCGCAGCGAGCGCTCCGGACACGCGGTCCAGCTCGGCGAGCACCGCGGTTGCGGTCTGCGGACGCTCGTCCGGCGACTTGGCCAGGCAATGCTGCACCAGGTCCGAAAACGCCGTGGGAATATTTGGCTGGAGCTGGTGCAGTGGCTCAGGAAGACGCGTGAGCTGTGCTGTCATTGTCGCCGTCGGCGACTTTTCCGAAAACGGACTCGCGCCGCTTAGCAGTTCGTAGGCGAGCAGACCGACCGCGTAGATATCGACGCGATGATCGGCCGCGGGATCGGCGGCGAGTTGTTCCGGCGCCATGTACGCGGGCGTGCCGATCGCCATTCCGGACGTGGTATGACCCGGGCCAATCGGCAACGCGGCGCTCAATGCCTTGGCCACGCCAAAGTCGGTGACGAGCGCGTGCTGGCCATCGGACAGGATGTTGCCCGGCTTGATGTCGCGGTGGATCACGCCGCGCGAATGGGCGTAGGCAAGCGCTTCCACCACGTCGCGCAGCAGGCGCACCACTTCGGGCAGCGGCAGCGGCCCGTTGCGCTGCAGCCGGGTCCGCAGCGACTCGCCCGGAATGAAGGGCATGGTGAACCACAGGAGTTCACCGGACTCTCCGGCACTCAACAACGGGACGATGTAGGGATGCGACAGACGCGCGGCGAGCTGGACTTCACGACGGAACCGCTCGCGGTTCACGCCCGCCGCCAGGTCCGGCGGCAGCACCTTGATGACGACCTCACGGCCAAGCGCGTATTCCCGGGCGACAAACACGCGGCTCATGCCGCCGCCGGTCAACTCGCGCTCGATGGTGTAGGCGTCCCCCAGCGCGTGCTTCAGATCGTCTAACAGCTTGTCAGTCACCGGGTTCGCTCATCTCGCCGTCTCGGGTTCAGAGAGTATACGGCTTGCCCTCAGTCAAGGCTGAACAAGGCCCGGGGTTGATGAGGCCCACCCGCAGGAGATGCTACGCGGCGCCGGGAAGTCGCAGGAGACGTTGAACGAGGAGGTACAGCGGTACTGCCGAAGCTACTTCTCCTGATACCCGTTCGCCCGGGCCACGAGATGGGCGATCAGAAACGCGCCGATAAAGACGGCGATGAGGCCGACGATGTAGCCGTATTCTGGAATATGATGCGGGGGCATGGACCACTCCGGGGCTGGCAATTGACCCACGGAAGTTAACGCGAGGCGGCAAACTCCTCCAGCCGTCCCCCGTCGAGCAGCGCCCAGCAGCAGAGCGCCACATGCGTCTCGTGGCCGGCAATCAGCTTCCGGACCGTGGCCGCCCGCATCCCCTTGAAGACGATCCGGGCCGCCCGCGCCACGCCGGCGTCCCCGTCCGGCCAGATCTCCGGATGGCCAAAGCCAAAAATGGCGATCATCTGGGCACTCCAGCGTCCCAGGCCGCGCAACGCCATGATCTCGGCCAGCAACGCCTCGGCCGGGAGACCGCTCCAGCGCTCACGAGGATCGCCGCCCTCGGCCACAAACCGGCCCCAGTGAGCAATCGCCTTCCGCTTGGCACGAGACAGACTGTGCAGCGGCGGCGCGTCCTCCGGGGTGACCATCGCCCAGGCAATGATGCCGTCGACGTCGCCGTGCGCCTCGATCAGGCGGGCCATGATGCTCCGAGCCGCGGCGGTCGACACGAGTTGCCCGACGACAGTGCGCACCACCAGATGCGAGAGCGGCCGCTCGTCGGGAATCACGCGCTCGATCGGATGGACGACCGCGCATAGCCGGCCGAGGCGCTCGTGCCGGCGACCGAGCTCGCGGGCGACCGCGGCGTGGGGATTGCCCCGGGCTCGCGCCGTACCACCCAGACGGGTCGCGTCGCGGGGTGCATTGTCCTTGGTCACGTGCGCGAACGCCGCATGCGAAGCGCGTCAATGCTCCATGCACCCGGGCCTGCGGCCGCGATATAGAGCCAGATGAAACAGTAGAGAACCGCGGGCTCGCCCTTGTTGAGCAGCGGAATCCAGCCGTGCGGCGCGTGTTGCAGAAAGTACGCTACCGCCATTTCGCCGGCGAGCACAAACGCGACCGGTCGAACAAGAAACCCGAACAGCATCAGCGCACCGCCGACCGATTCGATCACGCCCGCCACACCGGGCAATGTCGAAACCGGCAGCGGCATGCCTGCCATGGCCGGCACGTCGAACCACTTCGAGGTGCCGTGGACAAGGAACATGGCCGCCGCAACGATTCGCAGCAGGCCGAGGAGGCGATAGCTCCAGCTGGACGGAATCGGACCGTTCATACTTGCCCCACGGTTGCGGTGCACTCGAATTCGACTCGCCCGCCGAGCGCGAGGCCGCTCGCCCCGAATGCGCTGCGGGCGGGAAGATGTTCGGGAAAGTGTGTCACGTAGACCGCGTTCATCGTGCTCCACTCGGACATGTCCGCGAGCATGCACGTAATCCGCACTACATGGTTGAGCGACGAGCCATGCCGCTCGAGCACCGTGCGCATGTTGGCCAGCGCCTGCCGTGTTTCGTTCTCGATGCCGCCCGCCACGATCTTGCCGTTGGCGTCGGTGCCCATCTGGCCGGCGAGATAGAGCATCGATCCCACGCGGACCGCTTCGGAAAAGGGCAGGCGCGAATTGCCGGGAATCGGGAAGTACTCGACGTCGGGTGCTGCGCTCATGTGTGCTCCTCGGGAAGTCGGCCATCAAGGATCGCGGCCAGTTTCTGGGAATCGATGTTTCCGCCACTCACGATCGCGACGGCGCCGGTTCCGGTGTGTCGCAATGCCGCCGCGACGGCCGCTCCGCCGGCACCCTCCGCGATCACCCTGTTGCGTTCCGCCAGCAGCCGGATCGCGTCCGCGATCTTGGCAAGGCTCACCACCACCACATCATCGACCAGCGATTCGGCAAGCGGCCACATCTCCGCGGCAACGCCTTTGCCACCGATGCCATCGACAAAGGATCGCACTGCGGCAATGGTCACCGGACCGCCGGCCTTTCGTGACGCCGCCAATGGTGCCGCCGTCTCCACCTCCACCGCACAGACGCGCACGCCCGGCTTGAGTGCCTTCATCACGGCCGCGATACCACAGCAAAGACCGCCGCCGCCCCACGGCACATACACCGTGTCCGCGTCGGGAGCGTCTTCCAGGAGCTCCAGTGCGATGGTGCCGTTACCCGCCATGACGGCCGCATCGGCAAAGGGATGCACAAAGAGACCGGTCATCCCCGGGTACTGATGGTCCACCATCGTTTGCCACCACGCGTCGAAGGGCACCTTGATGACGGCACCGCCCAGGCGCTCGATGGCGGCGATCTTCGTGGCCGGCGCGTGCTCCGGCACGATCACCCGGCAACGGACACCCAGTGCGCGCGCGCACCACGCCACGCCCTGCGCCATGTTCCCCGCGCTCGCCGTGTACACGCCGCCGGCGAGCGCACCGGGAGCGGCACTCAACATCGCGTTGGCCGCGCCGCGCAACTTGAACGAACCGATCGGCTGAAGGTTCTCCGGCTTGAACTGGATATCGTCTGCGTCAGCTCGCGCGCATCGCAGCAGCGGTGTGCGGAGCGCAATCGCGGCGATCCGTTCCCGCGCGTTGCGCGCCGCGGCAACTGTTGGTGGCTGGAGATCGATCAACGGTGAAGGCGACATTGCGTGAATGCTAACCCGCTTGCGGCGCCGTCCAACGACCGGTGGCCGGGCTCTGACGGAACCATTATTCTCACGGCCGGCACGGCTGCCATTCACCCGGAGTCTTCGTGGTCAATCCCGATCTTCCCAAGTCCGAATTCAAGGCGCTGGGCTACCAGGTGATCGACCTGCTGGCCGACTACTTCGATGCGCTCCCGACGAGTCCGGCATTCCCCGCGAAGAAGCCGGCCGACGTCGCCGCACTCTTTGCGGCACCGCCGCCAGAGCACGCCGAACCCGTGAGCGCAATTCTCGCCGACTGGACCGAGCGCATTCTCCCCAACAGTTCGCTGCAAGGCTCGGCACGCTGGTTCGGATTCGTGAACGGGTCGGGCACGCAGATCGGCGCGCTCGCCGAGGCGATGGCCGCAGCGCTCAACGCCAATCTCGGTGGCTGGCGCGCGTCACCCGCGGCAACCGAGATCGAGCGGCGCACCATCAGCTGGCTCGCCGAGCTGATCGGGTACAACGCCGACTGCGGCGGCGTGCTGCTGAGCGGTGGCACGATGGCGAATGTGGCGGCGCTGCGCACGGCGCTGGTGGCCACCGCCAACTGGGACGTCAAGCACGATGGCGTGCAGCGCCGCACCGCGCCGCTCACGGTCTACATGGCCGACCACGAGACGCACGTCTCGTTCGTCCGCGCCATGGACATCCTCGGCCTGGGCCAGCAGGCATTGCGGCAGGTGCCGTCGCGCGCCGACTTCACCATGGATCTGGCCGCACTCGAGCGCATGCTCGACGCCGACATTGCCGCCGGGATGACACCGTTCTGTCTCGTCGGCCACTGCGGCTCGATCAATGTGGGCGCGATCGACGATCTCGACGCACTCGCCGATATCGCCGCGCGCCGCAAGCTCTGGTTTCATGTCGATGGTGCCTGCGGTGCGCTCGGTGGCATGCTCCCCGAGCTCGCCCACCGCTTCCGCGGCATGGCGCGCGGCGACTCGATCTCGTTCGACGCGCACAAGTGGCTCGGCGTGCCCTACGAAGCCGGCTGTCTGCTCGTACGCGACGCCGCCGTGATGCGCCAGACGTACGCGATGCAAGCGACATATCTGCTGCCGCCGCGCCCCGATGAATATGGCGGGCTCAACTATTTCGACTACGGCCCGCAGCTCTCGCGCACATGGCGCGCACTCAAGATCTGGATGTCGCTCCGGTACTATGGCGCCGAGGGATATCGCACGTTCTTCCGGCAAACCATCGCGTGCGCCAAGCACCTGCATCGATTGGTGCAGACCGCCGAGGACTTTGAAGTCGTGCAGCCGGAGCCCGATCTCTACATCTACGCGTTTCGCTATGCGCCGCACGCCCTGCGCGGCAACGATGCCGCCCTCGACGATCTCAACCAGCGCATCGCCGACGAACTGCAGACGCGCCAGATCGCCTTCGCGATGACCACGCGCATTCACGGCCGGGTCACGCAGCGTCTGTCGATCTGTTCACACCGTACGACCGTTGCCGATATTGATGCCACATTCGCGGCGATGCGCGCGATTGGCGAGGAACTGCGGAGCCGTTGATGGTATCGCATCCGCAACAGGCGGTGTGCCCGCAGCCAGGAAAGAGGCGTCCCCTCCCCAAGACCTACGCCGGAGGAAACAATGTCGCCTGCTTCACTCGTTGGCTGTGCCGTGACGCTCGCTGTGGGAGCCGCGGGCGCAGTCAACATGGCCCCCTACCGCGCTGATCAAGCCGCGATCAGTGCCAAGGTGCGCTTCACCAACAATCTCCCGTCCGACACCGTATCGCTCTCGGCCAATGGCACGAACATTTTCACGGCCGTCGCACCGGGACAGCACACCGACTACATCACGATTTCGGATTCGTCGGAAACGTTCGTGCTGATGAAAGGCGCCAACCGCCTCGGCACGGTGACCGTGCCCATCATCGATAAGGGCTCGTACAGTGCAAGCGCCAAGCGCGGTGGCGATGACCGGCCGCAACTGACGGTGCTGCGCGACGATTGACGCAGTGGTATTGCGCAGGTCGCGGTCACGGGCTGACGTTTGTCATCCCGGAGCGCAGCGAAGGATCTCGCGCTCAATGCGACGTCAAGCCTGCCGTTGGCGTATTTGCCAGGAAAGCAGATCACTGCGCTGGGGGCGACCACGCCAGACCGCCCACTCGTCGGCGCGGAACTCGCGCGCGCCGCGCCACAGAGATCGCTGGCCCGGACAGAGGCGCGCTGCTCAGACACCCGCGCCTTCCTCTGGTCGGCTGCCGTGCTCGCCCCGCGAAGCTCCGCCGGACACGGCCCCGTGGCACGAATCACGGGGCGGACCATGGGACGGTGTGTGCGAAGCGGCGTCAGTGCGCCATCGGGGCGGGTCGGGGTGCAGGGATCGCACTGCAGACGCGTAGCACCACTGTCCCATGGTCTGCCAGCGCGAGATCCTTCGCTGCGCTCCGGATGACAAAACGACCTCAGGTCTCAGGTCTCCTCGCGCGAATACAAATCCCTGATGTACCTTCTGCCATGCGCCTCCTGCTGGTGGAAGACGACGTGGAACTGGCCGCGGTGCTCGCCACCGGTCTGGGCGAGCACGCCATCAAGGTCACACACGCAACCACTATGTCCGATGGCCGTCTTCGCGCGACCACCGGCGCGTTCGACGTCATCGTGCTCGACGTGATGCTGCCGGGCGGCTCCGGCTTCGATCTGTGCCGCGATCTCCGCCGGCGCGACATCAGCACGCCGATTCTCATGCTCACCGCGCGCGACACCGTGGACGACCGCGTCACCGGCCTCGAAGTGGGTGCCGACGACTATCTCACCAAACCTTTTGCATTTCGTGAACTGCTCGCTCGCGTGCGCGCGCTCGCCCGGCGTCAGCCGCAGCTGGTCCCCCGCACCGTCACCGTGGCCAACCTCACGGTCGATCTCTCTGCGCGCCGGGTGCAACGTGGGGATCAGTCAATCGAGCTGACCGCCAAGGAATTCGCGCTGCTCTCGTTTCTCGTGCTGCATCACGATCAGGTGGTCGATCGCGCCGCGATCACCGCCTCGGTGTGGGACGACAATCACGATCCGTTCACCAACGTGCTCGAAGTGCTGGTTCGCCGGCTCCGGCGCAAGATCGACGACGGCTTCGAGCCACGATTGATCCACACGCTGCGCGGTGCAGGCTACCGCTTTGGCGTGTAGCGGCCCTCCATGCCGCGCGATCCGCTCACCCGCCTCCGCCTGCGACTGACCGCCTGGTACGTCGCCACCTTCAGCGTCATTCTTCTGCTCCTCGGCGGCGGCCTCTTTCTGGTCATCCGCCATCGTCTGGCCGTGCAGCTCGACCGCTCCCTCGAAGAAGCCACCGGTGACCTGGAGCATGCGGCGCGGATTCGCGAGCAGGAGTCGGGGATTCAGGGCGGTGTCGTCGACGCGGTCGATGAGCTCCACATTCCCGAGCGCACGCTGTACCTCCTGGACAGCACCGGCCGCGCGGTCAAGCCGGCGAGCGCGGATCCGTGGATTGCGGCGGCCGCGCTCACGGCAATGACGCGCGGCGCGATCAATCTCAATCATCCCGGCCATCACGACCGCACGCTGCGCCTGCACGCCGAGCGCTTTATGCTGGCGAGCGGCGCGGTGATGGTTGCGGCGGCGGTGGCCGACCGGATCGAACTGGAAGACCGCTATGCCGAGCTGATTGTGGCGTTCGGCAGCGCCGCACTCGTGGCCCTCGTGCTCGTGGCCGGCGGCGGCTGGCTGCTCGTGCGCCAATCGACCGCGCCGATCGAACGCAACATCGAGCGCATGCGGCGGTTCATGGCCGACGCGGCACACGAACTACGGACGCCGCTCACCGTGCTGCGGAGCCAGGCGGAGGTCGCGTTGCAGCAGGAGCGCGACGGCCCGGGTTACGTGGCGGCACTTCGCGGCGTCGAAGCCGAGAGCCAGCGCCTCGGGCGGATTGTCGAAGACCTGCTCACCATCGCGCGTGCCGACGCCGGCGAGCGACCGATCGCACGGCAAGCGGTCTATCTCGACGACATCGCCGTGGACGCGGCGAGTGCCGCCCGCGCAATGGCCGACGCCAAAGGTGTCGCACTTGTGGTCGACCGCTTTGAAGAGGCACCGATCACCGGCGATCCTGAACTCCTGCGACAACTCGTGATGATCGTCCTCGACAACGCCGTCAAGTTCACGCCGGCCGGCGGGCGCGTCGAGCTTGGCGTCGGCGCTGCCGATGCCACCATAACGCTGGTGGTGCGCGACACCGGCGACGGCATCACCGCCGATCAGCTGCCGCACATCTTTGAGCGCTTCTATCGCGGCGACCCGGCACGCACCCGTACCGCCCGCGATGCCAGCGGGCAAAGCGGCGCTGGGCTGGGGCTTGCCATCGCCCGATGGATCGCCAGCGCTCACGGGGCAGAAATTGCCGTCACGTCCAGAGTGGGCGTCGGCACAACGGTGACCGTGACCTTTCCCCGCACTGCGCGCGACACCACGGTGTCATCCGCCTGACAGGCGGTGCGGCGCAGCTTTGCCGCATGCGCCCCTCCCTGCGATGCCGGCTCTGCCTGCTCGGGCTCGCTGTGCCCGTCACCGCCGCGACCGCGCAGGCGCCGCTGACTCGCGCGGCCGCGGTTGCGGCGGCGCTCGCGCACTCCCCGCGTCTCGCCGTGGCTGTCGCAGACTCCAGCGCGGCTGCCGCGCGCCGGGTCACTGCCGGCGCGCTGACCAATCCCAACGTCGTTGCGAGCTACACCAAGGACGTGCCGCAATACCACGTCGCGGCGGAGGTTCCGGTGGATTTCCTCTGGCTGCGCGGGCTGCGCGTCGACGCCGCTCAGGCAGGAATTGTCGCAGCGGCCAATCGCTCCGCACTTGCCCGGGCGACCGTCGCGCTTGACGCCGACACGACCTACACGCGCGCCCTGGCCGCAGCCGCGCACGCGCGACTGTCGGCAAGTAATGCCGTGGCGGCCGACAGCGTGCGACGGATCGCGGTCGCGCGTCGTGACGCGGGTGACGCGAGCGATCTCGATGTGGAACTCGCCACGATCGCGGCCGGTCAACAGGCCAATCTGGCCGCGGCCGATTCGCTTGCGGCGCTCAGCGCGTTGATCGACCTCGCGGCAGTGATGGGGGTGCCCGCAAGCGATCCGCAACCGGTGCTTGCCGATTCGCTCGCGTTTGATCGCAGCGGTGCGGCATTGCCGCCCGCCACGGCCTTTCCGCTCGCGGTCGCCGCCGCGGCGGCCGATCGCAACGCAGCGGCCCTTGGCGTCACACTGCAGCATCGCAATGTGTTTGGCGCGCCGAGTATCACGTTCGGATTCGACACACACGATCCGACTGGAGCAGAACCTGGGCTGTTGCCCACCATCGGCGTGGCGCTTCCCCTGCCCATCTTCAATCGCAACCGTGGTCCGATCGCGGAAGCGGTCGCCGAGCGCGCGAGCGCGGATGCGGAACTCGCCGTCGCACGCGCGGACAACAATACCGCGGTCGCGCACGCTACGCGCGACGTCAGCGCTGCCGTCGCTCGCGTGACACGCGATCAACAGCTCCTCGGCTCCGCCGATCGCGTTGCCGCACTTTCGCTCACGGCATATCGCGAAGGTGCGGTGCCGATTGCGAACGTACTGGAGGCGGCACGAACCGCGCGGGATGTGGTGGGCCAGTACATCGACGATGTCGCCGCGGCGCTCACCGCAAGCGCAGTCCTGCGCACCCTGGCGATTCCTGCCACCGGAACCACTCCATGAATGACCGTCGCTGGAACAATCGCTGGATCGTTGTGGCCGGCGCGAGCCTGGCATTCGCGTGCAGTCGCGGAGGCGGAGCGGGCGGTGGCGACGATGCCGCTTCGCCGACCGCAGCGGTCGCCGCGAAGACCGCACTGGTGACGGCAGGATCGTTCACCGAGACGGTGCACGCGATCGGCACGGTGCAGGTGCGGCCCGGACACCTTGCGGAGCTGAGCGCCGCGGCGCCCACACGGATCGCAGCCATTCTGGTATCGCCAGGCGATCGCGTGGCACGCGGCCAGCCGCTGATTGAACTCGAGCGAACCACCTTTCAGGCGACCCTCGCCAGTGCGACTGCCGAGCAGGCCACGGCGCAACAGGCCCGCGACCGGGCGCAGCGGCTCGTCACACAGGGCATTCTGGCGCGCCGCGACCTGGAGCAGGCGGACGCCGACCTGGCGCGGGCCAGTGCGGATGTGGTGGCGGCACAGCGTGCCAGCGACCTGGCCACCATCAAGTCGCCGTTCGACGGCGTGGTCTTGACGCTCAACGCCACCATTGGCGGCGCGGTCGACCCGTCGCAGCCGCTGATTGCCATCGCCGATCCGACCATGCTCGACGTGGTCTTCTCGCTCGCGCCGGCGGACGTGGCGCAGCTGCATGTGGGTGACAGGGTGACGCTCACCGCCGGCGACGCCACGGTGCTCGGCAGCGGCAGCGCCGTCGACATTGGCGCGAGTGTCGATTCCGCCACGCAGGCCGTCGCGGTGCGCGTGCGCCCGGACCGTCTGTCGCGACACCTGCGCATCGGTGAGACGCTTACTGGCGACATTGCCGCGGCGGTGCACGCACACGCCCTGATGGTGCCGATCGAAGCCCTCGTTCCGGACGGCGACGGTTTCAAGGTGTTTGTGGTCGACAGCGCCCATGTGGCGCATGAAACAGCGGTCACCGTTGGCGGCAAGACAAACACGATGGCCGAAATCACCAAGGGCCTCGAGCGCGGCGATCGCGTGGTCACGTACGGCGCGTTTGGCGTGGCCGACAGCGCCAAGGTCATTCCGTGAGCGGTGGTCTGTTCGACGGTCTGGCGCGGCAGCGGCGATTTGTCTATCTGATGGTCGGCCTGCTGAGCGTTGCGGGCGTCTGGGCGGGACTGCAGCTGCCATCGGCGATCTACCCGGAGCTGCGTTTCTCGCGCATCACCATCGTCGCGAACGGCAGTGCGCTGGGTGCCAGGCAGATTCTCTTTGCCGTCACGCGGCCCATCGAAGAGGCGGCGAGCACCGTTCCCGGCGTGATTCGCGTGCAGTCCCGGTCGATCCGCGGCGGCAGCGAGACCAACGTCACCTTCGCCTCGAACATCGACATGGCGGCGGCACTGCAGCAGGTCCAGGCGCGGGTCAACCAGGTCACGCCTGATCTGCCGGATGGTATCACCGTGGAAGTCGAGCGGCTCACGCCTTCCCTCTTCCCGATTCTCTCCTACAATCTCGAAGGCGGCGATCCGGCCACGCTGTATGACATCGCGCGCTACCAGATCCGCCCACTGCTCTCCCGCGTACCGGGCGTGGCGCACGTCGATGTGATGGGAAGCGATATCCGCGAGATCGAAGTGGTCGCCGACCCGGTTCGGCTGGCGGCACGTGGGATGACCTACGACGATCTGGCAAACGCCATCCGGCAGTCGACCACGGTGAGTGCGGTTGGCCGGATGCCGTCCAACTACCGCCAGTACCTGATTGTCACCGCCACCGAAGCGCACACGGCAGATGACATCGGCAATGTGGTGGTGGGACACGGGCTGCACGTGCGCGATCTGGCGACGGTCAATCCCGGCACCGAGGACCATACCCGCGTCATCGCGGGCGACGGGCGCCCGGCGGCCTCGATCACGGTGAGCCGTCAGGTCGGCGGCAATTCGCTCGCCATCGCCGACAGCATCACCGCCATTGCGCGGAGCATTACGCCGAGATTGCCACCGGGCGTGCGCCTCAAGCCGCTCTACGATCAGGCGACGCTCGTGCGCGATGCCGTCCGCTCGGTCCGCGACGCCATGCTCATTGGTGCGGCACTCGCGGTCATCATCCTGCTGCTCTTCCTTGGCCACGCGCGCGTCACCGCCATCAGCGCGTCGGCGATTCCGCTCACATTGTTGCTCACCGTGTTCGTGATGTGGCTGGCCGGGCAATCGTTCAACCTGATGAGTCTGGGTGCGATGGCGATCGCGATCGGCCTGGTCATCGACGATGCGGTGGTGGTCACGGAAAACATCGTCCGGCACCTGCATTTGACACCCGACCGTTCGCGCGCCGTGCGCGAAGCGGTGCAGGAGCTGATCTGGCCGGTGACCACGTCCACCGTGACGACCGTAGTGGTCTTTCTGCCGCTGGGTCTGCTTACCGGTGTGGAGGGACAGTTCTTTCACACGCTGTCGATCACGCTGACCATCGCGGTGCTGGTCTCGTTGCTGCTGGCGTTTACGGTGATTCCACTCCTGAGCGAGCAGTACCTCACGGCGACTGACACGGATGATTCCAGTGGCAGTCGCCCGCGCGGCGCTTGGATCGCGGCGCTCGCGGACCGCTACGCCCGCTCGCTGGCCGTGGTGCTCCGGCATCCGGTGTGGTCGCTCACTGCCGCAGTGGTGCTGGTCGCGGCTGGCGTTGGCGCCTATCGCCTGGTCGGGACCGGATTCCTGCCCGAGATGGACGA
The DNA here is from genome assembly GCA_036267775.1 of Gemmatimonadales bacterium. Taxonomy (GTDB): domain Bacteria; phylum Gemmatimonadota; class Gemmatimonadetes; order Gemmatimonadales; family GWC2-71-9; genus Palsa-1233. Next base: position 26,228 of record DATAVM010000197.1, read on the forward strand.
GGGCGCGTTTGTGCTCGACTATTACACGCCGGGCGGAACGGCGCTCGCCGAGTCGGACCGGATGGTACGCAGTGCAGAAGCGATACTTGCCGCAACGCCGGAAGTCGCGGGCACGTCGCGACGCCTCGGCGCCGAGCTTGGCCTCTTTGCCACGCAGCAGAACACGGGCGATATCATCGTGCGTCTGAC